>JBBQGV010000019.1:0-71284 GCA_038323375.1 Chitinophagales bacterium
CCATCAACATTATAAGGAGCGCTGCGGTATGAGTGACCTCAATCGTCACTTTCCGGCATCGAAGCCTTGTGATTCAACACAATCATTAAGGGTCGGTAATAGGTTTCATTGCGGGAGTCTAAGATAATCCACAGTGGGTGATAGAGCATTTTCATTTCCCCGTCCGGTTCGCGCACATCCGGAATCCAGAGGTCGCACACTTCGTCGTGTAGCACATAAACTCCAACTTCCTGATTTAATTGTTTGGATTTGTTGTAAACGATGGGCGATAGAACGCGGTGAACTTGGTTGACATAGGTCGTATAACAGGGCTGCCAGCCACAGAGAGATTGAGTTTCATGCGTTCATTGAGTTAAAAAGCTAAATTCCTGAAAAACTTGCTATTATTGTTCCCGTTATTTTTTTTAATACCCAAGAGTTTGATCGGGTTTTCGTGATTGAGCGAGGGCGAGGAAATTTTATTTTAGACAAGGCGGTTTTTGCAGACATAGCCGGCAGCTATGGTGAAAAAAATCAACGCAGTATAAAATAAAATTTGCCGACCGTAGCCGATTGACGGAAATCCAATCAAGCTCTAAAACCCGGAATAATGATATCTTCCTTCCTCGGCGAACTGATCGGCACCGCCATCCTCATCCTGCTCGGAAACGGCGTCGTCGCTAATGTCCTGCTCAAAGATTCCAAAGGCAACCACGGCGGGTGGGTGGTCATCACGCTGGGCTGGGCCATGGCGGTGTTTGTGGCCGTTTATGTGGCAGCGGGCAGCAGCGGCGCACACCTCAACCCGGCAGTAACAGTTGCCTTAGCCATTGCCGGGAAGTTTTCCTGGGCAGACGTGCCTGTTTATGTAGCAGCGCAATTGATCGGGGCTATGATCGGTGCCATGCTCGTGTGGATGGCCTACAAAAAACACTACGACGCCACCGACGATGCCGGAATTATTCAGGCTACTTTTTGTACGGCACCGGCTATTTCAAATCCTTTTTATAATTTCCTGACCGAAGTGATTGGCACATTTGTCCTGATTTTTGGAGTGCTGCACATTGCTGCGCCGCAAGCCAGCCTCGGCGCATTAGACGCCCTGCCCGTTGCGTTGCTCGTACTCGGCATTGGCCTGGGCTTGGGCGGCCCCACAGGCTACGCCATCAATCCGGCGAGAGACCTTGGTCCGCGGATCATACACGCCCTTTTGCCCATAAAAGGAAACGCCGGCAGCAACTGGAAGTACAGCTGGGTGCCTGTGGCCGGACCTTTGGCTGGCGGCGCTTTGGCTGCTTTAATATTCGGGATGCTCTGAAGACAAGGATTGATTGATGATAGATGATTGAAAAATGAGGATTGATGAGGTGGAATGCCTACTCATTTCGTGTTTGCGGGGTTGCTCCATCATCAATTACCAATCATGTAATCGTCAATCATCAATAAATATTCGAGTGTCTGTTCTTTAGCGTTCGAGAGCAAGGCATGCGAAGGCCCAAAAGTGGGAGTTTACTCGCGTAAATGACCAATTTTGAGCCTTTGCATAACGCAGCTATCGGACGATAAAAACAGACACTAAATACTTCTCCAATTTACACTAAATTTGCGGCGTTAAAAACAAATCAACCGCCCACAGGCGCAGCATCGTACTATGAAAATCAAAGTTGGCATTTTTTTTGGTGGCACCTCCCGCGAACGGGAAATCTCCTTCGCAGGCGGGCGCACCGTGTATGACAACCTGAATAAAGCGCTCTACGAGCCCGTTCCCATTTTCGTAGACAGCCTGCGCAACTTTATTTTGCTCGACTGGCAGTACATTTACAAGGGCAGCATCCGCGACTTTTACCCGCCGGTGGACCTGCTGCCGCCGTCGCCTAACAATTTTCAAATCTACGCGGAAAGCCTCGGCCAGTTGAGCGCGCCCACGCAAGAAGCGCTGATCGCCAAAGTCGGGCGTAAGCTGCAACCCTCCGAACTGCCCAAACTCATAGATATTGCCTTCTTAGCCCTGCACGGTGAATACGGCGAAGACGGTCAGATCCAGCGCGAACTCGAAGCATTGCGCATTCCGTACACCGGCAGCGGGGTCAGCCCCAGCCAGTTGGGCATGGACAAAGCCGTTCAGAAAGCGATGATGCCGCAACACGGGTTCGCCAGTCCGCCAATTATGGTACTCGACCGCGAAGTCTGGAAACAGGCAAACGTTGAGGAAATGTACAGCCGCGCCATTCAAACCGTCGGTTTTCCAATCGTCATCAGACCGGCCAACCAGGGGTCGTCCATCGGCGTGTCCATCGTGGCAGAAGAAGGCGGATTAGAAGAGTTTGAAAATGCGGTGAACAGCGCGTTTTTTCGGGAAATCATCCCGGCAAGCGAATGGACGGATCGCGATGCCTTCGAACGGGTTGAATACGTGCGGCTGCTCACAGACATCCGCGACGGCCTCGGTTTCCCGATGTTGGTGGCCACCCCGCAGGAGCAAAAAGTCATTTACCATCCGGAAGCCATACTCCAATATTTAGACAGCACAGCGGAAACCCTGCAACAAGAAGGCGGCGCTTTTATGCTGGAAAGCCACGACGACGAAAGCCAGGTGCTCCTTGAAGCCTTTATCCACGGCAAAGAATTTTCCTGCATTGTCATCCGCAAAGAAGACGGCAGCGCGGTGGCCTTGCCTCCGACGGAAATCGTCAAAGGCTCGGAAGTTTACGATTACCGCTCGAAATACCTGCCCGGCCTGTCGCGCAAAATAACGCCGATTGACCTTGGGGAGTTGGACATCAACGCCATCCGCGCTGAATGCGAGCGGCTGTTTCACACCCTCGGATTCCACGTATATGCGCGCATTGACGGCTTCATCAAACCCGACGGGAGCATCATTCTGAACGATCCGAATACGACATCGGGCATGTTGCCTTCGTCTTTCTTTTTCCACCAGGCTGCCGAAATTGGCCTCAACCCTTCTCAATTCCTGACGTACATCATCCGGGCTTCCCTACAGGAACGATTAGCTGAGCAACCCGGTCAGGATGGCTTCCGCAAATTGATGGATCGCTTAGATGAGCAGATTGCAACGTTGAAAGCCACGGCTACCCAGCGCAAACGCATTGCCGTCATCATGGGTGGCTACTCCTTCGAGCGGCACATTTCGGTAGAAAGCGGTCGAAATATTTTTGAAAAATTGGCCAGTTCCGACAAATACGAGCCTATCCCGGTTTTCCTGAGTGGCGACGAAAAAAACTACGAACTCTGGCAGATCCCCATCAACCTGATGTTAAAGGACAATGCCGACGACATCCGCGATAAAATCCTGCACTGGAAACTCCATCCGGTTGTGGAAGCCATTAAAATACAATGCGCCGACATCACGGGGAAATATGCTTCGCGCGATGTGATTTTTGCGCCCAAGCGCCTCAGTTTTGATGATTTAAAACAGGTTGTGGACGGCGTTTTTGTAGCCCTGCACGGCAGACCGGGCGAAGATGGTCAGGTGCAAATGCAGTTGGACGCCAAAGGCATTCCCTACAACGGTTCCGGGGTGCGGTCGTCCAGCATTACGATAGACAAATTCCGCACGTTGCAGACGCTGAAGAAAAACGGCTTCCCCATCGCGCAGCAATTGCTGGTGAAAAAAGCGGAATACGAGGCCAATTCGATGGATTTTTTCAACCGCATCGAAACGATGTTCGGCTATCCGGTGGTGGCCAAACCGGTTGACGACGGGTGCAGTTCAGCGGTGAAGGTCATTGACCACCGCGCTGAACTCGAAGCTTATACCCGCCTGATATTCCGACCTGACGGCCAGGAAGGCGAAGAAGCGCGCCGGGTCTTGCATCTCAAGCAAAAAGAGGAGTTTCCGCGCAAGCAGGAAATCCTGTTTGAAAGCCTCGTCAAAGCCAACGGCGCTTCCCATTTTCTGGAAGTGACCGGCGGGTTGCTCACGCATTTTAATGCCGACGGCACCCTGCGCTACGAAGTTTTTGAGCCTTCGGAGACTTTGGCCAGCGGGGAAGTGTTGTCGCTGGAAGAAAAATTCTTAGCCGGCGAAGGGCAAAACATTACCCCTGCAAGGTTTTCCACCGACCACAAACGCTACGAAACCATTGCTGCGCAAGTGAAAGAAGCGCTGGAAAAAGCGGCCCGCATTTTAGACATCCAGGGTTATGCGCGCATTGACGCTTTTGTGCGCATTTACGAGGACGACCGCGCGGAAACCGTCGTGATTGAAGCCAATTCGCTGCCGGGCATGACGCCTGCCACCTGTATTTTCCATCAGGCGGCGATCAATGGCTACAAACCTTATGAATTCATTGATCAGATTCTGGAGTTTGGGTTTGAAAAAAAATTGCGCGAAAGCGGAAAACCCGTCATTCCGGTTGCCGCCTCGCAAGCCCCCACAGACAGCATTCCGGAACAATGGCTGACCAGCGTGCAGGAAGCGCCGATGGCCGGGCCAGTGGAACAGCCGGAATCGGAATTACAGCCGCAATCTGGCGCAGACGGCAACCTTTCACTGCCGCAATACGAACTGTTGCCGCAAAAACCGCCGACCTGGGAAAACATCACATATGGCATCCGCACCATGGCGGGCAACGCAGCGACCTTCTTAGGCTCTGCCCCTTTCCTGATGAACCTGTTGGCGATGGTAATTTTCGGAGGCGGCATTTTGCTGCTGGTGACGGTGGGGCTGAACTGGTACACCCGGCACGGAGAATCGCTTCAGGTGCCGAATTACATCGGTATGGATCTGCGGGAAGCCACCCGCAAGGCAAAAAGTATGAGTTTTTCTATTGTCATCATTGATTCCGTTTTCGATCCCGACAAGCGGGCTTACGAAATTTTCCAGCAAGACCCCAGGCCGTTTTCCAGGGTCAAAGAAAACCGGACGGTTTACCTGAGCATGTACAGCAGTACGCCGCCAGAGGTCATGTTGCCGAGCTTAGTGGGGAATTATAATTTTTACCAATACGAAAAGAAATTGCGCAGCATGAAGATCCGGGCGGTGATCAAAGAGCGCCAGTTTGACAGCGTGCAACAGGAAAATACCATTTTGCACTTCTTTTATGACGACCGCAAAATCACGGATGAAGACCTCCGGCAGGGCGTTAAAATCCCGCAGGGTAGCGTGTTGCAATTTGTGGTTAGCGTACGAAACACCGGCATGGTGCCCATACCGGACATGGTTTGTAAAACTTACGAAGAAGCAGTTTTCCTCATCAGCAGCATGAACCTGAACATCGGCACAATCTACGGGGAAGTGACAGACCGCAGCACGGCCTACATCTGGAAACAGGAACCCGCCTACGTCCCCGACCAGATGCTGCGCATGGGCGAGCAGGTCAGTCTCTATCTGGTGCAGGAGCGCCCTGCCGGTTGTCCGGTGGAAAAGACCCCGCCTGAGCCGCCGGTGGAGGAGGAAACGGATTTTAATTAGTGTCTGTCTTTGTAGTCCGATAACCGCGTTTTGTTTCGCCCCAAAATCGGTCATTTACGCGAGTAAACTCCCGTTTTTGGGTCGAAACACGCCTTGTTCTGGAACGCTAAAGAGCAGACACCCGGCTAAAAAGACAGGCACTAATTAAGGACTTGGGGGTTTATTTATTACTGGTTATTGGTGGGTTTTGGGATGCAGCGTGGTTTCGTTAAACGATTTGTAAGCCCTGCTGTTGATTTGTCATTCCCGCCAGGGAATCAGCAACAAGAGAAAAGCTTTTGAGGCAAAATCTATACGAATTATTCAGGATGTCGCTTTCCGTGTCCCTTCCCCAAAGAATCTACAAAAAACATGTAGCTGGACGTTATGTCGCAAATTCCCTGCGGGAATGACATACGTGATGGGACAAAAATCCAGGTAGCCCAATGGCAGCCGCACTGCACAGTTCCAACGACAACTATCATCAGTAACGAAAGCCCCATCTTCAAATCGCCAAATCTTCAAATCACTAAATCTTCATACCTCCATGATCACCCCCTCCGGCAGCAACTCCAACTCCGATATTTTGCTTTGAGAAGCGTCATACAAGTGCGTGGAGGCAGCATCCGCATGCCCGGTAACAATGTGGATGCCCCAGTCTTCGTCTATCGTAGCAACAGAGGTTACCAGCGTTTTGCCATCTGAAACAAGGCCAGCGATGACGCGTTTGTCTACCAGCAGGCCGGTTTTGGTGAACGTGGCTAAGACGTACTGGTAATTCAACAGCGCCGCTTTCCAATACACCACTGCGTGGAATTCGCCCGTCTCTGGTATTTTAAAACAAGCGATAAATTCCGTCAGTTCGTCAATTGGTTCAGTTTCTAAGGGTGCGATGAAGCGCTCAATCATCAGGCCCGGCAGCGGGTCGTTGTGCCGGCTGAAATCGTGGTGAATTTCGTCGTTCAGGATGACGGGCAGGCGCACTTCCGGGAATTTCCCCAGAAAGGCTGCGAAATTCATGTTATCGCTCATTTATTTTGATTGATTCTAAATAATTCAAGAGTTTTAGTTTCCGCTGAACTGCCGTTGGCCGAATGCGCTTATTACGGTAGATTTGCACGCGATCGCATTCCGGGTGGCGCAAAGTTAGTGAGGAAGCTCGAACATCTTATCTAAGGATTAAGATTTTGCCGCCACAAACCCTGCATTCGAATCGCAACAAAACGTAAAAACATGAATTGGTTTACGAATTTTCTAACATCCTCCATCGGGCGAAAACTGATCATGAGCCTCACCGGCTTGTTTCTGATCCTGTTTTTGGTGATTCACCTACTCGGCAATTTGCAGTTGCTATACAGCGACGAAGGCGAAAAGTTCAATCTTTACGCCCTCTTTATGACCTCTTTTACGCCAATCAAAGTCCTTTCCTACGGCTTGTACGCCTTCATCCTCATCCACGCGGTGCAGGGTTGGATAATCTGGCGTAAAAATGTAGCCGCCCGAGGCCCGCAGGGATACACCGTCAAGGTGACCCGCGCAACAAACACCAACGCACGCGCTGCAAGCAATATGGGCTGGCTCGGCACCATCATTTTTGTTTTCCTGATGATCCACCTTTATCAGTTTTGGCTGCAAATGAAAATGGGCACCTTAGAAAGCAAAAATTACGACGGCGTGGCAGTGGCCGACCTTTACACAGCGGTGAAAGCGACCTATATGAACCCTGGCTTCGTCATCTTTTATGTCGTTTCGATGGTTGTAATCGCTTTCCACCTCTGGCACGGCTTTCAAAGCGCTTTCCAAACCCTGGGGTTGAATCATCGGAAATATTCGCCGCTGATCAGGGCGATTGGAAAAATCTACTCCGTGATTGTTCCGGCGCTGTTTGCGCTCATTCCTTTGTACATGTACTTTAAAAACGCTGGACTATGACGCTTGATGGCAAAATACCTGCCGGGCCATTAACCGAAAAATGGACGCAATATAAATCTTCGATGCCTTTGGTGGCACCCAACAACAAACGCAACATCGAAATCATCGTGGTGGGCACCGGGCTTGCCGGCGCTGCTGCCGCTGCTTCTCTGGGCGAATTGGGCTACGCGGTTAAGTGCTTTACTTTCCACGACAGTCCGCGCCGCGCACACAGCATTGCCGCACAAGGCGGGATCAACGCTGCTAAAAACTACCGCAACGACGGCGACAGCACGTGGCGTTTGTTTTATGATACCATCAAAGGGGGCGACTACCGGTCACGCGAAGGCAACGTTTACCGCCTGGCAGAAGTGAGCGCGGCCATCATAGACCAGGCCGTGGCGCAAGGCGTGCCTTTTGCCCGGGAATACGGCGGGTTGCTTGAAAACCGCTCTTTTGGTGGGGTGCAGGTGAGCCGCACTTTTTACGCGCGAGGTCAGACGGGCCAGCAATTGCTGATCGGCGCTTACCAATCCCTTTCGCGCCAGATTGCGCTGGGCAGCGTAGAGATGTACAATCGCCACGAAATGCTCGACGTAGTGCTGGTGGACGGAAAAACTCGCGGCATCATCGCCCGCAATTTGGTGACCGGCAAGTTAGAACGTTTCGGCGCCCACGCGGTCGTGTTGGCTACCGGCGGCTACGGCAACGTGTTCTACCTTTCCACCAACGCCATGACCTGCAACGTGACGGCAGCCTGGCGCGCCGTGCGCCGGGGCGCCTACATGGCCAATCCCTGCTTTACGCAAATCCACCCGACCTGCATTCCGCAGTACGGCGAATACCAGTCGAAACTCACCCTGATGTCGGAAAGCCTCCGCAACGACGGCAGGGTTTGGGTTCCAAAGAAAAAAGAAGACGCACAGGCCATCCGGGAAGGCAAAAAAAATGCCACGGAAATAGCCGAAGCCGACCGCGATTATTTCTTAGAGCGTCGTTATCCGGCGTTTGGGAATTTAGTGCCGCGCGACGTGGCTTCCAGGGCAGCGAAAGTCGCCTGCGACGAAGGGCTGGGCGTGGTGCCAACGGGGCTCGGCGTGTTCCTCGATTTTACCTCTGCCATTGAGCGTTACGGCAAATCGAAAGCCAACTCGATCGGCGAACACCACGCGAATAAGGAAAGAATCATCGAACTCGGCGAAAAGGAAGTGGAAGAAAAATACGGCAATCTCTTCGAGATGTACGAAAAGATTACCGGCGAAAACCCGTACAAGATGCCGATGAAGATCTACCCGGCAGTGCACTACACAATGGGCGGACTTTGGGTGGATTACAACTTGGAAACCAATGTTCCCGGGTTGTTTGCTGCGGGGGAATGCAACTTCTCTGACCACGGTGCCAACCGCCTCGGCGCTTCCGCCCTAATGCAGGGCTTGGCCGACGGCTATTTCGTACTGCCTTACACCATTGGCGTCTACTTATCCAATGACATCAGCACGCCGAAATTCGATACGAACCGCGAAGAATTTGCGGCAACGGAAAAGGACGTACAAGAACGCTTAGACAGCTTCCTCGGGGTTCAGGGCACGCAGTCGGTGGAGAGTTTTCACCGCCGCCTCGGCAAAATCATGTGGGATTACTGCGGGATGTCACGGACTAAGGAAGGGCTGACCAAAGCGCGGGCGATGATCCGTGAACTGCGGGAAGCTTTCTACACAGACCTGTTCGTGCCAGGTTCAGCCAACGAATTCAACCCGGAATTGGAAAAAGCCCACCGCGTGGCCGATTTCTTGGAAATGGGGGAATTGATGATCGTGGATGCTCTGGAACGCAACGAATCCTGCGGCGGACACTTCCGAGAAGAATACCAAACGCCGGAAGGCGAGGCCGATCGCGACGACGAAAACTACGCCTACGTAGCTGCCTGGGAATACAAAGGCTGGGGAGAAGACCCGGAATTACACAAAGAGCCGCTTGTTTTTAATGATGTACACCCCAGCAAAAGAAGCTACAAATAAAAAAATTCCTCGCAATGCAAACGATGAAACTCAAACTTAAAATATGGCGCCAAAGCGGCCCGAATGACAAAGGCCGCTTAGAAAGCTACCCCGTGGAAGCCAACGAACACATGTCTTTCCTCGAAATGTTGGACGTGCTCAACGAGTCGCTGATCAACGAGCGAAAAATGCCGGTTGCCTTTGAGCACGATTGCCGGGAAGGCATCTGCGGCACCTGCAGTATGGTCATTAACGGCCAACCGCACGGTCCGATGGGCGGCACTACAACCTGCCAGTTGCACATGCGCCACTTCAAAGATGGCGACACCATCGTGATTGAGCCTTTCCGCGCGCGCGCTTTTCCGGTGATCCGCGACTTGGTCGTAGATCGGGAGGCATTCGAGCGCATCATCCAGGCAGGCGGCTATGTATCGGTTAATACTGGACAAGCTCAGGATGCTAATGCCATTCCCATAGAAAAAGACATTGCTTCACACGCATTCGACGCGGCGTCCTGCATCGGTTGCGGCGCTTGCGTGGCGGCCTGCCCCAATGCGTCGGCCATGTTGTTTGTGAGCGCCAAAGTATCGCACCTGGCACTATTGCCACAGGGTAAGGTGGAAGCCCGTAAGCGGGTGCAGGCAATGGTGAAGCAAATGGATCTGGAAGGGTTCGGCATGTGTTCGAATGTCACCGCTTGTGAAGCCGAGTGCCCGAAAGAAATTTCGGTGGACAATATCGCCAGAATGAACCGGGAATATTTGTCTTCGGTGATTGGTTCGGAGGTGCAGGCGTAAAGGTTGTTGCCAGCCGATCATAAAACGTGAACGATCCCGAATTTTATAGCTCTGGGTAAGGAACATGGCGTAAATAGGTTACCTGGATTCGGCGAGGTGCTTCGACAGGCTCAGCATGTCATATTTTTCATCAGGCAAGGCGTGAGTGAGAAGGGAGCTTAGCCTAAGCCAAGTGACCGCCGAAACAACAAAGCATGGTGAAACGTAAGTTCGGCGTAGCTAGAAAAGAGACCGCCCAAACAGGGAAGTTATTTACGAGACGTTTCTAAAACTCATGGGTCACCCCGAAAATTCGGGATGACCCGTGTTGTATTTATCGCTCCAACCGCTCAATCAGCCGTGCCGAAATCCTCAGAAAATCCATTTCTGTGATCACACCCACTAGTTCGTTATCTTTCACCACCGGCAGGCATCCGATTCTGTTTTCCCGCATCATGGTCATCGCTTCCAGGATGGTTGCCGTGGGGGCAATGACCAAAGGTTGTTCGATCATGATGTCTTTGACAGCAACGGCGTCTTTGCCATTCACCCGGTTGAAGCGCGTGAAGTGGCGCAGCAGCAGACGTGAAGTGATCAGCCCGCAGAGTTGTCCTTTGGAATCTTCCACCGGCATGTAGCGGATCCGGCGCCAATCCATCAATTCAGCAACCAAGTCAATCAAATCGTCTTTTTGTACGGTAAAGAGGTCGGTGACCATAAACTCTTCCACCTTCAGTTTGGATGGGCGGTATTCATCCAGATCGCCAGGCTCGGGTAGCTCCCAGGTATGAACGGGCATTTCTTTGAGTTGATTTTTGATGATGGCGGCAGTCATGACCGACAGGGCTTCGTCGCGGCTCACTTGTTTTTTTAGTTTGGTAAACGCACGCAATTGCCAGCGGGCACCATTCATGTGCAGTTCAGCACGCGCACCAATGATGTCCATGTATCGGTCTATATCGGCCTTATCCACGTTCTGAATTTCCAATCCTTTCCGCGCAATGGGGATCAGTTCTTTTGTCACCAGGTCGCAAACGGATATTTTTTTGTCTTTAAACCAGGTGAAAGTAGAGTCAATACCGACCTGAGCGCTTTTCGCAAAATTGTCGCGTACGTCTTCCCAAGAAATTTGCTCGCGGACGTCTTTGTATTGATTGGCCATGCCCACCATGGCGCCGAGCCAGAAAGCAGCGTTGGCCGTGGCGTCCAGCACTGTCGGGCCGGAAGGCAACACCCGGTTTTCGATGCGCAGGTGGGGTTGGCCGTTGGGGCTGATGCCGTAGCAGGGCCTGTTCCAGCGATAAACGGTCGAGTTGTGAACCTGCAGGGCTTTAAGTTTAGGCACTTTGCCCTGGCGGATCAGCTCGATGGAATCTTCTTCGATGTCAGCGCCAAGGAGCACCCGGAAACGGGCAATGTCTTCGCGATAAATTTCCATGATGCTTTTGTCCAACCAGCCTGTACCAAAACTCACCCGCGGACTGCGTTCGCGCATGTGGTCGTGCGTAGTCCGGATGTCAAGCGCTTGCTGGAAAAGCGCAATCCGCGTTTCGTGCCACAGCCGTTTGCCAAACACAATGGGCGAATTGGCGGCGATGGCCAGTACCGGGGCGGCCAGCGTCTGTGCAATGTTGTAGTACTTCACAAAATCATTGGGCGATACCTGGAGGTGTACCTGGAAACTGGTATTGCAAGCCTCCAGCAGTGGAGACTGGTGTTTGACTAAAATCTCGTCAATACCCATGAGCCTCAATTCGTAGAACGAACCAATGAGTTGCCGATTGATGGCCTCCATCAGTGCAACGTACCTGGGGTTGGGCGTGAGGTTGTGCATTTCCAAGTCCATCTTGGTGAGGGTCGGCAGAATTCCCGTCAGCACTAAGCTGGCATCCATGGGTTTGAGCTTGTCCCGGATCTTGTTCAGGTAATCCAGGTTCTCCATTTCCATCTGCCGCAGGCAGTCGCCTTTGAATTCCCTCGGGGTGAGGTTTGTTTCCAAATTAAACTTGGCGAGCTCGGTAGTGACCCACTCCCAATGCTTCATTTTTTTCAACACCTCCATGTTGATCATTGCAGGTTTATAGGTTTTGTTATCCACCAAAAACATCTCCTGCTCGGCGCCAATACGCGCGATGCCGCTCTCGAACCAGTCATTTTCCAGCATGTATTCAAATGCATAAACATCTCTCAGCAAATGCTTTGTAAAATTTTGTAACTGGTTGTCGCCGGAAACCAATGACACTTTTTGCTCGCCCATATCCTGTGCTTATTTCGTAAGGTGAAAGGTATGAAAATCAGATTTTTGTTGCGCGATATTTAATATAGATTCACTAAAGATAGCGATATTTTAAAAGTTGCAAATAATTTCGCAGCATTCTTTCGTTTAGTAGAAAAATGATCAGGTTATGAGAAAATTGAGCGGGATCCTATTCATCGTACTGCTTTGGTGGGGGTGCAACAAGGACGAGCGGGAGCGACTTTTTGAAATGGTTTTCCCGAATACCCTCTTCACCATCCCGGCAGGAGCGAACCCCTCGTTCCCCTTGGTTTTTGAAGTCAACCGGCAAAACACCAATATTGATTTTTTCCTGAGCCAGAGTGGAACCGACACGGCAGCCATTACGGCCATCAACGCAGCTTTCGGAACCCTCACCGCCCTCGAAAACGGCAAGGAGTACTATTTCATTGAAGAGATTTCTGTCAGAATATGCGACACAGAGCGCGCAGAATGTTCGCCGGCAGACGAAGTTTTCTACATCAATGAACTTCGGGGGCAGGCCGACGATCGCATTCGGCTGCTCCCAAGCCTGCGCAATGTAAAAAAAATAATGACTGGCGCCCAGTTCAAACTGGAAGTGGTCTTTTTCCTTAACGATTTTTCACCGTACACCGTTGAATCGCGCTTGGATATGACTTTTGACGCGTTGAAGTAACACAACGCAGCTATCGGACTCTAAAGACAGACACTGATTGGTGTCCGTCTCTATAGTCGGTGTCTGTTCTTTAGCGTTCGAGAACAAGGCTTGTGAAGACCCCAAAAACGGGAGTTTACTTACGTAAATGACCGTTTTTGGGGTCTAACACAACGCAGTTATCTGACTTTAAAGACGGACACTAATTAACTCAAATACAAGTTTGGAGTTGTCAATATTGGTATAATCCAAGCGCAAAAAACCATGCTCCTCGCTAAACGCCGCTTTCAGGTGCGTGCGGCCCAGCCCGCTTTCCGCGTCGGCCTCCACGATAAAACAACGAGCTTCCCCCCACGGGACGCGAACAGTTTCCTGTCCGCTGATCCGATATTTTAGGTTGTTTTCTAAAGCGCCGCCCCAGGCTTTCCATCGAACATCACTGTTGGATTGGCCCACTTCTACTTTCCATTCCCAGCGATTGCCCTGCTTGTATGGCACCGAGATAAAGGGGTACGGATTCAGGGCAAGAATGCGAAACAGCTTCATATTGGGTGCCTGCATCCACACATTTTTTGCATTTTCGATGAGCGTACCGGAAGCATATCCGCCCAATTCCTTCTTTTCAGGACTATAAAGGCGGATTTCCTGGACGGTCTGGTTGAAATTTTGGTCACTGAACACATAAGGTTCGCGCCCCTCCGCAATTTTGATGGCTATGGTTTCAATCGTTTGGTCGTCAGCGCTGTCGGGGCGAACGAAGTCCCAGGCATAGTGATAGCTCTGGAATTCGGGCGTTTGGCTTTGTCTGTTTTTAAAGAGGAGGGTGTCGCCCTGCGTGCTGATATAATGGTAACGGTATATAAACTCCCGCCCCGCCTTGAAAATTTTGTTGTCGGCAGTATAGCGGTTCTCCTCTTGATGCTCGGGGGGGAAGGTTTCGATCCAGACACCGTTGATCTGAGTCAATTGGCTATGATCGGCGTCGCAGCCCATAAGAAAACAGATTCCTGAAAACGTAATTATGTTTGATAAGTACCGGAAACATCTGCTCATAAAACCGGGTTTTTGATGCCGGCGCAAAGATACAGATATTGACTTTAATAGCGCTGGTATCCGGGTCTATAAGTGTTGGCAACCGATTAAAAAGATCTAAAAACCTGCCAGTTATAAAAAATGTGGTAATTTGATAATTTGTTAAAGTTGGGCTGTAAATTGTTTTTATGTGGCGTTTCCTGCATATTTGTAAATAGCTACCCAATCCGAGAAATACCGGATCTTGCAATTCTATATTTTTTGACCGGATAAATCTTTCCGGAAACACTATTTTGAACATTCACACAAAAAACATCGCAGGCTGTCCCTGTAGTTAACTACAAGGGTTGGTAAGGCATCCCTGTGTGCCATAGCCTGTATTTATTGGAATAGACCATACTACTGGACATTTTTGTCAACAAGACGTTTACTAAACTTTGAAAGTTTAGTAACCGTTGCTCCGTTTCCCGCTGATTCTTGAAAATGTCCAGTAGTATTGGAATAGACAACCATTTTTATAATTATTTTTTAACGTTAAATAAATATTCTGATGAAAAAATTTAACTTCTGCCCCCCCCACGGGGAATTGGTTGATTCGGGCACTCTTCACACTCGTTTTTCATTTTACCAATCCAGTCTTTGCCCAAGTCATTTGTGCGGGCGAACTACTCTCTAAGGAATGTATAAATAATCCTTTGCAAAGCTACAAATGTATTAACGGAGATTTTGACGCACCAAGTCTTTATGGAACCCAACTACTTGATGCTATTCAGGCACAAACGAATCCACAGTATTTGATTATTCGCGGTAAAGTAACTTTTACAGCGGATTATACCTTTGCCGCAGGATCGGAAATTATCTTTTTAGACAACAACAGTGGCCTTCGGGTCTCGAATGGCATGAAACTCACCTTACAACAAAGTCACTTGCATGGCTGTACAAAATTATGGGCAGGCATTGAGGTACTTCCAAGCGCCAAAATTAAGGCAAATGGATGCACCTTTGAGGACGCGCAGGCGGCCATCAGGCTCCGGCATTTGACTATGATTACTGCAACGAACAATACCTTCCGGAAGAATATCTGTGGAATTCTTTGCCTTAGCAACATTACGGGGTCTTCCATCTTACTTGAAAGCAGCATGGGAATATCGGGCAATACCTTTTGGGGAAATGATAAACTTGTTGAACCAGGCATACCTGCATCTATTGATCCCAACATCACCTTTAATTCCCCGGTACCGACAAATCCAACAGAATATCCGCACTCGGGTATCTGGGTAGAGCGGATGTCCACGCTGGATATCGGAGAGCAGTCTGAAGTGCCGACAGGAGGCTTCAATGTATTCAGAGATTTTGGACAGAACGATGAGTTCAGTATTTGGACTTATGGTGTTTTTTCGCTGAATACCAATATAACAATTAAGCATTCGCGATTTGAAAATTTCGGAATCTATGATCCGCTTAATTCATCGAATACTATTGAAGAATCCTGGGCCGTTCACACTTTCACGAATACGATGGCTACTACAACTACGGTATTCACGGGTCTTAACCAGACAGTTTTACCGCCGCTTGCTGCTCCTGCTACATTTTCCAATTGTGTTAATGACATTTGGACCTTAGGTACTAATCTGGCGGTAACAGATGTTACTTCTTACAAAGCACTGTCTTCGATCAAGGCAGGTATGTTTAATAGCGGCCAAAATCCTATCGTTTGTGAAATCAAAAACAACGCCATCACCTATTTTCGGGGACGGGGTATCCAAATTAGGTTTTTTAAGCCGATACAACTCAAAATCCAGGGAAACTTAATATCTGATAATGATGAATTGGACGACCCTTTAGAGCGTATTGGTGTTTTAATTGATGCTGGAGGGATGACGGAGATTCCTCTTTTAGGTAGTCAGGTCAGCGGCAACACTATCATAGCACGTTCTCCCAGGGTCAATGCGGTGTTTTGGGGAATAGTAATCGTACAAACTTCCGACTTGACAATTGTTGGAAATAAAATATATGATCAATATATTCCAACCAACCTACTTGGATTCACGGGTATTCGAACACGGCTTGCTTCTTCTAATGGATTAAAAATCCGGTACAACAACATCAGCGGAGCAGGAATTAATTACCAATCTTCCCCACCTTTGAGTGGCCCCGGTTTTGCCAGCGGTATTTACCTTTTTGAGTCGCTTAATAGTGTTGTGGAGTGTAACACAACTGGAGAAACCAATACAGGAATTGTCTTTTTGAGCATTTGCGACAACACAGACTTTCGTAGTAATAGTATGTACAGACATGGCATCGGACTCGCGTTAGGGCATCCTGATATTTCTAATGCATTTTTAAATCAAATCGGCCTTCAGATAAACAAGGAGAATCGCTGGCACGGCACCAACAGCCCAATCGAAGCGTTTGCCAATGATTTAGGGTCAGCATTGGCATCAAAATTTGAAATCAACAGCAGTCTGCTTGGCTCGGCCTTTTGGCCTTCTCCGCGTAAAATTGGCACAATGAACGACATTTTTACTTGGTTTGTACCATCAACGACCGGAACAGAAGCCAATGAGAGCACTGTTGCCTGCCTTACGCCTGCGCCCGACGAACCCGAAGAAGAAGTAAAATTGGCACATAATGACTTCAAAATATTAGAAGGTACGTATCAACCGCCACTCAATTACCCGGCAATGGACTGGGAGGCCAGATGGCATTTTGCAGATCGGCTTAAACAGAATCCGGTGCTTCAGTCAATCAATAGTGAGGTTGCTCAATACCATCAAAACACGTATAATGCAAGCTACAGCGTCCTGAACGGGAGCTATCGAAAATACCTCAATCGCTGGCAGCCCACGCATCCTCTCACCGCATCGGTGCAGAGTCAAACGCTCGCCTTGAACGAAGCTGTCGCGCAGCGCTTTGATTTAGATATGTTGCTGTCCGAAAGCGTTGAAGAAAATACAACTTTACATGCCCAAATGTTGGCAGCAGACCAACTTATACAATCTTTATCCCATTCGCTTGAGCTATCCATAGAAGGTTTGAATGGGGCAACGGATGAAGAAATGGTCAATCTTTTGGCTGAATTGGAGGGTGCGACCTTCACAGAAGTTTATGAGACGGATATGAAGGCGGTGCTCGTAACACTTTTGCAAAGTCATTTGTGGGGAGACGCTCCTCTGACCACAGAACAGACCGTCCGGATAGAAACAATTGCCAATAAATGTCGCTATTCCGGAGGTTATGCCGTTGTGCTTGCAAGGGGAATATTGAAGCAAAAAGAATTTTATAGCCAGGATTCAGATTGTGAGACGCCGCCTCAACTTGGGGTAAACCATCAAGCAACAACACAATTTGCTCCGGAGCCCCTGCATCTATTCCCTAACCCGGCAGACCAAACTTTAACGATCCGGATAAACGAGGAGTTTGAGATGGGTACAGTCAAACTTTACAATACCCAGGGTATACTTTTAGACCATTTCAGCCTCCAGGGGCAGTCTACTTTATTGCTGGTAAACAATTTGAGAAATGGCGTTTATCTGCTTGAAGTGCTTTTGGATACAAAGACAAGCATTCGTAAAACATTCGTAGTTATTCACTAACAAAAACAATAAGCGGTTGGCAGCCTCTATGATGGGGTTGCTAACCATTTGTTTAATATCACCATCAACATGAAAAACACTTCTACAATAATCCTGGTTTTGAGCCTCGCTTCCTCCTTTTTGGCTGCACAGGTTCCGGATTCTACTTTTGGGGTACCGAATTCCTTCGAAGGGTATTTAGGCGGCATAGACCGATATGGCGTGACCGCCTGTGATTTTGAAGGCCGACAAGACCGAGCCTATTCAGCACTCCACTTAGGCGACGGCCGAATTGTATTGGCCGGCCATACCCGCGGACAGGACGGCATTGACTTTGCGTTGGCACGGCTTTTGTCCAACGGGCAATATGATACGGATGCCGGGCCGCAGGGGCAAATCCGGATTGATTTGGGGTATGCCAATGACAGTTGTCTCATTGCCGCACTTACCCCGGATGAAATGATCCTGATGGCGGGCTGCGTCACCCTGCCCGGGCAAAGCAGCTATGTGGCTTTAGTTGCAAAAGTAGATGTCAATGGCCAGCCGGATGCAGCTTTTGGAAACACCGGGCATGTTTTGCTTGATCTGCCCTTTACCCAGGAAATCGTAACAGAGATTATTACCTTACCTAATGGGAAAATCCTGATTGCCGGGAATGCTTACCATGGAGGCAATTCGATTGCTTTTCCAGACTCCACCGGCCTGTTCATTGCGCGGCTGCTGCCCGATGGCCAGGTAGACAGCACTTTTGGAGGGGGGCATGGGTTTATTTTCAAGCGATTTACCCAAGCTTGTAACGCTACCATCTTAAAAGACATGGCAGTTGATCCACAGGGACGCATCATTGTTACCGGGCGACTATCTAGTCCTTACCCCACTGTTTTTAACGAAACGATATACTGTCTTTCACCCAATATTCATGTATGCTGTTTTTTGCCTGACGGGCAGCCTGATCTTAATTTTGGGGATGGCGGCACCGTTGAAATCCCATACACGATAGGGTGGGCAAACGCTCTGCACATTGACCCGGATGGCAAAATTTTGGTATCAGGTATGATAAACGATATCTCCACCGAGCCAGTTTTTGGTTTTGTGAGCAGAATGTTGCCCAACGGGACACCGGATTCTACCTTTGCGGACTATGGGCGTTTTAAGATGATTGTTTTTGGAGGCATAGATTATTCAGCCCTTTGGGGGATTTTAAAAATAGGGGACGCGTATTATATAAAATGGGGAAATACACCCTATCATGGCTATCCGGCTTTTGGCCTCATCCGCATTAGTAAGAATGGGATATTTGATGCATCATTTGGGCCAGAACATGGATTTGGAAGTGGTTTTGGCTTCAATTCCCTTCATTGGCTGCCCACAGTTCCATTTTATATTGAACAAATCACCACCATTGATTCCGTAAGCATTTTTCTTACCGGTACTTATCGTGCATTAGGCCAGGAAAATATGATGATCGGCAAGATCAAATTCGGGACGGTGATATCGGCAGAAACGGAGGCCGTTCAGGGTATGATGAAGGTATTCCCTAATCCCCTCCAGGGTGGCAAGTTGTACTTTGACTGCTCAAATACGGCACAAAAAGGCGCTGCAAATATCCAATTGTATGACCTGTACGGAAGGGTGGTCTTTCGCCGGGCAGTGACCTTAGCAGAAGGGATAAACGAATTGGAGGTTGCCAGTCTTCCAAACGGGTTGTATGTGTTGGAAGTGAAAGGGGAAGGCTTCTGGCGTACAGCAAAGGTGGTGGTGGTGCAAGAATAGACTTATTGCGACGGGATCATCGCGGGCGCAACAAATCTAATAAAAAACGTCGCCTTTTACTGCCCCTCACACCCACACCGCAAAAATTTCCTTCCCTTGATGCACCACGCTTTTCGAAGCCTGTTGCTTTTCTTTGCGGTCGTCAAAAATGACGAGATAACCTTTGGTTTGGTGCTGGAGGTCGAGGTAATCCGCTAATTGGGTGAGGCCCTCCTGGTGAGCCGCTTCACCGTACCAGCGTTTGAGTTCGATGATGTATTTGTGCTGGAGGTAAGTGATGACAATGTCTAAGCGCCGCTCCTGCGAAACCTGGACTTCTTTAAAATCGTAGCCTTTGCCGTTGATGATGGGTTTGACAAAGGCCAAAAAGACCAATCGCCACTGCCGCTCTAAGAACGCCTGGTCTTTTTTGCTGTACTGCTCGTGCAAAAACTGCTGAAATTTGAGCAGAATTTTTTGCACATCCAATTGGTTATCGGGCAGGTAAAACTGGTTTTCAAAGTTGTAGGCATCGGTTCTCATTTTGACTTCGAGGTTGGAGGACATGTAGTCGTAGATGAGTTGCTCGTAGACGCGGTTGTGAATACGCACATTACCGTTCCGTTTGAAAATGCCATATAGCACCCCGTGATAGATGGTCGCGTTGTATTGATTGAAAACAATAGCCGCCCCGTCAATCACAATTCGGAAAACCAAATCGTACAAGTCCTGATTGTTCTCTAAATTTTTGATCAGGCTGTCAAAGTTCGTGTTGTTTTCCCGGAGCAGGAGCCGGACGGCTTCTTCCACGTCGTCAGGAGTCCAGCAGTCTTGTGCTGCACGGTTGGGCAAAATTTTTTCTGCGATGTTTTTGCACAACTTACTCACCAAAAACGGATGCCCCGAAGTGTGATAATACAACCGCCCGGCAAGGGCGGGAATGTCCATCGTCACGCCTTCTGCGGCTGCATAATCGGCCAACATGGGCGCAATTTCAGCCGGGTTGAAACTCATTTCTACTTCAAAATCGGCGGCAATGTTCCACGGGCTGTTGTACTGCGCGGCTTCGGGGTCGCGGAGTTTGTACTTCAAGGATTTGATGTCGTGAACCCCCGCCAGTACGACGCTGTAAAAAGTGCTGTGTTGGGGCTGCATACGGGCTAAAAATTTGGTGCGCAGCATGCCCAGAAAACTGAGGAAAGGCAGGTAATTACTGCTCGCATCTACTTCGTCAATGAGGAGGACTAATTTTTCAGGTGTCTGCCGGACGAGCTTGGTGATGAGTTTCGACAAACTATCCATGTCGGCTACGACGGCTTTTTCGGTTTGCAGGAATTGAAAAATGTCGGGTTGCTGAAGCTCAAAAAAGTCTGCCAATTGATTCACAAACCGCGCTGCAAAGGAGCTGTCTGATTCGTGCCAGCTCCCATCAATGCCCTGAAAATTAAGCGCAATAGGCAGATAAGCTTCTGCTTCTTGCAAGCGGTCGGTCAGGAAATGCAGGGTCGTGGTTTTGCCGTACTGCCGCGGACGATTGATGATGAAATACGCACCACCCTCTACCAATGCCATGACACTGTCTATTTTTTTAGAATTGTCCATCATGTAGTGCAGTTGCGGATAGCACACACCAGTGATGTTGAACGTCTTTTTCATGGCTGCCTGATTCTGTGGCAAAGATAGGATATTCCTTTAGATGGGTGAATAAGCCCTTGGTGCCCCATCAAAACAAAAAGGCGTCAGGGGGGCAAGGTGTCGGACACTTTCAGAAGTGTCCGACACCTTGCCCCCCTGACGCCTTTTTGAAGAAGCAAGTACTTATAAATTAGTCCTTCTTCATCATACCACCGAGGTTCGGATTCGGAACGATTTCCGTACGGCGGTTTTTAGCGCGGCCTTCAGAAGTGCTGTTGTCGCCAGCCGGGAGGTTGTCACCTTTGCCTCCGATGGTCAACTGCTTGGCGCTAACCCCTTTTTTCGCCAGGTATTTCACCACTTCTTTAGCACGGTCGAGGCTCAGATCCCAGTTGTCGTAGCCAGAGCCTTTCGCGTACTGCTTGCTGTCGGTATGGCCTTCCACCAAAATTTGGGCATTCGGGCTTTTCTTCAGCGCTACAGCCAGTTCGTCCAACGCATTGCGCTGGTCTCGGGACAGTTTTTTAGAGCCAGACTTGTAGTTTACGCCTTTAGACGTCATCACATACAAACGACCATCGCGGTCTTCCAGCGTTAGGCCGCTGTCTTTGTACGTAGCGAAAATGCCGTCAATTTGAGAGCGAAGGGCATTCAGCTCGCTTTGCGTCATGTTCAGTTTTTCCTGAACCTGGGCAATTTGACCTTTCGTTGCAGAAAGTTCAGAGTTAATTTTGCCCAATTCGTCATTCAGACGGGTTTTTTCAGCTTCAAATTCTGCTGCGAGGGCATTTTTCTCATCCTGAAGTTGTTTCAGGTTGGCCTGCGTTTCCGCCAGTGCCTGGTCAGTTGCTGCTTTTGCTGCAACCAGTTCATCGTACTTCTTTTTAGAAACACAAGACTGGATCGAACCTACTGCCAGGGTAAGGATTAAAAGTTTAACTATCAGACGCATATATTACTTTGTTTAATTAAAAAATGCACGATTGGTTTGGAACGAAGTAAATCTTCGTGTTGCGTGATTACGGACTCCAAAGTTAAGGAGAAGCGTTATAACTTACATCCTGCAAAGCAATAGATATTTTTCCAATAAAGCAAAGATTGAAATCACTTTCTTCCCGTATTTGCAGGATATAAGGGAGTAAGGCATATTTCAACAACATGGTCACGTAAAATTTTAATAAATTTCCTCCTATTTAGGCCCACAGGTACGTTTCAAAGGGGTAGATTTGAGGGTAATGGCCTGTCCCGTTGTAGGATACCCTTAAAACATCTATTTTTGCAGCTCATTAAAAGTTGATACGGCTAGATGAGATATGAAATAAAACAGGATGACCGGTTCAAGTACATTGAAACCGAAGGCGGGAAGGAAAACTTGCTGTTGCTGCACGGGCTGTTTGGCGCGCTGAGCAACTTTGAGGGAATCATCAACCGTTTCTCCAATGCTTATAATGTAATTGTGCCTTTGCTGCCAATCTTCGAGTTGCCCATCAGAAAGCTTTCTGTTACTGGGTTGGTTGACCACGTTGCCGATTTTGTCAATTACAAAGGCTACGAGCAGATCAACGTATTGGGCAATTCCCTGGGTGGGCATATTGCGTTGCAATACACCTTGAGCCACCCTGAAAAAGTCCGGTCGGTTATCCTGACCGGCAGTTCGGGCTTGTTTGAAAGTGCCATGGGCAGTAGTTTCCCCAAACGCGGCGACTACGAATTCATTAAAAAGAAAACCCAAAGCACTTTTTACGACCCCAACGTGGCTTCAAAAGAGTTGGTAGACGAGATTTTTGACACGGTTAATGACCGAAACAAGGCCATCCGGATCATTGCCACCGCCAAATCGGCCGTGCGGCACAACCTCGGCGACAAGCTGCACCAGATCACTGCGCCGGTTTTGCTGGTCTGGGGCAAGCAGGATCAAATCACGCCGCCGTTTGTAGCCGAACAATTTCATCAACTGATTGCAAACTCAAAACTGGTTTTTCTGGATCAGTGCGGCCACGCGCCTATGATGGAGCATCAGGATATGTTTAATGAACACCTTGCAGCTTTTTTGCTGGAAACAACCCGCACTGCGGAAGTTGCTGCTACCGAAAAAGTTTAACTGCTATTCTTAAATATACCAATCAACATCCGTAAAGTTATGAAACATTTGTTGCTGCTCCTGGCCGTCATCGGAATGATGGCCGGATGTAAAACACCCCAAACGACCGTTTCCACCTCTATAGAAACGATGGAGGAAAGAAACCTCGACACACTTGAGGTGTCCGGCGCTTTCTACGACCCGGAAGAACTTGAGGCCACTGCACCGGAAAGCGACGTTCCCCTGCCAGCCTACAAACCCAGCCAGACGCGCGAAAACGACCTACTGCATGTCAAATTAGACCTCCGGTTCAATTGGGAAAAAGAGCAGGTGATCGGAAAAGCGACCCTGAAACTCAAGCCGTATTTCTATCCCAGCAGTTCGGTAACGCTAGATGCAAAAGGGTTTGATATACAAAAAGTTACTTTTGAAGGCAGCGCCCAACCACTGAAATACGACTATGAAAACGACCAGCTCGTCATTCAGTTGGGCCGCTTCTATACAAGAAACGAGCAATACAGTATCTACATCGAATACATCGCCCAGCCCGCTGAAACCGGCGGCAGCGCGGCTATCACGTCCAATCAGGGTTTGTTTTTCATCAACCCGCGCGGTGAGGAAACCGACAAGCCCCGCCAGATCTGGACGCAGGGCGAAACCGAGTGGAATTCCCGCTGGTTTCCCGTCATTGATAAACCCAATGAGCGCTGCACACAGGAAATTTACCTGACGGTTGAAGATCAGTTCAAAACCCTTTCCAACGGCCTGTTGGTTTCTTCCAAAAAAAATACCGACGGCACCCGCACCGATTATTGGAAAATGGATCAGCCGCACGCGCCTTATCTGTTTATGATCGCTGTTGGGGATTATGCCGTGGTGAAAGACACCTGGAGCGGCGTTCCGATTGAATATTACGTGGAACCAAAGTTCAAAGACCACGCCAAACGAATTTTTGCCTATACGCCGGAATTGCTGGATTTTTTCTCCAAAAAAACCGGACTGAAATACCCCTGGCCGAAATTTTCGCAAATCGTAGTCCGCGACTACGTATCCGGCGCTATGGAAAATACGACCGCTGTGATCTATGGAGAGTTTATGCAACAAACTTCGCGCGAACTGATTGATAACCTGACCAATGAAAAAATTGTGGCGCACGAGATGTTCCACCACTGGTTCGGGGATTATGTCACCACCGAAAGCTGGGCTAACCTGACGTTAAACGAGGGTTTTGCCAATTACAGCGAATACCTCTGGCTCGAACACAAATACGGCGCGGATGAGGCCGACTACCACCTGCTTGAAGAATGGAACGGGTACTTAGGATCTGCGCAAAGCGATGTTCACCCGCTCATTCATTACAGATACGCAGACAAGGAGGACATGTTCGATGCGCACAGCTACAACAAAGGCGGATCGGTGTTGCACATGCTGCGCAGTTACATCGGCGAGGAAGCTTTCTGGCTGGCTTTGGGCAATTACCTGAAAGCGCACGCGTACGAACCCGTTGAAGTACACAATTTGCGGCTGGCTTTTGAAGACGTGACGGGGCAGGATCTGAACTGGTTTTTCGATCAGTGGTATTTCGATAAAGGACACCCGGTGTTGAACATTTCTTTTGATTACGACGACAATACGAAAACGGCGATCGTAAATGTGGAACAAATTCAGGACCCGGCCAAAATGCGAGCGGCATTCGAGTTGCCCGTTGCCATTGATATTTACCTGGGTTCAGGCAAACCCGAACGGCATAATGTACGGGTGAATGAGCGGGCACAGATGTTCACTTTTGAAGTGCCCGAGCGCCCTAAACTGATGGTATTTGATGCAGAACATACACTTTTGGGCGTTTTGGAAGACAACAAAACAGAAGATGAACTGGCTTTCCAATACCTGAATGCGCCCAAACTTTACGACCGCTATGAGGCCGTTCAGCTCTTAGCTTACACCGAAACTGAAACGGCTAAAAAAGTATTCAAAGCCGCATTGAAAGATAAATTCTGGGGTATCCGCCTGTCGGCCATCGAATTGGCGGAAAGCGAAGCCGAAGCCGATCTGGCGCTACTGCGTCAAATGGCAGAGTCGGATCCACATTCGGCTGTTCGGGCAAGCGCTTTCCTCAAGCTCAGCGAATTGGAGGATACCGGTGCGGTAACTTTCGCCAAGCGAGCCATTGGAAAAGATTCTTCATATACCGTTATTTCTTCTGCTCTGGAATTGCTGAACACCCAGGATAAGGCCGCTGCCCTCGAAGCGGCACAGGGTTTGGAAAAAGAAACCAACAGCGACATTTTGGGTGCAGTGGCAACGATGTATGCCGAAAGTGAAGATTTGAAATACCTGCCGTTTTTCGAGCGGAATATGGAAATAGTGGATGGCTTCGGTGCCATTTCCTTTTTTTCGGGCTATGGCAAATTAGCAACCTCGGGTTCGGCAGCGACCGGCGAACAAGTGATCGCAAAACTGAAAGCAATCGCCATCAACATGAAACAGTCGCCCTGGCGGCGGGTAGCCGCTACGCGCACTTTGTTTGAGATGAAAATGGACTACGCTGAAAAAATCATGGAGGCTCGCGATGGCGAAAAAACGGCCCTGGAAAATTTGGTCAGCGGAATCGCAAAAATGTTGGAGGACATCAAATCAGTGGAAACAGAACCGCAGATTAAATCCCTTTACGAACAATTTTCCCAGTAGGGGGTTTTAATCAAAAACCCCATTTTAACCATGCATTTTTGCATGGTTAAAATGCATGGTTAAAATGCATCGTCAAAAATAAAAAAATAGCATCCTCTGACAGTCATCATTTCCGTACGCCACACCCGAGCTGAGGAATATCGCGTCAAAAAACGGCACAAATGACAAGAGCCATCCAAAACCTGGATGGCTCTTATTATATTTCCGAACACCTTCATGCAGTGTCAATCGAATACCTGATCTTTAGGAGCGTGTCGTAAAGATAGATTAATCGTCCCCTTCCACATCTGCATCCTTGAGCGCCACTTTTTTTGAGCCGCCGCTTGCTGCGATTTGCGCTTTGATTTTCACTTCCATTTCATCGGCAACCTCCGGGTTGTCGAGCAGGAACTGGCGGGCAGCTTCCCGACCCTGCGCAATTTTAGCACCGTTATAGGCGTACCAGGCACCACTTTTTTCTACCACGTTGTATTCGACACCGATGTCAATAATTTCGCCGGATTTAGAGATTCCTTCTCCAAAGATGATGTCGAATTCTGCGGTGCGGAAAGGCGGTGCCAGTTTGTTTTTCACCACTTTCACTTTCACGTGGTTGCCGATCAGGTTGCCTTCCTTGTCTTTAATGGCAGCGCCGGATTTGCGGATATCGAGTCGTACGGAAGCGTAGAATTTCAGGGCGTTACCACCGGTTGTCGTTTCGGGATTGCCGAACATGACGCCGATTTTTTCGCGCAACTGGTTGATGAAAATGCAGCAACAGCCGGTTTTGCCAATGGTGGCCGTTAGTTTCCGCATGGCCTGAGACATCAGGCGAGCCTGGAGGCCCATTTTGGAATCGCCCATTTCGCCTTCGATTTCGGCCTTGGGCACCAATGCTGCCACCGAGTCAATGACAATAATGTCTATGGCACTGGAACGGATCAGGTTTTCGGTGATTTCGAGCGCCTGTTCCCCGTCGTCGGGCTGTGAAATGAGCAGGTTGTCGGTGTCAACGCCGAGCGCTTCCGCGTAGGAGCGGTCGAAGGCGTGTTCCGCATCAATGAATGCGGCAATTCCGCCTTGTTTTTGGCATTGCGCAATGGCGTGAATGGCCAGTGTGGTTTTACCGGAAGATTCAGGACCATAAATTTCAATGATCCGGCCTTTGGGAAGACCATTGACACCAAGCGCGATATCCAAGCCAAGTGACCCGGTGGAAATGGTTTCCACGTCCAGCACCGGTTTGTCTCCCATGCGCATGATGATGCCTTTTCCGTAGGTCTTTTCCAGACGATCAACTGCAGACTGGAGTGATTTCTGTTTGGACTCTTTTTCTGATGACATGTATGCTGCTTTTTGTTTAAAAACACTTTTTGTTGAAACGACAAACAAAATTAAAACTATTGTTTCGTAATGCAAAATTTCTGCATCTTTTTTTCTCCAACCAACCAAAGTTAGTCCAGTTCTTCCGCTTTCCAATTTTCATTAATACTTAATTTTTCAGTAAGGCGTTCATAAATTGCGCCCTTACAACCGCAATATAGCATGATAACGATAGATCCTAATCAAACGCCAACATCTGAGCTTCACCAATACCTGCTTGGTGCCGTTGCGCCACGCCCGATTGCCTTTGCAAGCACCGTTGATGAACAC
Organism: Chitinophagales bacterium; assembly: GCA_038323375.1. Taxonomy (GTDB): domain Bacteria; phylum Bacteroidota; class Bacteroidia; order Chitinophagales; family Saprospiraceae; genus JABWAJ01. Next base: position 27,386 of record JBBQGV010000019.1, read on the forward strand.
GGCATAGCCAACCTGGCACCTTACAGTTTTTTCAATGCGTTCAGCTCGAATCCGCCCACGCTGATTTTTTCATCCAACCGCCGCGTTGGAAACAACACCACCAAAGACACGCTGCACAATGTGGAAGTGACCGGAGAGGTGGTCATCAATGTGGTGACTTACAGCATCGTCCGGCAGGTGGCCGTGGCCAGCGTGGAATTTCCGGCAAGCATCAGCGAATTTGAAAAATCGGGACTTACGCCCATCCCTTCCGAATTGGTGAAGCCTTTCCGCGTGCGGGAGTCGCCGGTGCAGATGGAGTGTCGGGTGAAGCAGATCATTCCCCTGGGGACGGAAGGCGGTGCGGGGAACCTCATCGTCTGTGAGGTTCTGCTGATGCATATAGACGAACGAATCCTGGATGAAAAAAAACGCATCAATCCGCACAAAATTGACCTGATGGGCCGTATGGGTCGCGCTTATTACGTGCGAGCCAGCGGGGAAGCCATCCATACGATTGTGCAGCCTTACCTGCCGGTGTGCCTCGGTTTCGACCAGTTGCCGGCGAATGTCCGCAACAGCAAAATTCTGACTGGCAACAACCTCGGCCAGTTGGCGGGGTTGGTGGAAGCGCCACAGCCTGCGGCCATTGAGGCGCTGCGCGGAGAAGCTTATATCCGGGAAGCGTTGCAGGCTCAAGTGCCGCTGGAAGAACTGCACCGCTTAGCCCAGAAAGAATTGGCGAAAGAGAATACGGAACTTGCGGCGCGCATTGCCTGGCTGGGGGCGCAATTGTAACTCAATAAAAATCCCTAACTTCGCAAGCCGAATAAAAGTAGACAACGGTGAAAAAAATCATACTCGCATTGATTGGTCTGGCCCTCATCGCCTGCAACCGCAACGACACATCCGATCAAAATGCTGCGGCAACAACAGCGACAACCGGCAATCCGGCCCTTGACAACCTTTCGGCGCAAATCCTCAGGGATTCGCTCAATGCGGAACTTTATGCGCAACGCGCTGCGCTGTATTACGAAAATGACGGCTATGATTTCGCCATTCGCGACCTTCAGAAAGCGCTGCTTTTGGATTCGGTCAAGGCCGAATACCACCACCTGCTTGCGGATGTTTACCTCGATTATTTTCAGTCGCGCTTAGCGCTCAAAACCATGGAGCGCGCGGCGCTTCTCCACCCGGAGCGCATCCCTACCCTGCTGAAGTTGTCCGAAGTCCAATACATCCTGAAGCAATACGAAAACTCGATGAAAACCATTGACCGCATCTTGAAAATTGACCCGCAAACGGCGGATGCTTTTTTCATGTTTGGTATGAATTTTAAAGAGCTTGGCGACACAGTGCGTTCCATTAACAGCTTCCAGTCTGCGGTAGAACTGGATCCCGAAATGACCGATGCCTGGATCAACCTCGGACAACTGCATGCCGCCATTAAGAGCAAAATGGCGGGCAGGTTTTTCGACAACGCCATCCGCGTAGATCCGAAAAACCCGGTGGCCCTGCACGCCAAAGCCGAATACCTGACTGCGAAGGATGACCTGAATGGTGCCATCGCGCTGTATAAAGAAATCAATACCGCCGATCCGCAATACGAAGACGGTTATTTCAACGCCGGGTTGCTGTACATGGAATTGGACTCGTTCAACCAGGCCTACCAGCAGTTCGACCTGGCTCTGAAGGTTTCTCCAACTTACATCAAAGCCTACGCTTTCCGAGCCGTAGCCGCAGAAAATCTGGGCAAATTTAACCAGGCAAAAAGCGACTACGAACAGGCCCTGCGCATGGCGCCCGATTATGAACTGGCGAAGGAAGGATTGGCACGGGTTGGGGGCAAAGTGCAATAACGTGGTCGCCAGCCTCAGCTGGCAGACCGTCAAAAAAAACGCCAGCCAAAACCCGAAAAATAGGACACGCGAGGCGGTGTCATAACGTGGTTGCCAGCCTCAGCTGGCAGACCGTCAAAACGCCGGGTTAGAGGCTTGATCTCTCAATCCTTCCAGCTTCCGCACCACCTCCGGTTGCCGTCGCGCCAACCGCCAAATCCGCCAATCCGCTTGCCATTTCGGAACCTGTTTTTGAAAAAGAAGCGCTCCCCAACCGGTTAAAGGCAAGGTGAGCAGGTACCACCAGGAAACGGTGTTGCCCAGCCAGACCTCTACGGCTTCCGACTGCAGCCAATAAAACAAGGGGAACGTAAAAAGCCCGGTCATCAACTTTACCGTAGCGTCGTAGCCGGGATAAAGTTTCAGTTTTCGCTTCAGCAGCACAGGAATACCCGCCGGTAACCAGTGGTTGATCCAGCCGTACAGAAAGACGGGTAGCCCCAACAGGGCGAGCGGAATTTGCAACCAGCGCAACAGACCCGCATTCGGTTGTTGCCGGGCAACAACAGCCCGATCGGTAAGCCGCAGGGCCTCTAATTGTTGCTGATAGCCCAATGCCTGCGCCCGATAGGCTTCAAAACGCCGGGGCGATGCTTGCTTCCAGATCCGTAAAGATTCCAGAGTGGCTTGCGACTGAAGAAAATGTTGCTCGTTTGTCCAATCATCGCGGTTGTTGCGCATCACCCGTTCGATTACCCGCAGCAGTTGGTCTTCCTCATCGTCGAGGGTGTCAATGGTCAGCACGCGCATCCTGGCTTCCAGAAAAGCCGTGAGCTTGCGCACCGCCTCCATCGGATTGTTGGCATAATCCTCCTGAAAATCGGCGATGCGAATCGGTTCGCCGACGTTCACCAACACCCGGCTGCCAAAGCGTTGCGGGTCTTCGTACGTCAGGCCGACCGGGCGGATCATCAAACCCAACTGGAAATTGTGTTTGCTTTCGGCGCTAAAGGCGATGCGAGCCGTGCCGGTTTTGAGTTTCTGCATCCGGCGCAACATCCAGCTATTGCCTTCGGGGGCAATAAAGAGCGCGCCACCTGCGCCCAAAAAAGCGTCGCAGCGGGCGAAAGCGTCGGTATTGTTGAGGGGTTTGCCCCCGGTATCGTCGTAGCGTTCAATGGAAATACAATAAAGCGTGCTGAAAAGCCAGTCGGTGAAGGGCGTTTTAAATAACCCGGCGTTGGCCAGAAAAAAAACCTGCCGGTGAATGCGGGACGCAGACAACAGCACATCAATGAGGGTATTGGGGTGATTGGAAACCACAATGGCTGCGTTGTCAAAACGCAGTCCGACCCGGTTGATGATCGTGGTACGGGGATAATAAATCCGGATGGCGATGCGCGCAAGGATTTTAAGAAACCGATACAGCGCAGAAAGGAATGGATTCAAGGTTTTTCAGACTTTAAAGTTCAACAGAAAATCCTTTATAGTTTGGTCAAATTGCGTTTTTTCGTCAAAATGGAACTGCACCTGCACTGGCATCACGAATACGGGCAACTTGTTTTCAACGATGAATTTTTTGTGCATTTCCAGTCGGACGGCATCCTTTTCGGTTGTCAGAATCATTTTTTGCCGGCCCTCAGTGGTGATGTTTTCAAACGCTTTTTTGATGTCGCCCAATTCGCTTTCATCAAAGAAGTGGTGGTCTTCGTATTCCAAAGTAAAAACAGCATTGGAGTTTTGGGAAACATACGTTTTTAGATAGTCGGTGCGGGCAATGGCGCTCACGAGCAGCACATCCCGGTCTTCCTGCAAATTGGTTTGAAACCGCAGGTTGAACAGATAATAAGGCGTACCGTATTCGTAATAAGAAAAATAGACTTTCTGGTGCGGCAGCAGCTTCAGCTCGCGGATCAGGGCTTCTTTTTCCGAAAGCTCAAGTTCAGGCGGGCATTTGGTGACCACCAAAACATCGGCTCGACGGTAAGCGCTGCGCCATTCACGCAGCCGGCCGGAAGGCAGCAAAAAATCCCTGGTAAAAAGGTTGCCGTATTCGGTCAGCAAAATATTCAGTCCCGGTGCCACCGCGCGGTGCTGAAACGCATCGTCCAACAGCACCACCTGGGTGTCAGAGTCTTCCATCAGCAGGCGTGGAATGGCTAAAGCACGGCTTTCTGCAACGCCTACCAAAATATCCGGGAACTTGCGTTTGAACTGAAGCGGCTCGTCGCCCGCCTGTTCGGCGTTCATGTGCGATTCAACCACCATAAATCCTTGGGTCTTACGGCCATAGCCGCGGCTGAGGGTCGCCACGTTGACGTAGTCTTTCAACAATCGGATGATGTATTCGATATGGGGCGTTTTTCCGGCCCCGCCTACCGACAGGTTGCCCACGGAAATTACCGGAATACTAAAGGACACTGACCGAAGCAGGCCAGTGCGGTAGAATAGATTCCGCAAGCTGATTCCCAACCCGTACAGCAGGGAAAAAGGCGATAGCAATATCTTTACCAAAGTAGCATAGACCATAAAAACAAAAGTAGCTGATTTTTCACTAATTTTGCCCTGTTTTAGAGATCCCTCTGCGGGGTCTCTTCGAAGGATAAATATTCACTCAATTAAGCCGACGGCGCCATGAACCGCTACACCATTTACATTTCCCTGTTGCTCCTTGCAATAGTGCAGGCCTGCAACAACACCCCTGCTCCCGAAGAAGACAAACGAACCCCGGAGGAAATCATCCGCTTGTTCCAATCGCATTATGACAAAAACGACTTCGAAGCAGCCAAACAACTGAGCACCCCGAAAGTGCAGGAGTTTTTAAGCATGTTGGCCAAACAGGTCGCTGCCGATCCGATTGATTCCACGCTTTTCAATACAACTTTTATCAACATTAGTTGCGAACAAAAAGTGGATACTGCTTTTTGCAAGTGTTTATTGAAAGACGACTATGAAGACGAATACGAAACCGAGTACAAACTCGTAAAAGTAGGCGGCCGATGGTTAGTGGATGCTTCCGAAGAAGATTTTTCGACGGAAGAAATAGAAATTTTTCTGCCGGAGGACAGCCTTGAGACTGATCTGATGCTGAAGGAAGAAATGGAAAAATAGACACAGAGCATTTCGCATGGTTTTTCGTGCCATAGGCACGCAATGCCGGTAGGCACAGAGCATTTCGCATGGTTTTTCGTGCCATAGGCACGCAATGCCGGTAGGCACAGAGCATTTCGCATGGTTTTTCGTGCCATAGACACGCAATGCCGGTAGACACAGAGCATTTCGCATGGTTTTTCGTGCCCTAGACACGCAATGCCGGTAGACACGCAATGCTGGTGCCAACATGGCATATTTACGGCACGAAAACATACAATTCAATGCTTTTTCCAATATGAATTCAAAAATTGGCCTGTTTTTCGGTTCTTTTAATCCGGTGCATACCGGGCACATGGTCATTGCCAATTTCATGGCCACCCAAACCGACCTGAAAGAAGTGTGGATGATTGTATCGCCGCACAATCCGCTCAAGCCCAAGCAAAGCTTAGCCCGCGACCGCGACCGCCTGCATCTCGTGCGCTTAGCCATTGGCGACAATACGTTGTTGAAGGCTTCCGATATTGAATTCAACCTGCCGCAGCCGTCCTACACGATTGACACCCTCGCCCACCTGCGCGACAAATACCCGGATAAATCCTTCGCGCTCATTATGGGCAGCGATGCGCTGGAAACGCTTCCAAAGTGGAAAAATTACGAACTGATCCTGCGCGATTACGACCTTTATGTCTATCGCCGGCCCTCTTTTGAGGCGGGCGCACTGGAAGATCATCCAAGGGTACATTTTTTTGATGCGCCGTTGATGCAGATTTCCGCCAGTTATATCCGACAATGTATTCAAACCAGTAAATCCGTGCAGTACTTAGTCCCCGACGCTGTCTTTGAATACTTAGGCGCATCTGCCATGTACCGAAAAACATAAGGCCTCTCCCCGGTGTAATCCGAAGAGAGGCCCCTTGTTAAAATCAACGTTTTTCAACTGTTGGAGACTGTAATTGTCTCTACCCCCTTTTGCGCATTGTTTTTCTAAACGATTGTGTGAATAACCCTGTTCTTTAACATAGGGATGGCCTTTTTAAAAAATAATCAGGCCGCGTGAAATTATAACCAAATTTCAGGGTTCTGCCGTTTTCTTGTAAAAAGCTACCGTTCCCTGAAAATGATGACACAAAATTAGACGCGTTATGTTGTAAAAAAATACCCTGTTTATGGTATATTTTGATAAAAACGCGTTCATTTTCAGGCAAGCAGCATCAATCTTTGAGTGGAAGCAAATTTCCACCTAACTTTGGAAGGTATAACTACGAACTATGCGCCATTACAACATCATCGCCCTGACCCTGCTTGCAGGCATCGTATTCGGTTTTCCGAAACCGTCTGGTTCATCGGATGACGGCCTGATCGCCTATTATTCATTCAATGAGTGCGACGCCCGCGACGACAGCGGCAATGGATCAGATGGGGTGCTGTTTGGCGGGGTGCAGTGCTGGTGCGGCATTGAAGACGACGGACTTTTGTTTGACGGCGTGAACGACTACCTTGAATTCCAGGGCCCGGTGAACAACTATTTCACCATCACCGATTTCACCATCAGTTTTTATTTTAAACCGGAACAACAGGGCGTTTTCAATCAAAGCATGCTGGGCAAGCGCCAGAAATGCGATGAGTACCAAATGTTCGACCTGATGCTGGACGCAGGTGCCCGGGAAGTAGAGACGAAAGTGCACGAAACACCGGAAAAATTTTTCGGTGGTATCTCGCCTACTTACGAAAGCAACGGCTGGCAGCATTTTGCTTTAGTTCGGGAAGGTTTTCGCGCCACAACGTTCATCAACGGCCAGCCCAAACACGTTGGGTATCGCTGTAGCGGCGTAGACATTGACAATGAAGCCTTGCTGGCTTTTTCCAACAGCCCCTGTCTGCGTTCCGGCAGATCCCAGCGGTTTAAGGGCGTGCTGGATGAACTGCGCATTTACGACCGCGCCCTTACCAACGAAGAAGTAGCTGATCTCTACGCCCGCTATCCCATTGAAAATGCAGCGCAGGATTGCTTTACCGACGCGCCGCAAAAACCCGAAAAGGGATTCCCGCATCCGCAGGAAACCAATTACCTTTGCACTTTGAATTAAAACCATCACCTATGTTTGGAGATATGTTTGGTCAGGTAGAGGAACAGCAAAAGGCCATGCGCCAGCAATTGGCAACCATCATGGTAGAAGCCGAAGCGGGCGACGGCGCTGTAAAGGTCGTTGCGAACGCCAATCGCGAAATTCTCAACATTACTTTTGACAAAACACTGCTCGACTGGAACGACATCGAACAGGTGGAGGATCTCGTCACTGTTGCGGTCAACCGCGTCCTTGAATTAGCCGCGCAAAAAGAAGCAGCAGAAGCCCAAAACCTCCTTAAACACATGCTGCCGCCCGGCTTTGAAGGGATGCTCGGACAGTAAGGGCATACTCAAGGAACGTGCCTTAAAGGATACTATTCCTACCCAAACGGCGTTTAACGTTATGTTTTCTTCCGTCAAAATTTGTCGTGTTATTGATCCAATAATCTTCACAATGAGATATTTAGCGTTCTTTTTTCTTTTAGTTTTTGGACAGGTTGTCACTGCTCAAACCACTGTTGGCTTAGCTGCTTACTATACTTTTGATAACAATACCGGTGATGCTACCGGAAATTCAGCCAATACCGGCACCATCATCGGTGCCCCGAATTATCCCTGCGGCGTGGTGGATGCGTCCCTTCGGCTCGATGGTGCAGACGACCGCGTTGTTTTCCTCGGAAATAGCAATGTGAATAGCGAATTCAACTCAGAAGACATCACCATCAGTTTTTACATGAACCCGATTGGCAATGCCGGCACCCAGCATATCCTGTCCAAACGCAGCGATAATTGCGACGACAATGGTTATTTTTACATCCGGTATGCACCTGTCGGGCGAACCATCAACTGCTATTTTGGTGAAACGGCCATCAAAAATGTGTCGCTTGTACACCAGTTTACCAATACCGCTTGCTGGCAATTGGTGACCGTCGTGCGCGAAGGGCTCCGGATGAAACTATACGTAAATGGCCGCTTCATTCAAAGCCTGACCACCACCAGCCGGATCAATATCCTGAACACGGGGATGCTAACCGTCGGCGGGGGCACTTGCCTGACCGGAAGCGACGTCCCTTATCACGGGCTTATTGACGAATTACGCATTTATAACCGTGCCCTGAAAGATAGCGAGATCCGGGATCTGCACTTTTCCCCGGACATGATCATCAATCGGGATACCACCATTTACCTCGGAAGTTCCATTGATATAGAACTGACCCCCAACTGTGCCACTTCCTATTTGTGGTCGCCTTCGGGCGATGTGGCGGCACCCACATCCGGCGAAACCCGTATTTCCCCTACCACCGCCGGCGAGTTTACTTATTTGCTCCAGATGAACGACAACATTGCCTCCTGTATCGCTACAGATAGCCTGCGCCTGCGGGTTGTGGATCCGAACGAGCTGGACTGCCGAACCGTCTTTTTGCCGAAAGCCTTCACCCCCAATGGCGACAATCTCAATGAAACGTACGGCATCAGCAATCCTTTTGCCATCCAGCAATTGGTTGCTTTTGAAATCTATGACCGCTGGGGCGGCCGGGTTTTTTACACGGAAGACCCATTCCTACAGTGGGATGGCTCGGTTGGCGGACAACCGGTGAATCCCGGCGTTTTTCTTTATCGGGTGCGTTGGTTGTGCAATGACATTGAGCGGTTAGATGCGGGGAGTTTGACGGTTTTGCGGTGAGTTGAAAAAAAAGAACCAGGATCGCATCGGAGAGAAACGATCCTGGCGAAGAAAGCGACTTTAGAATGCAGGAAAGATTAGCATGGTAAATGAAGATGACAGCAAAAAATTTCCATGCCGCAAATATGCTGCAACCATATAAACTAAAAATTAAAACAAGATTAATTACACATTAACCTTCTTCGCCAATTTCGGTATTTTGTTTTTCCGGAAAAGCGGCCCAGGCTAATGTCCCCCAGCCGCAGATAAACAAAAGGCCCCCAATTGGCGTGACCGGCCCGAGCCAGTTTACCGGAAATCCGATCCATTCGCGCAGAGCCAGCGCATAAAGGGAACCAGAAAAGAGAACAATCCCGCCGAGGAATAGCCACCCGCTGATGTTAACCCAACGCTGCGGTAATACATAAGCAACTAAAGCAGTAATAATCAGTGCAAATGCATGGTAAAACTGATAGGTAACGCCCGTACGAAACACCTCTAAGCGTTCAACCACTAAAGTTTCTGCTAACCCATGAGCAGCAAATGCGCCAAGCGCTACTGCCGCCAGCGCGGCAATACAACCGGCAATAAAAAAGAATCTGTTCATGTAGTCGTCATTTTATGGTGTTCCTGTTTTGTTCGTGCTTTACCTTCGCAAATTTATACTACTATCTGAAAACAAAGATCATCAGACGTCATAATGGCGTCACAAATATAAAAAGCTTTGATCCGCAGTCGTCACCTCAGAATCGGAATAACGTTATTGTGCATTGGCTTAATGTTCTACGCCTGGCATTATTTTTTTCGCCTGCCCTTAGTTGGCATCCATCCGATGGAAGCAGTGTCGCCTCCCGTGGCGGCGGTGCTGGCGCTGCCGTCGGATCAGGAGTTGCAAAGTACTGAAAATCCGTTGCTCTCCATCGCTGCCAGTTCAAATACCTGGAAAAAAGAGGTGACGACCGCAATGGACTTCATCCGCAAAGCAGGCTTGAACGACCGCAAACGCCCAACGGTCTGGGTGCTTTTTCAGCAAACGGGTCCGGATGTTTTCATTCCCGGATTCGTTGTTGATACGCGCGGCAAAAGTAACAAGGTTGCTGCTTTATTAAAACAATCCGGTGGCCAATGGAATGAATCCCGTTATCAGGGCGTGCCTATTTACCATATCTCGGCTGACGGAGGCGAGCCCATATCGGTTGCTCAATACCGCAACCTGCTGTTGTTGAGCAGCTTGCCGATCGTGGTAGAATCTGCCATCTCGCAACTCACCCGACCTTCGGGCAATCTTTTCAAAAACGCAGCTTTCCGCCGGCTGGGGCTGCCCCAATTTTCCGGTAAAAGTTTAGGCACGGCGTACATCAATGTATCCAACCTCGGCGACATCGGACATGCATTTTCGGTGCAGGAAGCTTTTTTGCCCCCTGGTGCCACAACCGACTGGCAGTGGATCCGACTGGAAGCGACGCGCAGCGAAACCGGGGCGCGATTGGTGGGAACGATGGCAACTGCATCGGGCAATGCGCTGGCGATTGCGCTGCCGGGGCAATCCAAACAACGCGACAACGGGGACTGGCACGCGCTAGTGCCCGACAACGCAGCCCTCTTGTTTCAAACCCGTCTGTCCAAGCCCGGGGCATTTTTTCGGGCGTTCGACTTTCCCGGGAACGATCGTTTCCGGCGGTATCTGCAACCTTGGATCGGCCCGGAAGCCATCTTTGTTACCTTAGAAGCCAGCAGTGCCAACACGCCCCCCGAACAACTTTGGGTGATTCGAAGCAGCAACGAACAAAAAGCCCTGTCGAAATTGAGCGAATGGGCCAACGAAGAGGGGCTCCTCAAAACATACGACTATCAGGCTTTTACGATTGCCCAGTTACTCACGGAATCTTTGCCGGCAGGCTGGAGCAAAACCCGGCGCCTGCGCAATCCCTGTTACGTCACGGTGGGCGATTATGTCGTATTGGCCTCGTCGCCCGCAGCCATGGAACGCTGGATTGACCACTACACGGTGGGCAAAACGCTGGCACAGTCGGCCACTTTTCAGCAGCTTTGGGGCAACAGCAACCGCCCGGCCAATGGTTTTTTTTATGTCAACATGACGGCCCTCGGCCTGAGTTACAGCGCTGACGATGCCTTGTCGAAAGCAAGCCGCCAGATTGGCCTGCTTGGCCTTTCGGTGATGGCGAACGGCAGCACCTTCGACATCAGCGGGTTCAGCCTTCCCGATACAGCGCAGCTTGCAACGGGCGCTTTGGTTTGGAAAACAAAGTTGCCGGATCTTGCCAAAACGGCACCGGCCATCGTCGAAACCGGAGACCCCGACCGCTACGCCATTGCCGTACAGGACGTTCGCAACCAACTCTGCCTGCTGAATCGCAATGGCGACATGCTGTGGAACAGTAAATTGGACGGCTCGGTGCTGGGGCAAATTCAATCGGTGGATTGGTATGGCGACCACCGGCGGCAACTGCTCCTGAATACGCCCAAACGCATTTACCTGATTAATATCGCCGATGGTAAAACGGAAGCCAATTTTCCGCTGACCCTGCAATCACCAGCCATCAACGGCATGCTGGCGGTTGACTTCGAAAAAAATGGCGCCTATTCGGTCTTTGTAGTCTGCGAAAATGGAAATATCTACGGTTTCGACCGGAGCGGCCTGCCTTTGGAGGGCTGGAATCCGTTATCCGGTGCCGGAAAAGTCCGCTTCCCCTTGTCGCATTTTCAACACGATCACAAGGACTTCCTCGTGGCTTTAAATGAAAAAGGTCAATTGCTGGTCTTCAAAAAAGACGGGGCGTTCCGTTTTCCGCCTTTAGAAACCCAGGGGGCGTTTCGTTCGCCGCCCGGCTTCCAAAACACGCCGGCTCAACTGCGCATTGCCGCAACAGACGCAGGCGGAATTTGCCATATTGTCAATTCGGAAGGTGCCAGTTTCCGCCTTCGGTTGCCGGTTGGGCGCAACGAACAGGTTGCTTTCGCTTTTGGCGACATCAGCGGCGACAACCGCTACGATTACGCCGTATCGAGCGATAGTTTGCTTGCCGTTTATGCTTATAAGGATCAGGAGCTTCAATTGGCTTTCAAAGTTCCCCTGACGAATGTGCCCGATTCTCTGTTTATGACCCCCATGCCAGGACTGGAGAAGGCCGCGCTGGGCATGCTCAACCGGAAAAACCGCGAATTGATGCTGCTGTTGCCCGATGGCCGGATGCACCCGGATTTTCCACTTTCCGGCGCTTCCGCTTTTACAGTATGCGACCTTTTCGAAAATCGCCGGCGCATGGTGGTGGTCGCCAATGAAGACTATATTTATGCCTACCGGATCCGCTGACGGCTGCTTCGGCAGGGTCATTCCGACATGAAAAAGCAATCTTTAGAACAGGTTCAAATGATAATAATTTGTTAAAATTTATTGAAAATCAAAAAAGTATAGAAATCGTCTTACCTTTGTCGTGGCAAATTGCCGTATCACCAATTTTTACTTTTTAATGAATACTGGAACCATCAAGTTCTTCAACGAAGCGAAAGGCTTTGGCTTTGTTGTTGACAATTCTTCTAAGGAAGAAATCTTTGTACATGCCTCGGGTTTGATTGATAACGTTCGCGAAGGCGATGTAGTTACGTTCAACACAGAACGCGGCAAAAAAGGAATGAATGCAATTGATGTCAAACTTGCGTAAGCAATTTTGATCTAAAGTTGATAAAATTCTTAACCCCCGGTGGTAATCACCGGGGGTTTTTTTATGCCTGGAATGACCGGGGGACTTGGAAACCACCCGGTCATTTTACTTTTGCAACTCAAAACGTCAATGTAGATCTAATGTTAAATTTCCCTACCTCCTCTTGCCTCGCATCATAAAAATCCCTATACTTGCAAAACGAATCAATACTACCCACGATTCAACATGTCGAACTACCCTTCGGCTGATTTAGATTTAGCATAAAAACATCAATGCCAGACTCATCTGATTCCCACATCAGCATAGTCTATACCAATATTTAAGGTCTAATACCTATTCACTTTATTCTATAACCACTTAAAAGTGAAATCTATGCATCCAAATTTCCATCTGCTCGCGCCCCGCTCGCCAGACTGTGCTTAACCTTTGCGCTTACGCTTTTCAGCCTTGTTAGCGCCATGAGCCAGGCCCAAATCTACTACCTCACCGAATGGTATGCCAGCGACGACCTGCCGGGCAGCGAACCGGAACAGGTGGCCAGCGTAGCTGACGGCAGCGGCAACCTCTACGTGGCGGGCGTGACGCTCAACGCTTATGACAAATACGACCTGCACTTAGCAAAATACGACGACGACGGCGACCTCCTCTGGTCCGAAACCTTCAACCTGACCCATACTACCGCCAATGTGATCGTGGGGCAAATGATCTTGGACAATGCCGGCAATCCAATCATAGCCGGTTCGGTGTACAACGGCTCCACCAACCGCTACGACGCCCTCACCGTCAAATTCAACAGCAGCGGCGTCTACCAGTGGCACAAACTGTACAACGGCAGCGGCAGCCACGACGATGGCGGGTAGGACCTGTATTGCGATAGCGGCAATAATGTCTACATTGCCGGGGGCACAACCGACGATACCGAACTCATGGACTTTTTAGTCCTTGCCTACGAAAGCGACGGCGACCCGCTCTGGAGCCAAACCATTGACGGCTATGGCTATTTCGATGCTGCCGGCCATATCTACCGCCGTTCTTCCACCTTATTGGCCGTGGATGGCGTAGTGCAACAAGACCTGAATACCTGGAAATTGGGCCAGCAATATATTACCATGAGCACCGGTGTGCTGTCAGGAGGGCTGACAACTGCCGGCAGCGTTGACCTCGATGAAATTCGAGATATTGTCAACGACTCGGATAACAACATTTATGTGACGGGGTATGTGGACAACGGTGCCACCAAGCGCGATATCGTCACCGTGAAGCTCAACGAAGATTTTAGCCTCGCGTGGAGCCGTACCTACAACGGAAGCTCTAACCTCGACGACGAACCGCATGCGCTGATGGTGGACGAAGCCACCGGCAACGTCTATGTGGCCGGATTTACCACTAAAACGGGCGAAGGCAAAAACATTGCCGTCCTCAAATACAATTCCTCCGGCACGCTGCACTGGGGCAACAGCCGCAACGGGCAGGTGGATGTGGACGACGAAGCTTTTGACATAGCCATTGACACCTCCGGCCAAATCATTTTGGGCGGGTACCTGACAGAAGAAGGCAACAAAGATTATTTTGTGGAAATCCTGAACAGCTCAGGCGCCTCGCAGTGGATTGAGCGCTTCAACGGCGTACACAACCTCGACGACCTGGGCAAAAAACTCGTGGTGGAAACCTCGAGCCGCATCAGCCTGACGGGCAAAACCGCGACCCCGGATGGCGATACCTACACCACCGTGCGCTACACGCCCAAGAGTATTTTGATCCCGCCGGATGAGGAAGAAGCTTCCAGCGCACTGTATTTCACCGAAAACCGGGGGCAGTTGTTGGATACGGAGGGAGATGCTGTGCCGGAGATTAAGTTTTACAGCGACCCGCAGTCGCCCGCCCTGTTTTTTCAAGAAGAAGGGTTTAGCTTGGTCACGGCGATCATGGACGGCGACACGGCCACCAACGACACCCTGCACCGGGTAGATGTACGGTTCCGCCAAAGCAAAGGCGCGGATCGGATTTATGCCCTTGAGCCGCGCACGGATTTTCACAACTACTACCTCGGCCACATCCCCGAAGGCCGCGAAAAAGTAGGCTTGTACGAACGACTCATCCACACCGACGCATCCACGGGCATAGACCTCCAATTACAGCAACAACGCGGGCCGCAAGTACTACTTCGTGGTGTGTTTGGAGGAGATGATTCCGATCGGATTAACGAAATAGTCATCAATAAAAGTACAGGGCATTTTTATCTGACTGGCCGAACACAAAGCGAAGGTTATTCTTCTACTATGCCCAATTGTAGCCCGCCAACAGATGGCGGCTTCCCAAGTTGCATTCCTGAAGGAGGAGGTAGTCATTTTCCCTTTGTAGGGGGCGAAATAAATTCGGATATTTTCATTGCTGAATTCAATCCTGAGAACGAATTGGTTTGGACAACCTTTCTCGGCGGCGAAGCAGAAGATATGATTTCTGATCACACGCAGTCCAGTATCGCCATCAATTATTTACAAAATCCCAATGAAATTGCTATTATTGGCACAACCCACGATTTTCAGAGTGATGAGTTTCCAGAAAATCCTGGAGGAGAATACTTTCAGGGAACAACGGGAGCCAAGCAATTTATTGCCGTCTTCGAATCGCGAGAACTAAGCTGGCTATTCGCTATAGGGTGCATGGAAGGGTCGGGGGTAATTAATGGATATACAGGCGAAGGCGTAGCATATTCTCCTGATGGGGAATTGTTTGCAGTAGGGTTTACAGAGTGCGAGCCACAGGACGACAATGATTGGTGTACGGCTCCCGCTGATAACACTTTTCCAATTTGCCCTCCTTCCTCTTCCGCTTTTTTCTTTCAGGATTTTACAATTGGCAACCCCCAACCGGCGAACCATGGACAAGAAGATGCCTATATTTCGGGCTTTTCAACGGAGAGGGCACTTTTCTATTCTACTTTTTTAGGTGGCGATCAATTTGAGTATCCGGTAGCGACAGCTTTCGGGAATACCGCCCGAACTTTGTATATTGTAGGCAATACAGGGAGTAATAGCACATCTATGCAGTTAGGCAGTGTAGGTGAGTATCTTCAAACTCAGGGGGGCAGAAATGGATTCATTGCAAGGTTAGATATGCCACTTTCAGTCAATGCCGAAGAGGTGATTTCAAAGCAGGAGGAGCATTTCAAATTATTTCCTAACCCATCTACTGACCAGTTAAAGATTGAGTTGCCTCGTCCGGCGTTGCCGGGAATGCGTATCCTGTTCTACGATGTTCTTGGACAATTGATCGGTTCCCGGGCTTTCCCGCCGTATAGCTTGACAACGGAAATGGATGTCTCCCAC
The DNA here is from genome assembly GCA_038323375.1 of Chitinophagales bacterium. Classification (GTDB taxonomy): domain Bacteria; phylum Bacteroidota; class Bacteroidia; order Chitinophagales; family Saprospiraceae; genus JABWAJ01. The sequence continues at coordinate 43,039 of JBBQGV010000019.1, forward strand.
CTGCCTGCCGGAGTTTATACGATAGTGGTGGGTAATAGGGCTCAATTGTTCATAAAACAATAAATCTGCCTGCCATGAATATAAAAACGATGTCTTATACGACTGGATTGGCGCTGTTTTTCCATTGCAGTTCATTATCCGGGCAGTCGCCCGTAGTGGTTGGCGCAGAAATAGATAAAATGGAAATAACCCCGGGGGACGTGCTGACATCAATATAAAACTTTTTACCCGATATGCGCCCAAGGACAGTGTTTTCATTGACTGGGGCGATGGCACGATCAATTTGCGTTATAATTTTTCTCCATTTTACTGGCCTGAAATGGACATATATGCGATTGTGATTTATGCCTATCACTACTACGATGCTCTGGGCTATTACACCCTCGAATTGATAGAGCGCAACATCGCCGATAGCGTTCTAAATATAGAAAATTCGGGAGAAAAAGCCATGATTCTCCGAGACACCATCCTCATTCCTTCCCTTGATCAGCCATTTATTTATTTAAATGCGTATTCGATGATGCCAGTAGTCAATACTTTTTCAGAGCTTTTTTGGGAGCAGGAAGAGTGGGAAGAAAATAACGGAACCCAGATATTTAAACAGCAATGCCACTGCGTCCACCCCCAGTTTGGGTATTTGGAATATTCATTAGAACCCTTTCCTGCCGAAGGAGCTGAACCTTTACCAGCGACCAGCAGTGTTCACATCGAACCCATTTCATTTAATGAATGCCTGTTAGTCTGGGATAAACCCATAGCGCCCGGGCGCTATGGGTTCGGACTGAAAACCCGGCAGTTCATGCGGGATTTGCAAAATCCTACGGATACGACACTCTTGGCCACAACGCTTCGTGCCGTGATCATAGACCTTGATTCTACCATGACATTGACGTTAGCAAGCATGCCGGGGGTTGACGGCCTCTTCAGCCTCTACCCCAACCCAGCCTCCGACCTCCTCCACCTTCAACTCGGCGGCTTCCACACCTCCGTTCAAGTTCGCATTTTTAATGCCCTGGGGGCAGGAAATGTACGAAATGCAGGTAGATGCAACCCTACAAGTCGAAACCCTGCGTATCCCGGTAGCGGCCTGGCCGACAGGGGTGTATAGTGTGCAAATACAATCGGGCGGGAGGGTGCTGACGCGGCAGGTGGCGGTGCAGCGGAGGTGATAAGTAGTGACCGGGTCACTCCGAAGTCACCCGGGCACGCTACCCACCCGGCACCCGGTTCTTCCGCAGCAAAATGCGCTCATACAGCGTCGGAAACAGCCGCGCCACCGCATCCATCAGGCGCGCATCGTTGCCGATAAGTACCCGATTTTTTTTGTTTTGAATGCCTCGGATGATGGTTTTTGCGGCATCCGCAGCAGTAGTCCCGGCGATTCTTTCAAAATTGGAAGCAAACTTATCTTTTGCAGGACTGGCCTCGCCAGGGATATTCCTGATAATCCCGGTCTTCACGCCGCCCGGATGCACACAGATGACCGTGACCGGCGAGCCGTGCAATTCCTGCCGCAGGGTTTCGGTGAAGCCCCGCACCCCGAATTTGGTGGTGGAATAGGCCCCTTGTCCGCCGTAGCCGATGATGCCGAAAATGCTGGAAATGTTGACCACAGCAGCTTCCGGCCTCGCCTTCAGGTGGGGCAAAAAAGCCAGGGTGCCGTAGATGACGCCCCAAAGGTTGACGCGAATGACCCGCTCGAATTCCTCCATCGGCGTGTTGACTATGCTGCGGCGCTCCATCGCGATGCCCGCATTGTTGATGACCACGTCCACTTGCCCGTACTGCGCTACGACGGCCTCCGCGAAACCGAACACCGCCGCCCGGTCGCCCACATCAAACGTGGCGGCCATGCCTTTTCCCCCTGCCGCTTCCACGGCCTGAAGGGTTTGCGCCAGCATTTCTCCGTTCCAGTCGTTGAGCGCAACCTTAGCGCCCAACGCCGACAATTGCAGCGCTAATTCGCGCCCCATGCCCGACCCTGCGCCGGTGATGACCACCACTTTGTCCTGAAAAGATTCCATTTCCGTTGTGTTTTATGTATACCGGCATCAGATCCCTAAAAGACCTGCCTGACACTTATTGGCTAATACGTTGATGCTGCAAGATAATTCAATCGCGGACATTGAACAGAGGTTTCAAAAATAAGTGCGCCTATTTTGCAGCAAAATCTGCCCACATTTTTTTTTCAAGCAAACATTTTTTAACCAAAAACGTTATCTTTGTGACACATTAACAAGCTTTAGATTAAATCTAAATAAACAATACCGAACCAGCGATGGAAAAACGATTGATCTACTTAGACAATAACGCAACGACCCCAACCGACCCCCGTGTGGTGGATACGATGCTGCCTTATTTTTTTCAGCATCATGGCAATGCCGCCAGCCGCAGCCACCCTTTTGGCTGGGTAGCGGAAGAAGCTGTGGATTATGCCCGCGAACAGGTTGCTGCACTGCTTGACGTAGATTCGAAGGAAATCATCTTTACTTCCGGCGCAACGGAATCGGATAACTTGGCGCTTAAAGGCGTTTTTGAGATGTATGGCCGCAAAGGCAACCACATCATCACGACGAAAACGGAACACAAAGCGGTGCTGGATTCCTGTACCCGCATTGAAAAAATGGGCGGCGAAGTCACTTATATCAATGTAAAGGAAGATGGCCTCGTTGACCTCGCGGAGCTGGAAGCCGCCATCAAACCAACGACCATTTTAGTGTCAATCATGTGGGCCAACAACGAAACCGGCGTCATCCAGGATATGAAAGCCATCGGCCAGATTTGTGAAAAACACGGGGTGCTGCTGATGAGCGACGCGACTCAGGCCGTTGGAAAAATTCCGGTACACCCGAAAGAAGTGGGCGTACACCTGTTGGCTTTTACTGCGCACAAAATGTACGGCCCTAAAGGCATTGGCGCATTGTACGTTTGCCGCAAAAACCCGCGCGTAAAAGTAACCGCTCAGATGGACGGTGGCGGACACGAACGCGGCATGCGCTCGGGCACGCTGAATGTTCCCGGCATCGTGGGCTTGGGAAAAGCTGCTGAAATTGCGAAAAATGAAATGGCTCAGGATGCGGAACGACTCAGCCGCCTGCGCGATAAATTAGAAATAGCCCTACGGGGCAACTTAGAGGAAGTCTACATCAACGGCAACACGGAACACCGCATGCCGCACGTCACCAATCTCTCTTTCAAACACGTGGAAGGCGAAGGGCTGATGATGACTTTTAACCAGAACATTGCCGTTTCTTCGGGTTCGGCCTGTACTTCAGCTTCTTTAGAGCCTTCTTACGTACTGGTAGCGCTCGGTTTGGGCGATGACCTGGCGCATTCTTCTATTCGTTTCAGCCTTGGCCGCTTCACGACGGAAGAAGAGGTGGATTTTGCCGTTCAGGCGATTACTGCCGGAGTGAACCACATGCGCGACCTAAGCCCGATTTGGGAAATGTACAAAGAAGGCATTGATGTGAACTCCATTGTTTGGGAATCGCATTAAGGTTTAATTTTTGAACAATACTCTTTTGCTCATTTTTGAAAAACAATAGCGTCATGGCTTATTCAGATAAAGTACTCGAACACTTCAAGCACCCGCGCAATGTGGGTACGTTGGACAAAAACAACAAAAACGTAGGTACAGGCCTCGTTGGCGCGCCTGAATGCGGCGACGTCATGCGCCTCCAGATCGAAGTGGATCCGGCTACGCAAACCATTGTGGATGCCAAGTTCAAAACGTTTGGCTGCGGTTCGGCCATCGCGTCTTCGTCTTTGGCAACAGAATGGCTCAAAGGCAAAACCATTGGCGAAGCGATCCAGATCAGCAACATGGACATCGTGGAAGAATTGGCCCTTCCGCCTGTAAAAATCCACTGCTCGGTGTTGGCAGAAGATGCCATTAAAGGTGCCATCAAAGACTATCGTGAAAAGAACGGTTTGACGGTTAGCGCAGATCAGGCAGCGGTTACAGTGTAATAAGAGGCAAAAGGCAAGTTGGCAAAAGGCAATGACATCGTAGTCATTGAGTTTGCATTTTGCCAACTTGCGAGTTTGCCAACTTGTCCCTTGACATCATCTAATCTCTAACATCTCATATCTTCAACGTCATGTTATTCGTAGCAGACAGCGCCAAAGAAAAAATCCTGGACATCAAAAAGAGCGGCTCCCTCAGCGAAGATTACTTCGTGCGGGTTTCGGTCACCAGTGGTGGGTGTTCAGGTCTTTCCTACAAAATGGATTTTGACAACGAGTCGAAACCCAACGACCAGGTGTTTGAAGACAACGGAACCAAAGTGGTCACCGACCTGAAAAGTTTCCTGTATCTTTTCAATTCCACGCTTGAATTTTCCGGCGGCCTCAACGGGAAAGGGTTCGTTTTCAACAACCCCAATGCAGCGCGGACTTGTGGTTGCGGGGAAAGTTTCGCCGTATAACTAATATTTCACGCCGGAAATAATAAGTTCCAACTGCTGCATATAATTGCGCTTGTCTTTTCCGGGCGCGTGCAGGAAAGCGTCAATAAACAATAAATCTTTCTTGTCGGGATTGTAAATCAGGTAGCTGATGAACGAGCCCCCCATGTAGTCGTTGACGATCTCCCAGATGCCCCGCGCTTCCAGCACATAATTATTATTTATGGTTCTGGCCGAAACATACATCGGCAGGTCAATATCGTTGATGCGCATGTAGGTATTGGCTTCAGACGTTGAAACGTACTTCCTGCCGATGCTGTCGCGAATGGCTTTGATGCCCGCTTTGCTAAGTTGCTGTTTATCGGTGTAAGGCACCCGGCGCAGGATCAGGTTGCTGCTGACCGCATCCGTTTCCATCCGCATCCAGATCACTTCACCGTCGCTCACCGCCTGAAAATATTTTCGGGGGATGCGCAGTTCGGCATCCATTTTATTTTTCACTTCGTCCATCAACGCCCGGTTCACTTCGTCGCCAAAAAATGCAGTGGCTTCGATCCGCTCACGGTTGTCTTTGTCCAAGCGTTTGGCGGCAGCCGGGAAATTATTTTTGATGGCTTCGATCAGTTCGTCATCGGAATGCGCGTATTGGTAAATCAACACCTGGTTTTTGGCCCATTTGTTGCGACCGACCAAAGAGCTCATTTTTTTGTCTGTTTTGGCCAACTGCACTTTTTCTTCCCCAATATCGCTCCGGATGAGTTGGCTCACCGGCGAATCTGCTTCATTCAGGTTGCCGACGATGAGGTAATGCTTCAATTGTTTTCGGAGGGGTTCGCTATTCAGGTCTTCTACCGAAAAAAATCTAAGGTCATAGATCGGTTCCGGTGTGGGCAGGATCGGATAAGCCGCCGAATAATAATAACGGATGGTGTCTCCAACCGGTCCATCCCAGATGCGCTTGTCGGTAACCACCACTACTTCATTGATTTTGCCGTACGCAGTGGGAACGATCCCAATACTTCTTTTAGCATCATCCGAGCAGGCGGATGCTAAAAACAGGAGAAAAAAAATCAGGGCTGACGCCGGTGAAAAACGAGTTTTACGATTCATTGACGCATATCTTTTTAAGACTTGAAGGTAGTGCATTTGTATCAAAACAGATGCGTTTTGCAGGGGTTTTGGCGCATGGGAATGGAAGAGGGTGTCCTCATAAGAGGCAAAAAGCAAAGGACAAAAGGCAAATAGTTGGAGAATCCTTCAAATTGATCGTCAAATCACAAAAAAACTGATCAATTTGAAAGATAATCGAAACTAAATTGCCCTTTGTCCTTTGTCCCTTGCCTTTTGAGACACCCTCTAATGGATAGAAATTGCTTCTTAACCGTTTTCTGTCCGGTATCTAAAACAAGCCCCTGATAATGGCTTCTTCGGTTATGCCTTCTGCCTCAGCTTTATAGTTGCGCACGATGCGGTGGCGCAGCACGTAATTGGCAATTTCCTGCACGTCTTCGATGTCCGGAGAATATTTTCCGCGAATGGCGGCATGGCATTTTGCGCCAAGCACCAAATACTGCGACGCGCGCGGGCCTGCACCCCAGGTTATGTATTCGTTTACTTTTGCGGTTGCTCTGGCTGTACCCGGACGCGTTTTGCTCGTCAGGTTAACGGCGTATTCCAGTACGTTGTCGGACACCGGAATTTTGCGTACTAACTGTTGAAAGTGAAGGATTTCCAGCGAAGTAACCACGTGGCGCAGTTGGTAATCCTGGATGCCCGTTGTTCCTTTCACAATCCGGATTTCTTCTTCGTAAGAAGGATAATCCAAAGGGATATTGAACATAAAACGGTCAAGTTGCGCCTCCGGAAGGGGATACGTACCTTCCTGTTCGATCGGGTTTTGCGTAGCGAGTACAAAAAACGGTGCCGGCAACTGGTGGCGCTCGCCGCTCACGGTCACCGAGCGTTCCTGCATCGCTTCCAGCAGTGCAGCCTGGGTTTTGGGGGGCGTCCGGTTGATCTCATCCGCCAATACGATATTGGCAAAAATTGGCCCCCGATTGAACCGGAAATGGCGATCTTCGCCCAAAATTTCCGAACCCGTAATGTCTGTCGGCATCAGGTCGGGCGTAAACTGGATGCGTTTAAAATCAAGCTCCAATACATCTGAAATGGTGCTGACCAAAAGTGTTTTTGCCAATCCGGGTACGCCAACCAACAGGCTATGTCCGTTGCTGAACAAGGAAATAATGACCGCTTTGACGACTTCGTCCTGTCCGACAATGACTTTTCCGATTTCTTTTCGCAGGTCTTTGAAAGAAGCCGCCATGGCGTCTACCGCTTCCACATCTGATTTGTAACTGATCTGGGACATGTCCTTTTTTGTTTTATTCAGCGTTTCGACAGGAGAGCCTTGCCGACAGCCAGGTTGATGATGATTTGTTTTTATAAATAGTTGATCCTGTTTGAATCCTGAGCGTGCTCGCAAGGGCGGGCATCAATCGGGCGGCTAAATTCTGAAAAATTCAGCAATCGCAAAGGAATAAACGCGACAAATAGACACAAGGTTATAAAAGACAGCAAGTTTTATGCGGGAAACGCCAAACAGGTGTAAATTCTGTACTTGTCACGGGCTTTGCGAAGCGGGTTTAAGGAACGTGGTGTAAATAAGTTGCCTGAATTCGGCGAGGCTATTTTTTTATCAGGCGAGGCGCGAGAAGGGAGCTTAGCCTAAGCTAAGTGACTTTCGATGCAACGAAGCATGATAAAAAAAGATCCCGCCCAAGCTGGGAAGTTATTTACGACACGTTCCTAAAGTTATCAGGGAAACAATATTTTCAAAGGAGACAGGTTTTAAGTAGTGAAACTTACTATCGGTATGCAAAAAATCTTACTCCTGACCCTGATGACGGCGATTTCAGGAATCGTCGTTTCTGCTCAGAATGTTTTACCCATCGGCCAGTGGCGGTCACACCTGCCTTACCGCATCGGACAATTCGTCACACAGAGCGCCGACAAAATATATTACGCGACCGAGTTGTCTGTCGTCTCCTTGGACAAAGATGACCAGGCTGCGAATTTTCTGGCTAAAGTCAACGGCTTAAGTAATACCGACATCAACATGATCCGCTACAACCGCTTCGGCGATGTGCTGATCGTTGTATACAAAGACGCCATTATTGATTTGGTGAAGCCGGAAGGCACGTCGGTGATGCGACAAATCCGCAACTTTACCAATTTCATTGGCGAAAAACGGATCAATGACATTTTCATTGAAAACGATTCGATCATCTACCTTGCTGCAACTTACGGGGTCTCAAAAATCAATATCCGGGCAGAAGAGTTTTCCTTCACGACGTTCACCGACGTGGAAGTCCGCAATGTACAGGTTCACAACGGGGAATTGTATGCCGCAACAGAAGATGGCATTTACCGGGTATCCCCTGCAAACGGGAATATTGAAGATTTCAGCAACTGGACCTTGCTCGGCCCGGCACACGGGTTTCCTGCCGACTACTCCTCTAAAGCGATGGTGCGTTTTGACGGGCGTCTGATCGTTGATGTGAACGATACTTTGTTTGTGGTACAAAACGGCGCACTCGACTACTGGCATACCGAGCCGGCTGCAACCCACACGATTTATTTTTTAACTTCGGAAGGCACACACCTGCTGGCCGGGTACCGCTGTCCGCAATACGGATGCGGTTCGGGGAAAGTTTTGATTTTTAATCCGGACGGTACTTTCCAGCCCGCCGCGAACGGTTGTGTCAATATTCCCAATTATGCGGTAGAAGACGAGCAGGGCCGGATCTGGTTTGGCGAAGAATACCGCGACTTTCGGGTTTCCTACAATCCTTCGGACGATATAAACTGCGCCCGTTTCTCTTTTGAATCCCCCTATTCGGAAAATGCCTGGGCCATGACGGTCGAAAACAACCAGTTTTGGCTGGCTTCGGGGGCGCTGAACCAGCAGTTGGGGTACCGGTTCTTAGACGACGGGTTTTCCTCTTTCATTGACAACCGCTGGACGATTTACAACCGCTGGTCGAGGCAGGAAATGCGCGGCATGGACGGCAGCAGCGATCCTGGTTTCACCTCCGACGACCTGCGCGACATCCTCTCCGTAGCGGTCAGTCCGGTTTCCGGAAAGGTTTACGCTGGCTCTTATCTGGAAGGTTTGATCGAATTCGAACCGGAGCTGGATAAAATGACGGTATACAACCAAAACAACTCCATCCTTCAACCTGCGCTTCAAGACGAGTCCCGGACGCGCATCGGCGGCCTGGCATTTGACGAAGAAGGCGACCTTTGGATCAGCAACCACCGAGCCATCAACGACAAACCTATTGTTGTGCTCCGCAAAGACGGAACCTGGCAAAGTTTTGGTGCCAATTGCGACCAGATCGAATTGTTTCAGTTGGATGTAGATCAGAGTGGTTACAAATGGATTGTCACCGGTGCCAGTTCGGGGATGATGGTTTTTGACGAAGGAGACGCCGCGCTTGATACCGACGACCGCTGCCGGAGCTTCACTACGTCCAACAGCAGCTTGCCCACCAATTCGATCAATTGCCTCGTCGCTGATCTGGATGGCGATGTATGGGTCGGCACTTCCGAAGGAGTTGTGATTTTTGAATGCGGTTCCAATGCGTTTGACACCAGTTGCCGAGGCACCCGCCCGATCGTGGAGGTTGACGGATTTGGCGCTTACCTGCTCGAAACTGAAAACGTCAAAACCATTGCCGTAGATGGCGCCAACCGCAAATGGATCGGTACGGAAAACGGCATTTTCCTGATTTCAGCAGACGGGTTCGAGCAGATTGCCCGTTTTACCGTTGACAATTCTCCCTTGTTTGACAATACGATTCAGAGCATTGCCGTGAATCAAAAAACAGGGGAGGTCTTCATTTCTACCCTGAAAGGCGTACTTTCTTTTCAAAGCGACGCCATCGAAGGCAACCGGGTTCACAGCGCCAACATCGAAGTTTACCCAAATCCGGTGTATTCCGATTACGATGGCCCCATTGCCATTCGGGGTCTTGCCCGCGATGCCGCTGTAAAAATCACGGACATTCACGGTCGGTTGGTCTATGAAACGAAAGCTTTGGGCGGGCAGGCCGTTTGGGATGGCCGCAATTACAACGGACAACGTGCAGCCACGGGAGTTTACCTTGTTTTCAGTTCCAGCAGTCCGCGGTTTTCCGGCTTTGGTGACCCCGATTCTGCGGTGGCGAAAATTGTGCTGGTACACTGATTTTAAACTTGTGTAATGGTTAATCCCCTTATCAGCATCCTTATGCCGGTTCGGAACGCCGGCTCTTATTTAGAAGCCTGCATAGCGTCAATCCTCGGGCAAACCTATCCTCATTGGGAGTTGCTGCCGGTAGACGATGGCTCGGAAGACGACAGTTTAGCCCTGCTGGAGCACTTTGCGCAACGCGACCCCCGGATTCGCGTCAATCGGAACGGGCAAAACCGTGGTATTCCTTCGGCGCTGCGCCTGGCTTTTTCGCAAAGCCGGGGTGCGCTCCTCACGCGCATGGATGCAGACGACCGAATGGCACCTCAAAAATTAGAACGCCTCAGCGCCCTGTTGCAAAACGCCGGCCCCGGCCACATCGCAACTGCCCGGGTGGCTTATTTTTCTGACACCGTTCTGGGCGACGGTTACCTGCGCTATCAGGATTGGCTGAACGATTTGATGCGCACGGGGCACCACTATGAAGCGATTTACAAGGAATGTGTGCTTCCATCTCCCTGCTGGATGGCGTTTCGGGAAAACCTGCTGCAATGCGGCGCTTTTGAGGCGGAAACCTATCCTGAAGATTACGACCTGTGTTTTCGCTTTTACAAGGCTGGCTTCCGGATCGTAGCGGCGCAGGAAACGCTGCACTTTTGGCGGGATCACAGCAGCAGGGCGTCGCGAAATGAACCACAGTATGCCAACCAAAGTTATTTCGACCTGAAATTGCCCTATTTTCTGGAACTTGACTACAACCCCGCCCGCCCGCTGGTGCTATGGGGCGCCGGAAAAAAAGGAAAACAAATTGCAAACCGGCTCTCTGAAAACCGCATTCCGTTCCACTGGGTGTGCAACAACCCCGCCAAATGGGGCGTCCGGCTATATGAAACTGAATTGAAAGACTTCCGGAGCATTTCGGAACTGACGCACCCGCAGTGGCTGATCGCAGTGGCCGCGCCGGACGGACAGGCCGAAATTTTGCAATTCCTGGAACATCGGGTCTTCAAGCCCGGTGTGGATTATTTCTTTTTCTGTTGACTCGTTTCCCATTTAGGAGCGTGTCGCGACTGTAAAGTTCGAGCGCAAGGCATGCGAAGACCCAAAAACGGGAGCCTACTCTCAAAGTAACCGTTTTGGGGGGTCAAGCCTAAGGTAGCTATCGGATTTTACAGGCAGCCATTAATTTTTACGTTTGCGTTTGCCATAATCAGGGCAGCGCAAGTCCCCAAAATAGTACACCAGCGCAATATTGGCAATGACATAGGCGTCTTTATTGGTGCTGTTGCCCCGCTGGCGGCCTTCTTCTCCGATGGGGCCGTCGTTGGCGCCGGGGATCGCAATGGAACGGTCGGAAAGTGCCACGGCAATTTCACCGCGTGCTTTCAGCAGGTCGCTTTTATCGGGGTAGACGGTGCTCACATCGTCTAAATAGTCGGTAAACAATTGCCGTACGCCCAGCTCAACGTTAAGGCTCCATTCGTAGCTCAGGTCGAGCTTCATGCCCATTCCGAAAGCTAACCCTCCATGAACGCTGTAATATTCTTCGCCTTTGAACTGGCCTTCGGTGCCCAGTGCGCGCAGTTCATAGAGCTCGTCGCCGAGCCGCGCCTTAGGATTGAAGTGAAACCCGGTGAGTCCAAGAAAAATATAGGGAGAAAAGTAATTTTCCTTGCTACCGTGGATGTAGGGCAAAAAACTAAACTCGAATTGTGCCGTAACGTCCACAAGGGAAGACTCAAAACTCAGGTTTCTGGCACGTTCGAAAATGTTTCCGGAACGAGCGTCGTCGGCTTCGACTTTACCGACGCCCGCTGAAAATTTGAGGGCAAGGCGCTCGTTGAAATTATAACGCGCCAGGATACCCGCTGCAAGGCCGGGCGTACCTAAATTATAGCTGGTGTTCAGGTCGCCAAAATACCAGGAAGCACCGACCCAGGGGCCTGCTTCCCAGCCTTTCTGTGCCAGAATATGAAATGAAATCAATGTCGCAAGGAAAACTAAACCTATCTTTTTCACTGTTAAAGTTTGTGTGATGGATGTGCCCGCACGCTCGGTTCGGGCGCACAAAGTTACTAATTAACGGCAAAATGGAAACGTGTGGTATGGCGTTAAACCAAAGGAGATGCGGATAAATGCAATTCTACCGGGAGGCTTTAGCTCCCAACCAGTTATCGGATTCCAATAAGAGCCATCATGCGCCCGGTAATTCCGTGCTCCCGACGGTGCGAAAAATAGTCTTCCGGATCCAGCACCGTAGAATAAGGTGATACTTCGATTTGCGCGTCGGGAATGCCCCATCCGAGCAGCAAGGCTTTATTGGCCGATTTCAGGTCAACCGTAAACTTCCGGCAGGTTTCATCCCAGGTTTTAAAGGCCGGATCGAAATGTTGCGCAACCTCCTCCCCCACTTCATAGGAACATTCGTCAATGCAGGTTCCAATCCAGGCATAACAATCGGCAGCCCGGGTTCCGAATGCGGCCTGCATGGCGTCTAAGGTTTTGTGCACAATCGCAAGCGCCGTGCCTTTCCAGCCGGCGTGAACCGCGGCCACCGCTTGTTGCCCGGCGTCATAGATCAGAATTGGCGTACAATCGGCGATGCCGACCGTTACAAACAAGCCCCTTTTTTGTGTGATCAAAGCATCGTAGCCCTCGTGCAGTCCCGGTGCTTCCACCTTTAAAATACGGTCTCCGTGAATCTGATGGGCGCCACTTATCGTATCTGTAGGTATGCCTAAAGCCGTAAAAAACCGGCGGCGGTTTTCGAGCACGTTTCGGGGGTCGTCTGCGGTGTGAAGCCCAAGGTTAAGCGAGTTGTACGGGGCGGGGCTGACGCCGCCGTGCCGCGTACTCTCTGCGGCAAGAACATCCGGGAAGGCGCTGAGCAGTTTGGATCTGCGATAAATCATGTGTTTTTGGAGAGCAAGTTACGGCACCAAAGGAGCCACGTTGCCATTTTTTTCCAAAAAAGATTTGGTGTCGCGACTTACATCTTCCCACATACTTGTTTGTTAATCCTAAAATTCGTAATATCGTGACGCCAATTTGTGTGGACGTGTGAACAATTCTTCTGTATTAACTGTACTCATTCTTAGAATTCAGAGGATATGAAATTTCAAATCAATATTGCATTGCTGTTTTTGTTGTTTGCACTGCCGGTTTTGGCGCAGCAACAACTGCCTTCCGGAAAGAATTATTACGATGAAGGATCGGCCGGGATTGTCTATCAAAAAGAAACCACTTTCGACATCAAGCTGCATACCAATGGTTTGATTGCACTGGGATTTAATTCCGGCAAGCTGAAAAATTATTATCAGACCCGCTTTTGGAATGTCGAACTCGGGGAGTTGAAGCACCATAAAGAATACCGCCAAAGCTTCGATTTCCGGGCACCGGCGGCCAATAGCATTGCGCGTTCTTTTATTTTCGGAAAACAGAACAACTTCTATGTGCTGCGCGGCGGCTTTGGCGAAAAACGCTACCTTTCCGATAAAGCCAAACGCAAAGGCGTGGCGCTGGGCGTGGTTTATTCTGGTGGCCCCTCCTTAGGCATCCTCAAGCCTTACTTTCTGGAGTTGATCCGGACCGATCCGGACGGCGGGAACAACTTTTATATCCGCAGCGAAAAATATAGTCCCGACAACGAAGACTTATTTTTGGACATCAGCCGGATTTACGGCTCTTCGGCCTTCACCAGAGGCTTGGGACAATTGTCGGTGGTGCCGGGTCTCAACTTCAGAGCGGCTCTGCATTTCGACTGGGGTGCTTACGACGAGTTTGTCAAAGCGCTGGAAGCTGGTATCATGGTCGATTTCTACTTCAAAAAAATTCCCATCATGGTGGAATCTCCTTTGGTTCCCAATGCAGAAAACCGGGCATTTTTCATCAACCTTTACCTAACTTTGCAGCTCGGCAAACGCATCTGATGCGTTGACGATTTTGATTGCTGCGGGCAACCCATTGACTTCGTCACACGTTGTTGTTAAGGAAAAAGAGCCATTATTATGCTTGACTTACCCATCGTTGAAAAAGAATCCTCTTCGCGCCGGCCCAACTGGTTGCGCGTAAAACTCCCCATTGGCGAAAGCTATAAAAAAGTACGCAACCTCGTTGATGAATACAAGTTGCACACCATTTGCCAAAGCGGCAATTGCCCGAACATGGGCGAATGCTGGGGCGCAGGCACGGCAACTTTTATGATTCTGGGCAATACCTGTACCCGCTCCTGTTCGTTTTGCGCCGTGAAAACCGGTCGGCCAACGGAATATGATACCGACGAACCGCGCCGGGTGGCGGAAGCTATTTTTCTGATGGGCGTCAAACACGCGGTCATCACCTCCGTCAACCGCGATGAACTGAAAGACCGCGGCGCAGAAATCTGGTACCAGACGGTGCATGCCGTAAAAACGGTTTCACCGGAAACGACCATTGAAACGCTCATTCCAGACGTGAAAGCCAACTGGGAAGCGCTCGAACGCATGATCAGCGGCGGCCAGGAAGTGGTTTCACACAATATGGAAACCGTGGAGCGCCTGTATCGCAAAGTGCGCCCGCAGGCAAAATACGAGCGCAGTTTAGAACAAATTCGGCGCACCAAGGCCTACGGACAGCGCACCAAATCGGGCATCATGGTTGGTCTGGGCGAAACGGAAGACGAAGTCCTGCGCGTCATGGACGACCTGGTGGCCCACGGCTGCGACGTGCTCACCATCGGACAATATCTTCAGCCAACCAAAATGCACTTAGAGATTGCGGAGTACGTACACCCCGATACGTTTGCGTTTTATAAAGAAGCGGGGATGGCAAAAGGCTTTGATTATGTGGAAAGCGGACCTTTGGTGCGGTCTTCTTACCATGCGGAGCGGCATGTGTTTGCGTCGAATAACGGTTTATCTTTGTAAAAACATTCAGCTATGACTACGCAACAAATTCGTCATTCTATCCACGAGATCATAGGACGATACTGAAGACCAGGCTGTATTGGAGGCATATTTTTCCATTTTGAATAAGATTCTGAAAATGCAGGAGTCTAAGATCGTGGCTTGTTCTATCGAAGGAACTCCCTTAACAGAAAAATCGTACATTGAAGAGGTTGTAGCTGCCAGTCAACGAGTTAAGGCCGGAAAATTTATCCGACAAGAAGAATTTGAAGAACAAGTTAGAAATGGAGTGTGAGCGATGAACCTACGATGTTTGCTGGGATTTTAAAGCAGGAGAAGACCTTGAACAGATTTATAAATATCTGCTTGAAAATGCTTCAGAAAACGTAGCGAAAAAAGTCAAAAAAGAAATAGTTTCTGTAATTACCCGTTTGCATAAGTATCCTGAAAGTGACCCGCCTGATCCTCTATTATACGCTTGACCTGAGAAATTTCATTACATCCGGATTTGGAAATATAAAATTGTCTATGAATTCACCGGGAAAGCGTGCATTATTAACCGGATTTTTCATTTTAGTCAGGATTTGAATAAAGGTTATGAAGACTTTGATAAATAATTCATATTGAGTCCACTGTGAGTAAACCTCCTTCGCTGTAACAACAATTTGCTTATGCAAAAAACGCTCGAATTACAATACGATCTGATCAAAAGCGCCAGAAGCGTTCTGCTTGACTATTGCGAAACGATGAGCCGGGAAGATTTTTTAACCGAAAATTCCGCTTTTGGCCGGGGAAGTGTCCGAAACTTGCTAGTACACAATGCCAATACCTACATTGGCTGGCTGGGTATCCGGGCTTTGAAGCGTGACCGACCGTTTATGGCTTATGAATCTGTTTCAAATGTACCGGAAATAAGGCGGCTTTTTAAAGATATTGATACGCTGGCAGCCGACTTCATCGCAGGGTTTTCAGGAGATTATCTAACCCCGATAGAACTTGACCTCGGCGACGAAATTATTGCAGCCAGCCCATTCATGTTGTTTACCCACGTCATTACGCACGAGTTTCACCACAAAGGGCAGATTCTTTCGCTGAGCCGGCATTTGGGGTATACGCCTGTGGATACGGACGTTATGCGATAGCGGAGACATTCAATCCGATTCATTTTACCAAGGCCATCATTTGATTCCCAATCAAATAAACAGCATAAAGAATCCATTTCAACTGCTTCTTTTATATCCTGGATTTTTTGCTCCAGCTTGTTTGTGGCAGTTGAGTCATTTCGGGAGATTGCATCCAGAAATTATTCTATAAAATCTTGATCCTGATAATATTCAGGTTGGCTGAGGTATTCGCGTAGGAATTGTCGGGTTTCTTCGTCCCAAATCCCTACTGTTGGCTGCTCCTGAGTCGTCTGATGCTGGCATCCCAAAAAAGAAGATACGACCATCAGGATAATAGAGAGCCTGAACGGGTTCATACAGTTAAACTTTGCAGTTTTACGTGAATTCGGCCATTAAGTAACTAAAAAAGAATGCTTTTAAACCCACGAGCAACCTTTTTACGCCCTTCCGTTGTGAAATTGAAAGTTTACGATACAAACGTTTGCGTCTAAAATGTCCCGCAAAGAGCGCTAAGGTCTCGAAAAGGACGCTAAGGGTGGCGTCCAGCTTTGCGCACCTTAGCGTACTTTGTGGGAAACAATCTCTCCTAAAAGATTCAAAGGAAGCGTTTTACAAATTAAACGAATCTACGGCGAACTAAAATCAATTTCTGTATTATCCCCAATATTCAAACTATGCCGCAGGCCCGTAATGGCGGTATCATTACCCACCACTGATTGTTGCAAAATCACCTCTTTGATGGAGGCGTAATTACCGATGATGGAGTCTTTGATAATGGCGTTGGCAATGCGGGTATTGTTGCCAATGGTGACGTGCGGCCCAACGATGGAGTCGGAGATGGAGCATTTTTCACCGATGCTCACCGGGTGAATGATGATGGAATTGTCGAAAGGCGGCAGGTTGTCAGAAGCATAGCCTTCGCGGTCGAGCAGGATGGCGTTGGTTTCCAGCAATACTTCTTTTTTGCCACAATTGAACCAGTTGTCCACCGGAAAAGCATGCAATTTCGCTCCGCGCGTGATCATGCGCATCAGCGAATCGGTGAGCGGAAACTCTCCTTCGGTGCGAATGTTATTTTTTATGTTGTAATCCAGGGCTTCAACTAAGGAAGCCACTTCTTTGATTTTGTAGAATCCGACTAAGGCAAGATCCGATTTTGGAATGCGCGGCTTTTCCACCACACGCCGCACGAGCCCCGTTTTGCTGCATTCCGCCACGCCGTATTCGCGTGGATCGTTTACTTTTTTAACGCCAAGGCAGGAATTGGGATGCGCTATAATTTTCTGAAAATCAGCATCTACAATGGCGTCCCCAAAAAAGATAAAAACCTCATCGGCGTCTGCAAAAAGCGCTTTAGCCGTCCAGATGGCGTGCCCCGATCCGAGCCGGTTTTCCTGCACCACGAACGCCGTGTTGAGGTGGGGGTAATTTTGTTCTACGTAAGCTTTGATTTTTTCTCCGAGGTAGCCGATTATAAAGACAAAATCTTGAATGCCGACTGCTTCCAACTGGTCAATAATAAAAGAAATAATAGGCTTGCCAGCCACCGGAATCAGGGGCTTGGGCTGCGTATACGTTAAAGGGCGGAGTTGTGTGCCGGCACCGGCAACCGGAATGATGGCCTTCATAGAGGGATTTCCTTCTTGCAATATTGCACAAGCAAAGTAAGCATATTTTTTATTAGAAAAGCGTTTGATCCTTATAAAATCCTGACAGGATAATCCTCGTTACCTGCGGAACCGGCTTTATTGGCGCATATCCAGGTTACGAATTGGTTAGCAAAGGGCGCACCCTGTGCCAGGCTGGCAGCAGCGGCTATGTTTACGAGGCCTTGTTTTGTCCTCTAATTTGCTAAAGAAGATTTGCATTGACCCGGCTTTCGTCTTTTCTCCCGGAAGGCCGTACATTTGCAACAGAACCTTAAATATTGAATCACGTGGAGGTATTTTGCTGTAAATTATTCGCCAGGGCGTGGGCCGTCGCAATCCTTGCGGGCTTTTTCTCCCTTCGGTTATCGGCCCAGGCACCGCCCGTCAGCACTTTGCCCCAAAACAAAAATGCCGTACTTGAAATCTATGACGGCATCTATTGTAGCTATTGCCCGCAGGGCCACCAAATCGCCGGTGAAATCCTCAACAATACGCCAAACGACGTCGTACTCATCAGCATCCACAGTGGTCAATATGCAGCGCCAGCAATGGGAGATCCTGATTTTCGGACTGAATATGGTGCAGCACTGGCCGGACAAACCGGCCTCAATGGCTATCCTGCCGGAACCGTAAACCGCCATGTTTTCCCCGGACTTCAGCAAGGCGTGCCGGGTAATACCGCAATGAACCGCGCCCACTGGCAAAATGCAGTCAATCAAACCCTTGCAGAACCTTCACCGGTTAATATTGCCGCCGAAGCAACCATTGATGTGGCTGCTGGTTTACTCACGGTAAATCTGGAGTTTTATTACACGGCTTCCAGTTCAGCCCCCACCAACTTTTTGCATGTCGCTTTGGTGCAGAATCATATCGCCGGCTCGCAAATCGGCGGGGCTACCGGCGATTTTTACGACCACAACCATGTGCTCCGACACCTTGTGACCGGGCAATGGGGGCAAGCCATTGGCACCACTACTGCCGGTTATTTTGAAGGTAGACAATATACCTACGCTTTGCCGGCTGACATCCGCGATATCCCTTTAGAGATGGCCAATCTGCGGTTGGCCGTATTTATTTCAGAAGGGCATCAGGAAATCATCAACGGCATTTCGGTGACGCCGGATTTTATCATGCCGCATGACATCAATGCCGGCTTGCTGTACGCCAAGTCCGATCCGGTCATTTGCAATTCGGAGGTGGCGCCAGCTTTGCGTATCCGAAACGAGGGCAATGCAATCCTGAACAGCCTTCAGGTCAACTATCAGGTGAATAATGGCTCCATGCAGCAGTACGCATGGTACGGCTCGCTGGAAACATACGAGTGGGTCGAGGTAACGCTGCCTTCCGTCGCGTTCATGCCTGCTGCCGCAGGTACAAACCTGATCCGGATTTTCAGCGCCAGCCCAAATGGCACAACAGACCAGTGGGCGGAGAATGACAGCACGGAGGTTGCGTTCAGCAATCCGCCCGTTTGCAACACCATGACCCTTAAAGTGGAATTAAAAACGGATGCTTTCGGCTATGAAACCTATTGGGAACTCATTGATAATCAAGGGGTGGTATACGATCACGGCGGGAATGAAAATGTAGGCGCCAACGGTGGCGGCACTCAATATGCTACTCCTTCAGATCCCGGCGCGTATGGCAACCATCAGTTTATTTCCAAATATATAACGGTTCCGGTGGAAGGATGCTATTACCTGCGCTTGCTGGACGATTACGGCGATGGCATCTGTTGTGATTATGGAGACGGGTATTACCGGATCAAAAATGCGCAGGGCAATCTTTTGGTATCTGGCGGCCTCTTTACGGTGGAATACCGCGAACCGGTTTACGTCCAGGAAATCGCCGTGGCAGCCGTGGATGTATCGGAATTGAGCCTGGATGCAAAGATTTATCCGAACCCTGTGCAGGGGGATGTGTTGTATTGCAGAGTGGAGTTGCCGGCAGCCCGGCAGATTGCAGTCAGCATTTTTGACATTTCCGGGCGCATGATGGGACAACCTGCCGTTTATGACCTGCCAGCCGGCGCAAGCGAAATCAGCCTCAGCACGACAAATCTGGCAGAAGGCGCTTACCAACTGCGTTTAACAACCGACTCCGGGCATCTTGGCAAGGTATTTGTCGTACACCGATAGCACAAAGGTTAAATAAGGCTTAACGGCATTGACAGTACCCCGTTCCGGGTCGTACCTTTGTGACACCAATAGCCACTTTGTGAACCCGTGGATAAAATGAACGATGATGAGACGACTACTACATTTGTTATATATTCCGTTGTTAATCTGCACCGCCCATGCGCAAAACCCGGTGTCGGTCAGTTCTACTTCGGTAGAAAAAAAATTCATTACCGACTTGCGCGATGCTTCTCTAAGCCTCGAATTGCGCTCCAAAATCACCAATACCAGCAACCATAACATTTCGCTCAAGTGGAACCGGACGGTCATCAACCAGCCTTTTGAGTGGGAAACGCAGGTTTGCGACAAAAACTCCTGCTACCTGCCTGCTTTCAACACCAATTACGATCCTGCTGCCGGCATCCTGCTGCCAGTGACCCTGGCACCCGGCGCGTCCTTCGACCTCCTGCTGCATATTTTCCCGAACAGAACGGCAGGAACGGGCGTTTTTGACATTGACATTTCGCAAACCGGCAAACTGGAAACGATCCTTTCTTCGATTTCTTTTTCTACGGTCGTGGAGAGCATGAGTTATACGTCGGAGGTGACGAATAAAATTGACTTAAAAATATTCCCCAATCCGGCCATAGACTATTTCGAACTGGTGAACAACAACTTAGTTTACAAAGTGGTGCTTTACAACCTGATCGGACGAAAAGTGCGCACCTTCGACGCTGCGAATGGCCGGCGCTACAACATCAGCGATATTCCTTCGGGAATTTATTTGGTTGGGCTACTCGACGAACAAAACAATGTATTGAAGACCCTACGGTTGAGCAAAAAGACCTTTCGCCCGTAATGACGGCGGGAATTAGAGCTTGTTTGGATTTCCGTCAATCGGCTACGGACGGCAAATTTTATTTTATACGGCATTGGATTTTTTCGCCGTAGCTGCCGGCTACGTCTGAAAAATCCGCTTTGTCTAAAACAAAATTTCCTCGCCCTCGCTCGATCACGAAAACCCAAACAAGCTCTTAGACTTTTTGTAGTTTTTTAAGACATTTATGTGCATGCAGCGCTGCGCCTACCGTTCCGGCGGCGTTGAGCGATTGAGCAGGCGTGACCCGGGCTGAAGTCGTAATAAAACGCCGATAATTTTCAAAGTCCCGACTAATGCCTCCGCCTATAATGAGGAGGTCGGGGGACAGGATCCGTTCGATGTAGCAGAGGTATTCATTAATCCGGCCACCCCATTCTTTCCAGGAGAGTCCTTCTTTTTCTTTTACCGAACTGGCTGCATAACGTTCAGCGATCATGTTGTGGAGCAGGATATGGCCAAATTCGGTATTCGTTACCAATTTCCCATTCAGGAAAAGAGCCGTTCCGATTCCGGAGCCTAAAGTAATGAGCAACACTGTTCCTTTCTGACCTTTACCCGCGCCGAAAGTCATTTCTGCTATTCCCGCTGCGTCGGCGTCGTTGGTGGCAAAAACGGGGCATCCGCAGGCTTCCGAAAAAATTTGCTCGATATTGACGCCAATCCAGGATTGATCAATATTAGATGCCGTGAGGGAAACGCCATTTTTCACGACCGAAGGAAACCCACAGCCCACTGCGCCTTTGTAGCCATTGTGCATTTCAACAAGTTTTGCAAAAGCGACTGCCATTGCCTCGGGCGTTGCGGGTTTGGGCGTGTCCACCCGTTGGCGGTCTGCGATCAGTTTCCCTGTTTTCACGTCCACGATGGCACCTTTCATCCCGGAGGCACCAACATCAATACCGAGTATTTTGTGTTCCTGCATATCCTGATAGTTGCGGTTACTTGATCAGCCGAATCTTCATGCGTACGTCCTTAGCGGGGCGATCCCGGTTGTCCGTTTGTACCGCAGCGATTTCATCAATGACCTCTAATCCTTTTATGACCCTTCCAAAAACGGTGTATTCCCAATCCAAAAATGGCGTGCCTCCAGTTGCCTCATAGGTCTGTCGCTGGGCGGTGCTGTATCGTTTGCCTTTTTGCGATTCCAACTGGTCTAAGGTCTGGCTGTTCACCGGCCTTCCGTGGACGATGTAAAACTGTGAACCGGAAGAGCGCTTCTGTGGATTGACCTGATCACCCTGGCGGGCTGCCGCCAAAACGCCTTTCAGGTGAATGAGCGTGTCCGCAAATTCAGCCTGAACGGTGTAATTAGGACCACCGGAACCTAATGATTGGCCAGGTTTAGCGCGCTTTGAATCCGGGTCGCCACCCTGAATCATGAAGCCGTTGATGACGCGGTGAAATAGCAGGCTGTCAAAATATTTCTCCTCGGTCAATTTCACGAAATTTTCCTGGTGTTTGGGCGTCGAATCAAACAACTCAACCAGCATGGTGCCATAATCCGTCTCAATTTCCACCAAACATTTGTTGGGCGGTTTGACGCTCAGCTCCTTCTTGGTCGTTTTTGATTTTTTACCCTGAATTGCCTTGAGTTCCACCGTATAGAAGCCGGAAGACTTGTACTCGTGCGATGGCGCGCTTTCGGTTGACGTATTGCCATCTCCAAAATGCCATTCGTAGCGCTCCGCTTTTTCTGATTGGTTGGAAAACTGAATCGCTGCGGGTGCCATAACGGGTCCCGAATGCGTAAAGCGGGCGATGGGCCGGTTACATCCAAAAAGCAGCATCGCGCCTGCCAACAAAAGGTAAATTCGCTGAACCATGAAAAATGTAAATTTGGGTTATTTAACGTGTATGCTGAAACATCCGGGATGATTCATGTTCTGGCATAAACGCGTGCAAAGAAAAGAAATCTTACTTTAAGATGCGGACTTTCATGCGGACATCCTCCAAAGGGCGGTTGCCCGCGTCGGTTGGAACCGCCGCAATTTTATCCAAAACATCCAGGCCATCCACAATTTCACCAAAAACGGTATAGTCATTGTCCAAAAACGGCGTTCCTCCGATCTCCTTGTACAACTTCCGTTGTTCGGGGCTGTAACGGATATTTTGGCGGCGCTCGGTTTCATCTAAGTAGTTGTCGTCAATCTTTTGCCCCTGGACTAAGTAGAATTGTGAGCCGGACGACATCTTTTGCGGGTTGTTGTTGCGGGCAGCAGCCACCGCACCGCGCAAATGCGGCGCCCCAATCTCTGCATCTATCTGATACCCGGGGCCGCCCGTGCCCAACATGGCACCCGGAGCGGCGTTACGCGAGTCGGGATCGCCCCCCTGAACCATGAACGCGCTGACGACGCGGTGAAACAGGAGGCTGTCATAAAAACCATCTTCGGCGAGTTTAATGAAGTTGTCGCGGTGCTTGGGCGTCGTGTTGTACAACATAATTTTGATGTTCCCAAAGCTCGTTTCGATCACAGCATGCGTATTTTCTTTGTTCCCACAAGAAAGCAGCGCAAGTGAAAGACCAAACAAGAGTATTGTCGTTAAGCGATTCATGGTTTATTATGTATTAGTTGGTTTCCAAGCTTTTATGCATCTTTTTCTTTGAACGAAGCCGTTTCTGCCTCCAGCTCTTTGAAATAGCGGATGGCCCTGCTTTTCAGCAAAGCTTCCTGTTCTTCAACGCCTCTTATTGCGGCGGGTTTCAGTGCTTTCCAATGCGGCCAGCCATCGGCGTCCCGCCCCACAAATTCAAAAAACCCATCGTAGCTCAGCAATTTGCAAACCGCGATGTGCATCAAATCCTGTTTTTCTTCTTTGCTAAAGGCCGCTTGCCAGCGACCCAGCTCCTGAATTCCGATCAGAAACAACACCGCGTTCAGGTCGGGCAGGGTTTCTTTTTTAAAAACATCCTGTACAAAATGCCGCACTTTTAACCATTCAAAATCAAGTTCCCAATCTTCCATAATTAGTGTCTGTCTTTAAAGTCCGGTGTCTGCTATTTTTAGCCGGTGTCTGTTCTTTAGAGTCGGTGTCTATTCCTCCCGCATCAGCGTGGGCACCCGCTTCGCCCGCATAGCAGGCGGCAGCGAAGCCAGCAATCCGATGAACATGACCGTCAGCGCAACGACCAAAAAATCAAAAACCCGCGTACTGATCGGGTATGCCTCAATGATAAAATCGCCCGGAATGGTGATGATACCGACCGTTTTTTGAAGGATCACCACTACAATGGCAATAATAAAACCCACCACTACCCCAAGTCCGCAGAGCAAAAGCCCTTCTGCCAGGAAGATGTTGCGAACCGTATTGTCTAAGGCGCCCATGGATTTAAGGATGGCAATGTCTTTTTGTTTTTCAAGCACGATCATCCAAAGTGCCCCCACGATATTGAAAGCAACCATCAGCATCATCAGGCTCACAATGGCAAAACTGAGCCATTTCTCCATCTTCATCAAACGAAAAAATGCCTCTTCCTGTTCATAGCGGTCTTTAACGATGAAGGTTTCTCCCATTAGGGTTTTCAAAGCCCGTTTGACTGCCGGAGTGCTCGCGCCGGGTTTGACTTTCAACTCAATGGCGCTGGTTTCGTCGTCGAAGCCCAGCAAATCGCGCGCAAACTCAATCGAAGTAATGACGTATTGGTTGTCAAAATCCTGCTGGATCACAAAAGTGCCCGCCGGATAGGTAAACCGCTCGCGAAACTGGTTTTCCAATGGCCCCGTTTCCTGGCGCTTGGGCATGTACACCGCAATGGGCGTAAAAGGGTCGTTGATGTTGATGCCCAGCTTGTTGTGCATACCTATGCCCAGCACGGCCATTTTGACTTTGCCGTCCTCCAGTTGAAAACGCCCGTTCCAGATGGAGGAATCCATTTTGGCAACCTTGTTGTAGCTGCTGTCCACGCCTTTGAGGATGCCGACTTCCTGGTTGTCTTTGTAAGAAAAAAAGGCCACTTCCTCCACGGTTTGAGCAGCGAATGCCACGCCCTCCGTACTTCTTATATTGCTGAGCATCAAGGAGTCGGCAGGGAAATTTTTACCCTTGGCGGGGATAATTTTAAGGTCGGGATTAAAATTGCCGTACATCCCGGTGATCAGGTCTTCAAACCCGTTGAACACAGACAGCACCAAAACCAGCGCGGCAGTGCCGATGGATACGCCGAAGACCGCAATGCCCGTGATGATGTTGATGGCATTAGTGGATCTTTTGGATGCTAAATAGCGCCGCGCAAATTTTAGAGGAAGGTTCATTACAGAAACGAGCCGGTTTTATGTGATGAGAGAAGGGGGTTAAACAGACACGCGCGAGCTTGTTGCGCGCACTTTTTGCATTTCCTGTTGCAACTTTGCTTTGGTCGCTTCCGATAGTGGAACCAACGGCAGACGCACCTGACGACCGCAAAAGCCCAATATTTCTAAGGCCGCTTTGATGCCTGCCGGATTGCCTTCCGTATACAACCAGGGGTGTATGTCCAACAGCGCATCGTTCAACCTGCGCGCCGTTTCAAAATCGCCCCGAAGTCCAGCACGCACCATCCCCGAAAACTCGGCGGGATAGGCATTGCCAATGACCGAAATGACCCCATCGGCACCGCATCCCAGCAAGGGGAGCGTGAGCGGGTCATCGCCCGATATGACCAAAAAACCCTCCGGTCTGTGTTTCAGAATTTGCATCCCCTGCACCAGATCACCACTTGCCTCCTTCACGGCAATGAATTTGGAACTGCTGTTGGCCAAACGAACCAGCGTATCGGCGCTGACGTTGGAGGCAGTTCTGCCCGGCACATTGTAAATGATCAGCGGCAATGGCGCAACTGCTGCCACCGCCATATAGTGCTGAAAAATGCCTTCCTGGTTGGGTTTATTGTAAGAAGGGCTGCTCGACATAATAGCAGAAACCCCCTGAAAATTGTAATCCTGCAACTCTTCTACCAGCCGCGCCGTATGGTTGCTGCCGAAAAACCCCGCTACAATGGGGACCCGGTCTGCCACAACTTTGATGGTAAAATCCAGTACCTCCCGGCATTCCTGCGCGCTCAGCGTAATGGCTTCGCCGGTCGTGCCCAGACAAACCAGGTAGTCCACCCTGCCGGCAATGGTGTGGCCGATGATCCCTTCCAAAGCCGGATAATCAATCGCCTTGTCTTCGCGAAACGGCGTCACTAATGCAACGCCGGTGCCTCTAAACTTCGATGGGGACATGCTTTGCGTTTGTTTTTTTAAGCACCGATTCCATTTGCTCGATGAAGTGCGCCAGGGATGGCCGCCGGGAAACGTCTATCATCAGGTCGAAATACCACCCGCTGTCCATTTCCGGGCCGACTTTAAAACTTGCCTGCGACAAGGCCGCGATGTAGGTGGCCACAACTTTCGCCTGCGTATCGAGGTTGATGAGCATATCGAACTTTTGATCCATAAAGGCCTCCACATCCGGGCTTTTCGGGCACATCGCCCAGTTGAGCTGCTTTTTCCCGAAGGAAAGGAACGGCAGGCTGGAGCTGTCTTCCGGCTGGTCTTGCAGGTAGAAGCCCATCATTTGCACCCGTTTGCCGCGCTCTTTTAACTTTTGCGCATAGCGCAGGGCGGTTTCGCGCGTAGCCGGCTCTGTTGCGTCAAACAACAGGCCAATGGTTTGGCAAGAATCCAAATTAACCGGTTTTCTGGAAGACAGCTTAGGTCTGGTGCGCAGGCGTTTTTCCAAAAAGTAGCGATGTGCCGCCATGCGAATATGCTGAGGTATCATAGTGTGTAGCGATTGAAAAGTTTATGTTTTCCTGCACTTTTTCCGGCGCAGGCGACTTCCAGGATACATCGGGCCGTAACTCGTTCTTATTTCTTTCGTGCAGGCGGCGGCGGCGCAGGTTCTTCCGGTAAAGCCAGATCATAAACGCCCATGCTGGCAAATTTATTGATCCGGGCTTCGATGCGTTCGTCCGGGTTCATGTCAATCAATTCAGAGAGCGCCTTTTTGATCTGTTTTTTCAACAGCTTCGCCATTTCCTCCGGGTTGGAATGCGCCCCGCCAACCGGCTCCTTAATGATGCCGTCAATGAGTTTGTTCTCAAACATGTGGTCGGCCGTCAACTTCAGCGCTTCTGCGGCTTGTTCCTTGTAATCCCAGCTATGCCATAAAATGGAAGAACACGACTCGGGGGAAATCACAGAATACCAGGTATTTTCGAGCATGAACACCCGGTCGCCCACGCCGATGCCGATGGCACCCCCGGAAGCTCCTTCGCCAATGATGACGCAGATAGAAGGCACGCGAAGCTGCGCCATTTCAAACAGGTTGCGCGCAATGGCTTCGGCCTGACCGCGGTCTTCAGCTTCGATGCCCGGAAAAGCGCCGGGGGTATCTATCAGGCAAATGACGGGAAAGTTGAAGCGTTCGGCCATTTTCATGAGGCGCAGGGCTTTGCGGTAACCTTCCGGATAGGCCATTCCAAAATTCCGGTACTGCCGCATTTTGGTGTTGATGCCTTTCTGGTGGCCCAGAATGACCACCGTTTGGCCGTCTAAGCTGGCCAAGCCGCCCACGATGGCTTTGTCGTCCTGGCTACAGCGGTCGCCGTGCAACTCCACGAACCGTTTGCACATCTGGCTGATGTAATACAGCGTATACGGGCGCTCCGGATGCCGCGACAGCTGCACTTTTTGCCAGCCGCTCAGGTTTCCGTAGATTTCCTTACGCGTGGTTTTTATTTTGTTTTCCAGTTCTTTGAGCATTTCCGTCACATCCACCGCTCCTTCTTCACCCACTTGTTTGATCTTTTCAAGTTGCTCGTACAACTTTTCTAAAGGTTTCTCAAATTCCAGAAAGACCATGTGTTTGTTGTTTTATGCCCGCGCCCTGACGATAGTCGGGGCGCGAAGCCGATAAGAGGTTTTAAACCAGCCTCAAGTGCGAAGGGCAAAGTTAGCAATAAGGTGTTAGTTATTGACCGGGGAGAAAAAAAATGAAACTTTTTTTCCTCAATGCTTGCTTTATTCTCTCATACAAGCGTATCTTTGCACACGCTAAAAGAACATAGGTTCTCGCAGTACAATTTGGTTCGGTAGTTCAGTTGGTTAGAATACCTGCCTGTCACGCAGGGGGTCGCGGGTTCGAGTCCCGTCCGGACCGCTAACATTTTTAAAGTTCATTCGTACAAAGCCCGCATTGTCTTGACAATGCGGGCTTTGTTGTTTTATGGCCTGCCTTGAAAAGGGTACAAAAAAACCATTATTGGCTTTTGATCCGTATTGTTTGCAAGGCAACGTACCGCCGAACTCTGTTCGGAGGAGAGGTGTTGAGTGGCGCGGCGGTTTGGCAGGAGCTTGTGGTCACCAACTTCAGTTAGTAGACCAAAAAGCGGGTGAAATCTGAAAGGATAAGACCCGCGAGGCCGCCGCCTCTGCGCAAGCAGGGAAATGTCCTATAGAAACAAATTTTTGTGTAAAACAATTTGTTTGTATTTTGAAAGATTTCTATTAGCTTTGCCATAAGTTCACCATACGCTTGTTGCCCAATGTCGCACTTGAATACAAGTTTCCAACTACTTGAAATGCTGACCCCCAGCGGAAAACAGGTTGAGAACCTAGTGCACGTACATTATGACGACCAAGTACTTAACTATAAAAAGTACGACAAAAACGAACCGTTCTACATTGACAAGATCATCGCCCTCGAAGGAGCAGCCCGCTATAAGGCTGACTATGTTTACTTCCGACACTTGCCTGAACGGCCACCACTTGCCCAGATTGTAACTATCCAGCCGCTTTGAAATGCTTTTTGCCATACGACCTCGGAGAGATCAGAGGTTTGTAGAAATGTAGCATTTCAATGTTTTCCCGACCTCGGAGAGGTCGAAGGTTTGCAGAAAATAGCGTTGAAACAAACGTTCGACCTCTCCGAGGTCGGGAATTAAGGTCAACCCGATGCATTTCTACAAACCTTTGACCTCTCC
>JBBQGV010000020.1:0-70362 GCA_038323375.1 Chitinophagales bacterium
CCCGTGTCTGTTCTTTAGCGTTCGAGAACAAGGCGTGTTTTGCCCCAAAAATGGGAGTTTACTCGCGTAAATGACCAATTTTGAGCCTTCGCATAACGCAGCCATCGGACTCTAAAAACAGCCACTAATGAGTATCTGCCCATTTAGTCCCGTGTCTGTTCTTTAGCGTTCGAGAACAAGGCGTGTTTTGCCCCAAAATGGGAGTTTACTCGCGTAAATGACCAGTTTTGAGCCTTCGTATAACGCAGCTATCGGACTCTAAAGACAGACACTATTTAGCCAACTGAAAAATTGGTCAAGTTTCACGCAAAGTGTACCTTTGAGTAAGGGGATGTTGAGCCAGGCTACTCGTTCAAGCTGAAGGATCCGGGTACGTATAAAATCGCGACCAGGTCTGCGAAAATAGTATTGGGGGTCTTATCTTGAAGGAGAAGACATAAGGAAATCTCTATCTTATGCTAAAAAAAACAGCTCAGTTAACCGGTCATAACGCCTCCGTCTTCGCACTTTGCAGAGGCACAGAACCACAGACCTTCCTTTCGGGCGCAGGCGACGGCTGGATGGTGCAGTGGAAAGTACAGGAACCCGAAATGGGCCAGCTCTTAGCCAAAACGGATGCCCAGATTTTTTCCATGATTTTCCTGCCGGAGCAGCAAAAAATTGTAGCCGGCGATATGAATGGCGGCGTACACTGGGTTGACTTTCGGCAGCCGGAACGCACCCGCGACATTGCCCACCACGGCAAAGGCGTATTTGGCGTTTTGCACGTAGGCGATTTTGTCTTCACCATTGGCGGCGACGGCATCCTGACGAAATGGTCGGCCAACGAAGGCCGCAGCTTAGAAAGCCTGCACCTGAGCAATCAAAGCCTGCGCAGCATAGACTACTCCAAAGCGCGAAACGAATTGGCCATCGGGGGCAGCGACAACAACATTTACCTGCTCGATGCAGGCACTTTTGATATCCGGCAAACACTGGCACAGGCGCACGACAATTCCGTGTTTGCAGTGCGCTACCACCCAAATGGGCAATTGTTGCTCAGCGGAGGCCGGGACGCACACCTGAAAGTCTGGGACTTAAACGACCTTGCACAGCCTGTTTCTTCTCAACCTGCCCATTTGTTCACCATCAATGACATTTGTTTCCCACCAGAAGCCGTGTGGTTTGCCACGGCCAGCCGCGATAAGACCATCAAAATCTGGGATGCACAATCGTTTCAGCTCCTGAAAGTATTGGACACCATCCGCAACGGGGGCCATGTCAATTCCGTCAATGCCCTGCTGTATCTGGCAGAAAGCGGCTTGCTGGTTTCGTGCAGCGATGACCGGAGTATTATTTTGTGGGAAGTTGGGGGCGATACGAGGTAACACCTTTTTGGAAAGGTGTCACCGGTGTCACCTCGTGCAGCGATAATGGGCCTATTATTTTGTGGGAAGTTGGGAGGAATTTCTATTTTTGAAAAAAAAACAGGACATGGCGCAGAAAGCAAGCGAAAAACAAGCAAAAAAATCAGCAGAAAAAAAGATCAACCACTCAAGGTTTCCTACCACAAAAAGCCGGAAGCATTAGAACTGCGCGACTGGCAAATTGAATTGCGGCGACAATTTGCGCAAACTCAGGTCTTCACCATAGAAAATGTCGGGGCGCATCCGGTTTACAGCGAATTCAAAGTTACAAATCCAGATGTCAAAAGCGCCTATAAAGTTGCTATTCGCAGCAACAAGCCCGGATTGAATTTTTGCTCCTGCCCTGACTTTAAAAGCAATACGCTGGGCACTTGCAAACACGTGGAGGCGGTGCTGTTCAAAATTTTCAATACCCGGGGTTCGCGTAAGCACTTCAAACAGCCATACGACCCCGAATATTCGTCGGTTTATTTGCGCTACGGCGAAACGCAAGAGGTGAAAATCCGCATCGGTTCGGGTAAGCGCTTGCAAATGCAAAAATTAGCGGCCCAATACTTTGGCGAAGACCTCGTGTTGGGGGAATCCGGTTTTGCGCATTTTGAAAAATTCTCCGAACTGGCCCGGAAACTCGACCCTGATTTCCGTTGCTATCCGGATGCGCTGGAGTAGGTTTTACAACAGCGGGAAAACTTGCGCCGGCAAGCCATTATAGAAAATCTGGAACTGACAAAAAACAGCGATTACTTAAAAGCGCTCATCAAAGCCAAACTGTTTCCTTATCAAATGCAGGGGTTGGAATTTGCCGCAAAGGCAGGCCGTTGTCTCATCGCCGACGAAATGGGGCTGGGCAAGACCATCCAGGCCATCGCCACTGCTGAATTGTGGAAACGCGAAATGGGCGTCTCCAAAGTACTGATCGTGTGCCCGACTTCGCTGAAATACCAGTGGAAAAGCGAGATCGAAAAGTTTACCGACAGCGCCGTGTTGGTGATTGAAGGCGTTCAAACCAAACGCCGCCGCGCCTACCAGGAAACGGAAAGTTTCTATCATATCGTCACCTACAATGTGGTGAGTAACGATGCGAATTACCTCAACGAGCGGATTACGACGCTGTAATTTTGGATGAAGCACAACGCATCAAAAACTGGAACACCAAAATATCGCGCGCCGTGAAGCGCCTGCGCACCAACTATGCCCTCGTACTCACCGGCACTCCGCTCGAAAATAAATTGGAAGAATTGTACTCCATCGTTCAGTTTGTAGACAACTACCGGCTTGGGCCGCTGTACCTTTTTCAAAACCGCTACCCGGTAAAAGATGAGTTCGGGCGGATTATGGGTTACCGCGATCTAAATAACATCAAAAAGCTGCTGAGCGATCTGATGCTGCGCCGGACAAAAAAGCAAGTCCTGAGCCAGTTGCCTAAACGCATGGACAAAAACCTCTTTGTGCCGATGACCGAAATGCAGGCCGATATACACCAACAGTGCGGAGATGAGGTCGCAAAATTGGTCGCAAAATGGCGGCGCTGGGGTTTTCTGAGCGAAAAAGACCGCCAATTTTTGATGATTTTCCTTAACCAGATGCGCATGGTATGCGACAGTACATTCATTCTCGATCAGGCCACCCGGCACGACACCAAAGTGGATGAACTGATGTACATTCTGGAAGAAGCGCTCACAGATGAAGAAACCAAAGTTGTCGTTTTCAGCCAGTGGGAGCGCATGACGCGCCTCGTTGCGCAGGAATTGGAAGCACGCGGCATCGGTTTTGAATACCTGCACGGCGGTGTGCCCAGTTCGGATCGGGGGAAACTGCTGGAAAATTTTGCGGGCAATGCCGACAGCAAAGTTTTCCTGTCCACCGATGCAGGCGGGGTGGGCTTGAACCTCCAAAGCGCTTCACTGTTGGTCAACCTCGACATCCCCTGGAACCCTGCTGTGCTGGAACAACGCATTGGCCGGATTTACCGCATGGGGCAAAAAAGGCCGGTTAACATCATCAACCTCGTCGCTACCGGCACCATCGAACACCGGATGCTCTACACGCTGGATTTCAAATCGCAGATGGCGGCAGGCGTACTCCACGACGGCGAAGACGCGATCTTCATGAGCAGCGAGCGCTTTAAAGATTTTATGGAAAATGTGGAGCGCCTCACCGAAGGCGTGCCCGAGGTGCAGGCACCGGAAGAAGTTACTTCTGTCAGCGATATGGAACAGGTCGAAGTTGGCGCAGCAGGCAGCAGCGTATCCGGCGAACCTTCATCCGGCGAACCCGAAACTGAAAGCGAGCCGGTACAGCGCGAAAAACAAGCCAAACCAGCCGCACAAAACAGCGGAGGCGCTTCTGGCAACGGCACGAGCGGCGCACCAATACAGGCATCCGACCTTGTGCAACTGGGTACCAACTTTTTCAGCGCGCTTACCCGCACGCTCAGCGACGAAACCGCCACTCGGCAGCTCTTGGACAACATCATGGAAAAAGACAAATCCACCGGACAAACCTATCTGAAAATCCCGGTAGAAAGTCAGGATATGGTGAAAGGGGCGCTGCAATTGCTGGGTGGGTTGTTGAAGGGGTTGGGGTAAGAGGTGACCCCTTTCCAAAAGGTGTTACCTCTATAGCAAGAAGGGGTTGGGGTAAGTGACCCCTTTCCAAAAGGTGTTACCTCTATAGCAAGAAGGGGTTGGGGTAAGTGACCCCTTTCCAAAAGGTGTTACCTCTATAGCAATCCAAAGGCCACGGGAAAAACCGGAGTTCTTCACCGTGGCCGGCCAACATTCAAGGCTCATTAAAATTATCTGTAGCGGTACCTTTTATTTGCAACGATGCTCAGCACGCCAACAGAGCCAATAATCAGCAGCATAAAAAACAGGAATGCTCTTTCAGACTTTAGCAAAGCAGTTTGAATAGATGATCGCCGGGCAATAGGAAGCTCTTCGCTACTTTGATCTACTTCCTCTGCTTGTTGTGGGGAATTCAGCAGGGGGCCGAGTGGAGCTTGTTTACTCGCCAACTGTGCTTTCAGTTCGGTTACCTCAGCCTCGAAACTTTCAATACGGCGTTCCAATTCGGCTTTTGTTTGGCTCATTCTCTCCAGACGGATTATTGCTTTCCTCAGTTCCTCGGTACGGTCTCTCAATTCTTCACTGGTTGTCAGCAGTTTTTTTTCCAGATCACTGGAGTCGCGGCGGCAAGCCGACAATTCCTGTTGTGTGAAGGTCAGCCGCATCCGCAGGTCATCAATTTGCCGCTGAAGGCTGCGAATTGCGTCCTTATACTTAGCTACTTCAACAAAGTGGTAAATAGTTCCACAACCTAAAACGAAGGCCATGAATATTACGATGGAAATCAGATTGCTTTTCATTGTTTCGGTTTTAGAGAATTTTTAAATGTGCTTTCTCATAGATCACTGCTATCCCGGAAACGGCGAAGACCTGTTTTTTCCAAGTGCCTTTTGCACGCCTTCTCTGACCGTCCATTTTACTTTGGCAGCCAGGTATCTGGCTCTGTATCCAATGATTTTGAACTGCTCTTCCGTCGTCAATTCCGGGGCAAAGCGTTCATACAATGCTTTATTCAGGTATTCGGCGTGGGCATCAGCTTTGTTCCAATGGCGGTATCGGTAGTCGCCTGCATCTTGTTCTACAAGGGTCACAAACGTCGAATAATCGCCGAGGTAGGCTTCTTTCGTAAGCGGGTTGGAGGGTTTGGAACAGGCCGGGAGGGCCAGCAGTAAGAGCAGGATGCAACCTGCTTCGATTTGGGAGGACACAAGTTTGGCTCGCATAACGATGACGTTTTGCTGGTGAAGAAATAACCGTCTTTTATTGGGAATATGCCGAAAAAGCCGTAAATTGAATTTGCAAGATTCAACCGTTAATTCCCTAAGAAGAATGACGGCCTGAAAAAGTCGGGAGGCCGTTACGAGCGGCTCCCCGTTCTGGTATTTTGGGTACGGCACCGGGCGTTTTTTCATCGGGTGAACAAGCAGGCGTTTTAGCCGGTGTGCCGTTTCTTAATATAGCTTCATGTTCAGTTGCGTTCTATGTAATGTGTTTTTCATTGAATCAAAGAACATCATTTCAACATATCAGCGACTTCCCAAAGATAAGCATCCAAATACCTTCATATGTCAAATTTGTCATAGTATAATATCAGTATAATTACCTTTAAAAAATACAGAATTTTGACAGAATTTTGCTTGTTGCTCCTATTTGTAACAGGATGCAAATTGAAATAACTATTACCTTCTGTAAAGTTTCTGGAAAAACACTTAACTTTCCGGAAAATTACCCTGCCGTGAGTAACTCTAAACCCAATAAAGATTTCGCGCTAAAGCGCGAACAAATTCCTGTAAACTTATTTAAAACCCTTTGGGAAGAACTTCAAAGGGTTCTACGGGAAAAACATGATCTGATTTTAGACAGTACTTCGCGCAATTCGGCCAGATTTTTTGGTATGGGCGATTTCGCCCCGTATTCTATGCCCGATCGTACCACTGTCGCTTCCGTCATTGTCAATCATCCTGAGGTTAAAGCATTTCTGGAAGAATTTCCAAAGGAGTCCTCTAAAATTAACTTTGGAGATTATTTGTACAAGCGGCTTCTTGGAATATCAAATAAGCCCAATGAGCAGTCCGTCACCTTCGGCAAACGGGCTTATGTTTATGGGTATTTTCTGTTTCTGGGTTTTCCAAATATGGAGGCATTTGCAGCATCCATAAAAGAACCAGATCCTTTACCGGTTGAACCTGCCTCCTCCAAAATGCTGCCATCGCATTACCTTGGTTCATTTTACAGTGTCAGAAGTTACGCCATCAAACATTTTGTCATCAAAATAGACTTCAGTAACCCATTGGGGGAAAATGTTTTCCCGGCGGAAGAATGGGGCTTTCATCGGCTGGAAGATGTTAGTGGGCATGCCAGCCCTGCCATAGAAGCTCAGGCGCAACAACCATATAGTTTGGAGGGTGTGGCCCTGATCCGGAACAATAAACTTTATTTAAACCTTGTGACGCCTGATTCCCAACAAAACTGGACACAAATGAACATCATGGGCTGGGGGTTTGGGGTACATCCCGATCTTATTAAGGTACAGCACATTATCCGGTGCAATATCCAAACGGTATCAGTCCTGGGTTACCCGGTTGCAGCAGAGGCTGTGCTGGTAAGAATTCATGAATCAAAATGGGCTGAAACCAAATTAAAAGAACGACAAGTGCCAACCTCCCCCGTGATTAGGACCCTCCTGGGCGAAGTAGAAACGGATACCCTGATGCTGTATCTGATGCTTCAGCGCCGGAATTTCTGGATCAAAAACGAGTACGTAGAAAACTTACTTGACCTGCAAGTGAGGGGGAATCTGATGCAGAATTTTCGCTATCTGAGAGGCCGGTGGCGTGTCTGGAATTATGGGCTTAAACGTGGCCATGTGATTCAAAGCAAATTGATTATCAATGAACACTTTGCTTCTACGTTTTGTCCGTATCTAAAATCAGATATTCTGGAAAGCAACCCAAGACTAAAAAATCAAGCTGCGACGCTGTCTATCAGTAAAGGTATTCAGCCCAATAAGCTCTTTTTCCATACGTATCTCAAGCCTAATCTAACCATAATCAACACAGCCATTTTTGATTTGGAAACATTCCGGGAGTTGGGCTTCGCAGAAGGTATGTTTCTTTCAGGAGGCTACGACTACCAGGGCATCATTGGCGGATATTGTGTCATGAAGAAATTGCAACCCGGCGAAGAAGATTTCGAGCCGATGGAGTTCACCCGCGAAGAAGCTTTGGCCTACGAAGAAAAACACAACGTCCCAGGTTTGTATGAAGGGCTGCGGAGTTTGTGGCGCAGCAAAACATGGCGCCGGAGAAATATTAATGGTCAATTGCCTGAAAGCACTCAACCCTGAGTAAATTCGTGCAAGAGCCCAGCCCCAAAAAAAAATACCGCAAACACTTAAGCTTGCGGTATTTTTGTGTCATTTAGACAATCGGTAATTTCTACTGATACGGCATCAATCGTTTGCCCGCCTCTACTGCTTTTTTTAGCAAATAAACATCCGGAAGTATTGCTTTTCCGGGTGAGTTTAGTTCGTTTTCTGTCATTTCTTCCTCTGCTGTCGGCTCAGCCGTTCGGGTAGAAGTATTCTCGTATTTGAGAGAATTCAGGTAAAGGTAAGAAGCGAAGCTCGCTGCTGCCAGTAAGATCACCAACACGAATCGGGTGTTAGATTTTGTCATGGCTTAATTTTTTTTCATTTTTTAACAGTCAGGTAAAATTAAACATTAATTGTCAGATATGCTGCACTTTTCGACCAATTTTCGTTTTAAACCCATAAGGTTTTTAAAACCTTATAGGTTTTGGAGCACAACCGGCAATCGAAACCAAAGACGGGGTGAAACGGGAAAAGGTTGCAAAAAAGTGGCTTTTTTTTTAAACCTTGACTTTTCCACGCAGTGGGGGCTTCACATTGGCGCTGATAAAGTTTACATTTGGGCCAAACCTAAGGATGATGTCCCATATTGCAGTCTTTCCAGGCTCTTTCGATCCCATCACGTCCGGGCACGTTGACTTAGTTCGACGGGCACTGCCGCTTTTCGACAAAATCATTATAGCGATTGGCGTCAACTCCCAGAAACAAACGCTTTTTCCGCTGGAACAACGCATGGCTTGGATCAAAGCCGTCTTTGCGGACGAACCGAATGTTCAGGTAGACTGGTTTGAAAACCTGACTGCGCACTACTGCACCCGCATTGGTGCGCGCTATCTTTTGCGCGGCCTTCGGAATGCCTCCGATTTTGACTACGAAAAAACCATTTCCCAACTCAACAACATCGTTGGTGGCGGTCTGGAAACCATTTTTCTGATCAGTGATCCGGCCTATTCGCACATCAGCTCCACCATTGTCCGGGAAATCATCAAAGGGGGCGGAGATGCTAGCCCCTTTTTACCGGCAGCAGTAAAACCATAGGTACTGTCTGTCTTTATAGTCCGATAACTGCGTTGTGTTTCGCCCCAAAATCGGTCAATTACACGAGTAAACTCCCGTTTTTGGGTCGAAACACGCCTTGTTCTCGAACTCTAAAGATCAGACACCCGACTAAATGAACCGACACTAGTTAGGAAGAAGGTTGTTTGGTCAGCTCCATTTCGTACTTGCGAATGAGTACGGCCTGTTGTTCGGCTAATTTATTGAGTATTTTAAGCTCCTCGCTGAGGGCTTCTACCTGGTCTTTTTTTATAGAAGGGTCAGGTGGTAAGGTTTTTCGTCTGCGGTTAATGTTTAATATACTTTCCATCGTTTGACTCAAAGTGCTCTTGGCCTGTTTGAGCCTTGACGCGATCGTTCTTCTGATCATAACCTTTAAGCGATTTGGTTAGCAAAATCGGTGTTTGATGATACAATGCTCCACTTCTGAAGCATTGGTGTTGGTAGAACAAAATTACAAAAGATCTGGTTCGTTCAAAACTTCATTTCCAATAAACGTTCAATTTTTAGATAAAATTACGCCCGGACTATATAAAACAACATGCCGACCAGCGATATTAACATTTGAAGGCGCCTCCAATCAAGTGCTTTTCAGGTAATCCAGCAATTGATCAAAATGCAAGTGTTTGCGAATCAGTTCAATGGCGCGCGCAACTTTCCAGGGGGTTTGCGTATTGATTTTTACTTCAATTCGGTTCACTTTCAAGACCGAACCGTACGTGTCTAACAGGGTAGCAATGACCGGAATCTGGTGTTCCACAAAATAGGGATGGCATAGGTCTTCTTCGGTATGCCATTTGGCGTGGCGGCCATCGCCGGTGACGATCACACCGGAAAGCGGCGAAAGCGCTAATTTTTTAATTTTGGAGATCTGTTTGATCTTTTTAACGGCTTCCTTGACGCGTTTAAAGCTGACCACCAGCAAAATGTTTTCAAACGTGTTGAACTCCTCAATGTCCACCAAAGACCCGGCCACGATGTCTTCAACCCGGTTGTTGAGGCGATCCTCATTCAGAATACAGGAACCGTCTACTGCCTGCCGGATGGTTTCCAGAATTGGGAAAAGCAGGGTTTTGTCATAAGGAATGACCCCCATCAGCGGAATGCCCATTTGGTCGAGTGCTTTGCCTACGTAATGCGTGACCTCCTCTTTTTTGGATATTTCCACTTTGTTGACGATGACGCCTACAATAGGTACATCCTGTTCTTTAAAAATAGCGCGGCATAAATTCAGGCGGTCTATGGTTCGGCCAATGCCGCCTTCCACGACCAGAATGGTGCCGCAATTCAGCAGTTTTGCCACTTGCGCATTCGATACATCGGTGATACTACCAACCCCCGGGTGGCCGGTGCCTTCATACACCACAATATCGTAAAGAGGGTCAAGCGAACGGGCTGCCGCCAATATCTGCTCCTGAAAATGAAACTGGGTTGGATCGTCTAAATACTGACGGGTAACGCCGGGGCCAATCACCACCGGGCTATGCCATTCAGGTACCACCCGAAAGCCGATGACGTCTGCAAACAAGACCGCGTCTTTATCGGCAATGGCACCGTTTACATCTACAAACTGTTGGCCAACCGGTTTGCAATAGCCTGTATTATAGCCCATTTTGCGCAAATTAGAAACTAAACCAAGGGTGGTTGTGGTTTTTCCAACATGCTGTCCGGAGGCTGAAATAAAGATGTTCCGCATAATGAAGGGTTGAAGGGCGCTTGTTTGTCTGCGCATGATTGCAATACAAAGTTCAAATATAGCGCAGCGGACAAGAGTTTCACCTCCTTATTCTTTTTTGCACTATTTTTCCTCCTGAAATAGCGCTTATGTGCTAAACAAAGTGGATCATTGCCGATCATAGCTTATTCAGGAAATGAACAAACGCTAAAGGCAAACGTAGTGTGACGGACAGTTTGAATTTTTCCGGGTCACTACCTTTGCCTCAAATCCGGGTTGCCGGTTATCTCCGTATATACATCTGAAATCATAACATCACCTGCTTGACAAAGCGAACTGCCATACTGTTTTTTGCAAAAAATCCGCTTGCTGACGAAAAAATGCAGCGGTTTCCCCGGCATTTAGCGCCTGCTTTCCGCAGCGCTTTCGGTATTTTGCACGCACGCACGGCTTCCCTGCTCAAGCAAACCGGCCATTCCGTTTTCCATTCCAATGAAGCAACCCAAACCGGATCGTATTTTGGGATGCGCATCACTACCGCACTCGCCGAAGTGTTTGAAAAAGGGTACGAATCGGTGCTGGTGGTTGGCAACGACAGCCCCGATCTCAGCAGGGGCGACCTCGAAAACGCCATCACCCGGCTTGAAGCGGGGCACAACGTGCTTGGCCCCTCAACAGATGGCGGTGCCTACCTGATCGGCGTGCAAAAAAACTTTTTTCGTGCAGCGGAATGGGAGGAACTCCCCTGGTGTACAACCCAACTTTTTCAATCCTTGCAGGAGGTGCTTTTCAAAGCCGGAACGACCCAACCGGATTTGCTCCGGCAACTGACCGACCTCGACCACGCCGAAAGTATACGCCGCTGGCTGAAGCGGCCGACGCATAAAATTCTCAAATCCTTAATTGCTTTCCTCCGGGCCCTGATTGCTTTCGCACCGGTGGTGGTATTCGTTCGCGAATTGCCGTTTATTGCCCGCAGTATCCGCTTTTCTAAGGGGCTTCGCGCTCCGCCGCTTTTCGCCTGACGATCCAATCTTTACAATTCATCAATTCCTCATGGCCTGTGTAGCAGCTCAACTTCAGCAGATGTTGCACGGCTTGCCTGCTTGTAGGTAGTCTGCTGCCCTGTTTCGGATTGCGACTGAATGCCGCTGGTATGGCTATCCCGTTTTTTTTTAAAAACCTAAACATCACGTGTTATGAAAAATAGTCTACTCCTCGTTTTGTTGATTCTGACCAGCTTCACCGGGTTGTCTGCCCAAAGCAGCATTCGGGTGCAGGTTGCTTCCCTGCTTGAAGACACGCCAATTGTTAGTAAATGGCTTTACCTGACCGACGATACCGGGCCATCCGTGCTCGATTCAGTACAAACCAATGCCAAAGGGGTAGCCGTGTTTGAAAACCTGACTGCCGGGAAAATATACTCGATTTATGCCCTGGATGACGAAAAATACCAGGCTGGCATCCTGACTGATTTGCAACCTAAAGAAACCCTGTTAAATGTCGTCCTAAATTTACCGAGCCAAACCTCTGCATCCTTCGGGGAGATCCTGATTTCCAGTACTTCATTGGTTCGGATGAATACCGAAAACGCCGCAGTGTCGGGACAAGTGAAAAAAGAAGAATTACAACGCCTGCCCATCGAAGGCAGGGATGTGACCCGTACGCTTTTCCGGTTGCCGAATGTTACCGTAGCAGTTCTGGGTTATGCCGAAGGGCCCAGCATCAGCATCAACGGCCTCAATGGCATTTTTACCAACTACCTGATTGACGGGATGGACAACAACGAGCGCTTCCTTGGCAACATGAAATTTAATACGCCAGTCGGTTTTGTAGAAAACATTACGGTACTCACCAACAATTATTCCGCCGAATGGGGCAATACCAGCAATGGCATTGTAAATGTGTTGTCGCGTTCCGGCACCAACGACTGGACTGGGGAAGTCTTCTACCTCACCCGTCCCGGTGCAGCAGTAGATGCCCCTTCCTCCTTTGCCACCCTCGACCTATATGGCAACCCGGTGAAAGACGGTTTTCAGCGCCATCAAGTTGGTGCCTCCGTGGGCGGCCCGATTAAAAAAGATAAAACGTTTTTTTATGTAAATGTGGAACAGACCTACGATTACAAAGACAACCTGCTGAATGTTTCGCAATTGGGCGTAAACGAAATCGTACGCGGCGAAAACCGGTTTACCTATGCTTCCGCAAAATTGGATCACGTTTGGTCGCCTTCCTGGCGAACCTCCGTGCGGGCGCAGGTTGGCCGTTTCTACAACCAGCGCCAGGGTGGCGGTTTGGAAGGCGGTATCTTGTTCCCGTCGGCCAGTTCGGCACAGGAAAATGAGACCCACCTGCTGGCTTTGCGCAATCAGTACAAAATTGGTAGCAAAATCAGCGGCGAATTGAATTACCAGCACAATTTTTTTCGTTGGAACTACCGCCAGCCGGTAAATGAAACGAGTCCTTCTGTCACCATTCAAAACCCTGCCGGCATGGCCATCGCTATTGTGGGCCAGTCGGGCGCAATCTTCGACGACTTTGAATATACCCACCAACTCCAAAGCAAGTGGCTTTACCGCAGCGGCAAACACCAGGTCAAAGCCGGCCTTGAATTCATTACCTCTGATTTTCAATTGCTGGGCGGCGGCAACCCTTATGGCACGTACACCGTGCGCCTCACCGATCAGCAACTGACCGACATGCGCAACCTGAACAAGGGGGCGGCTCTGAATGTGGAAGACATCCCTGCCGGTGTGAACGTGCGCAACTACGATGTGGAATTGCGTCCCACCACCTTTGGCGCTGTACAAAACGTTTACAGTGCATATCTGGAAGACCAGTGGTCGGTGAATAACCGGTTGAATCTTACGCTGGGCCTGCGCTGGGACTACGACAACCTCTCCAAAGCCGGCGGGATCAAAGGCGACTTCAACAACTTCGGCCCCCGCACGAGTTTCAATTACAAATTGGACTACCGCAGCGTTATTCGTGGCGGCTATGGCATATACTACGATAAGATCAAATATTCGGTGTACAGCGATAACCTCCAGTTCAGCAGCAATTCGGAGGATTTCAAAAAACAATTGGCCGAGCTCCAGCGCGCCGGTGTGCTTGACGCAAATGCTGATCTGGAACGCATCACGTTCCCCGGCAATATCCGCGCGACGGCACCGGGCGTTTCCTTCCCGAACGGCCCTTCTCCGGAAGAGCTTCAGGTGCGTCGGGAGTCGCAGTTCAGCAACAACCTGCGCATTATGAACCCGAACGGATTCCAGAATCCCTACTCGCACCAGTTTTCTTTGGGCTACCAACGCAAGTTGACCGACGAGCACCTGTTCCTTTTCGACGCCGTGCATACACGCACCAATAACCTGTACGTCATCCGCAACCTGAATGCGCCTACCCCCTGGGTTTTCGATGATCCGGCGGATTTTAAAGTGCGCCCGCAAGCCAGTGCCGATTCAACGCGGGTGGTGCCAATTTACCGGGACGCCGCAGGTTTCTACGCGGTAGCAGAAGGCAACGACACCCTGCGCGGCATTGCCCGAAATGTTTTCGTGAGCGAAACAGCGGGGATTGCCCGGTATACTGCCCTAAATTTTATGCTGCAAAAATCCATTGGCGACAACAAAATCGGGTATCGCCTGCTTTATACCCTGTCGTGGACGAAAAGCAATACCAGCAGCATCAATACCCGTGCTCAGGACTCCAACGACTTCGGCCCCGAGTATGCCTGGGACGAAAACGACCGCCGGCACGTGATCAGCGCGGTGTTGTTGTACGAGCCACTGAAAGGCTTACTCATTTCGCCCACCGCGCTGATTCAAAGCGGGCAACCGGTGACGCGCGTCGCCGATGCAACGGTCTTCGGCACCACCGACCTCAATGGAGACGGGGAAAGCTTCGGGTTACCCGCAGACCGCTGGCCAGGGGAAGTCAAAAGCGGCGACCGCCTACCCTGGGCCACTACGTTTGACCTTTCGGCGCGCTACCAGTTGAAATTGAAAGGCACGCACCTCATCGAAATCAGCGTCGATATTTTTAATATTTTTAACGCGCAAAACTGGTCGGGCTACAACACCACCCGTTCCGTGAGCAACCTGAGCCAGATCGGCCCGAAATCGTCGAATACGTATCGCCTGTTTTCGGCGTCGCCGCCGCGGCAGTTTCAGTTTGGAGTCCGGTACTTGTTTTAACCTTTAACCTTGATAAATAAAAATGCACTTAGACAAAACGCAACCCTCTTCCATCGAAGCATACCTCCACAACATGGGCTGGATGCCTGCGGATGAGCACCTGCTTTCGGCAGAAAAAGCGGGAGAAGGCAACATGAATTATACCCTGCGGGTGCGCACAACGAAGCGCAGTTTTATCCTCAAACAGGCGCGCCCTTATGTGGAAAAATATCCCTCCATCCCGGCGCCGGTAGAACGGGCCGGGATGGAATCCGCTTTTTTTGCGGCGGCAGCCGAATGGGAAAACGTGGGCAAGATGCTGCCTCGATTATTGCATTTTGATGAAAATGAGCACGTTCAGGTGATCGAAGACCTCGGCGAGGGAGCTGACTTTACGGCCTATTACGCCCGGAAGTTCACTTTACCTGAAACAGAAATGGCTGACCTGATCCGCTTTCTGGCGGATTTGCACCAATCGAGCCGGGCACACCTGTCGTCGGGTTTTGAAAACCAGGCCATGCGCGAGCTGAACCACCTGCACATTTTTGACTTCCCGTTTCAGCCGGGGAACGGCATGAATTTAGATGGCATTCAACCGGGATTGCAGGCGTTGGCGCAAGCAACCGTTTATCAAAATCCGGCGCTGCGCGAAACAACGCTGGCGCTTGGCCGGCGTTATTTAGCCGATGGCGATGCGCTGTTGCACGGCGACTTTTTCCCCGGCAGTTGGTTGCGTACCGATCGGGGCGTTTTTGTCATTGACCCCGAATTCTGTTTCCGGGGCGAGGCAGCTTTTGATCTTGGCGTTTGCCTGGCGCACCTGTGTTTTTGCGGCATGGAATGGGAGACTGCATTGGCTTTGCTGGAAACTCAATACGGCGATTTCGACCGCAATGCCTGTGAAGATTTTGCAGCGGTGGAAATCCTGCGGCGGTTTTACGGCGTGGCCCAGTTGCCGCTCAGCTTTTCGGTAGAAGAAAAAGCCGCGTTGACAAAAAAAGCCATGAACCAGTTGCTGGCCTGAATATTCAAAAACACCAACCGGCAACCTGCTGTTCGGTTGTTCTAAATCTTTAATCAACACATGAAGACTACCAGAATTATCCTCCTTGCTGCTTGCCTGTTGAGCAATTTAGCGGCCGCATTTTCCCAAACCCAGGTTCCGCCCCGCCGCGTCTGGTTCGATACCGACATCATGATTGGCCTGCCGGAACGCGCGCCCCGCGAAGTGGATGACGGCGTCACCCTTATTATGGCGCTGGCCTTGCCTTCCATTGAAATTGTGGGCATCAGCACCATTACCTACGTGGATTACGGTTACGACGTGACCAAAAAAATCCTGAATTATTATGCCCCCGACCGGAAAATCCCGGTGTACAAGGGTTCCCCGGAAGCCAACGATCCTGGCGTGGAAAACGACGCAACCCGGGCGTTGGCCGCAGCGCTGCGCAAGGAAAAACTGACCATTCTGGCGCTGGGACCAGCCACCAATGTGGCCACCGTGTTAAAAAACCACCCGGAATTAGCCTCACAAATCGAAGAAATCGTTTTTTGTGTAGGCCGCACACCGGGGTTTGCTTTTAAACCGGGTTTACAGAAAAGCACGGTTTCCGATTTCAATTATGAAAAAGATACCGCGTCTTTTATGGTGGTGCTCGATTCGGGGGTAAAAACCGTTTTTTCCGGCTTTGAGTGCAGCGCCTACCTGCTCCTGGGGAAAGTGGATACCGAGTTTTTAAAAAATGGCAACGAAGCCGATCGTTGGCTCCACGCCATGCTGGTGCCCTGGCAGCAACGCGCTAAGCAGTTGTTTGGCGTGGAGGGCTTTATTCCTTATGACGTGACGCCGCTGGGCCATATCACCCACCCCGAATATTTCCTGTACTACCGCGACATTCCGGTGCGCATGGATACGCGGGCCAACGACGCGACCATTGGCCGAAATCGCCCGCCAACAAAGTCGTATCTGGAAGTGAGCTACAACTATAAAAGCAAGTGGAAAGTGGATTATGCGTATAAAACTTTGCCGGGCTTTGAGGAAATTGTGATCGAGTTGCTGGCGTGCCCGAAACGGTAGTTATACCGGTATTGGCTCCCTAATGGGACCACACTTATGCTGTGCTGCAATAG
The DNA here is from genome assembly GCA_038323375.1 of Chitinophagales bacterium. Classification (GTDB taxonomy): domain Bacteria; phylum Bacteroidota; class Bacteroidia; order Chitinophagales; family Saprospiraceae; genus JABWAJ01. Next base: position 16,380 of record JBBQGV010000020.1, read on the forward strand.
GTTTTGTTCAAATGATCACGACCGTATTGAGGGAAATGCACAAAACCTATTGCAGTTGAATATCGTTACGAAAGTTTAACCTTCAGGTGCTTTCTTTTTCAAACAAAGAAACCTATTTTTGCATCAGGTCAAGTGAGGTACTTTTCTTCATTTACATCTACCTGTCTGTACCTCCTCATTTCAAATAAGCCGTAAATTTTCACGGCACGAACAACACATAAAACAGCAATTTTTCCACACAGTTTCTCGCTGAGTTGGAATGCATTTGATAATTTTTTCTGCTCCGACAGGTGTTTTATATAGAAATACCTCTTACAAGCATGATTATTTATTTACCCATAAACTTGATTTATGAAAAAGATCCTAGTAGCTTTATTGTACCCGAAAACCCTGCGTTTTCAAATGCTCACAGCCTTCGTGGCGGCAACTTTACTGCTTTTCGCTGCCAACAGCCCCTACTTTTCGCTCCACAAACGACCGGGCCAACCGACTGCTGCTGTTACTCTGGTAAACCCGAACACACATTTCGCCCCCGCCCGCGAGCTATGACAACTGCGGTAGCCTCCAAAGCGCGAACATCGGCTCCGTGACCGGCTCCGCTACCTATGACGCCTGCGACAGCGATACCATTTCCATTTCGGCCAATAACGTGCCTTCCTCCACTACCGACAAATAATACAGCGTGCAACGCGAGGTGTGCGGCAACAGGCGATCCCCTCATTATCCTCGAAACGGAAGCACCGGAATGTTGTAACGACTATACATTTAACGATGAGTTACCTCCAACATCCATCAATGATTTCCTGAGTAGTTTAGTCAACAATTGCGGCGGCACAGGCGGGATCCCGAGCATCGTATTTGATGAGGGCAATGTTTTTCCTACGATAAACGGTACACAGAGTGCTTCCCCTCATGTTCATTTACAAGCGCTTTCGCATCTGGACGAGCAGTGTGATAACTTACAGGCGGGGTCTTATGTTCTGCATTGGGGATTTGAGTGCCGGCCAAACCCGAAGGGTGCTGCATGAGGCTGAGCAGAATATTTGGGGTACGTGGTTAATGAGCAAAATGAAACAGGAGAAGATTGCCTTATGATAGCTCATGATGACAGGTTTAATAATTTTAGTATAGTTCCAGGATCATCTATTATTATACCTTTTGAATTTTTGCTGTTCAATGATCTGGTTGCCCCCGGAGCAGGAGCAGACATCTCTTATGATGAGGGGAATACGGATGGCGCGGAGTTCATTTCAGTTACTGCTATAGATACGGATATGAATATGGAAGCAGATGCATTTGAAATAACAGCGCTGCCTATCATAACCAATCAAGAAATAGTCCTTTTTCGATACCAACTGGAAGGCTGTAATGAAGATTGCAGCGATGCAATTGTAGATTTACAAATTATAAATTCATCCCTTGCTCCTGCTTGTTCGGGGTTGGTTCTTGTGACAATCTCCTATGCAATGGTGACTTTGAAACATTCACTCCCAGAGTAAATTATTATTGGGCAGAAGCTGGTCGTATATTGGTCAGTGAAAATCCCCCTTGCCTGTTTTACAATAATCCCATAGGGTGCCTCGAAGATTATGGTGATCTTTGCGTTATTGCTCCGGGCGTTTCACAGCCTTACTTCCCTCATTGCATTGAAGGCTTGATCAATCCACCGGGTAGTGCAGGAGAAGGGGCTATCGTAAACGAGCAGCTATATTATGCTCCAAATCTGAACTCCTGGCAAAGCTATCAGGTAGAGTGGATTAATGATACAGGTGATCCAATGAACTGGATCATTTTTGATCTGTCTCAGGACATCCGCATTGACGACATCGTCGCCGCTCAATCCTGTCCGGTAACCGTTGAAATTGAAACGGAAGAAGAAACCGACGTTTGTAATCTTAGCGTTACCGAAATTTGTTTTGATGTATGCGTGGACGACATGGCGGCAGGAACCGAGGTGGAACTCGAAGCCACCATTGAATTACCGGCAGGGTTTGTCATAACTGATGGAAACGCGGCTACAGTCGCGACCTCCGTCGGGGAAACGGAAGGCAACATTTCGGCGAGCATTGCTCCCAATCCGGTGACGGGCGGCGTCGCTTTGCTAAAGCTTCAGGCTTTGGTGAATCTGAATGCGCCTCAAATCATTCTGCGCGATGCCTTAGGCCGGGAAGTGCTGCGGGAACGGCTGCGGGTGGTGGATGGAAAGGTCAGTCAGGAATTGAAGATTGGGCATTTGGTAGCGGGGGTGTATTTTTGTAGTGTGGAGGATGGCGGGGTGGCGGTTTGGCAGGGGAAGGTTATCAAACAATAACCTGAAAAATGATGCAATATGGAACCTACGCACGCCGGTATAGAGACCGGAAAACAGGGCCACAGCGGGGGCACTCGTGGTCGCCACCTTCAGTTGGCAGACCTTAAAAACCGGGTAAAACCCGTGGGAATAGAACACGCGAGGCGGAGCGCCGGCGCGAACGGGGTTCCGCTGCCTTCTATTTTTTCAGCTTTACAACAGCCTCGAACGCGCTCCCTGCTGCTTTACTCTCCATCCAGGAAATGAAGTCGAAATATTCGAAAGCTTTGCGTTCGAACTCGTTCTGGCGCAGGTCTTCCAATTCTCCGATCAGTTGCCGGAAGCCTTCGGTGCGGGCTTTTGGCGTCAGCCAGCCAGGGTAGTGGCGCATGAGTTTCAGCATCACCGATTCTACGCGGAACAGGCGCTCCCGTTTCGACAAAAAGCGATAAGTAGTCTGCACGATGTATTCTAAAAGCTGGTCGTTGCGCAGTTCGTAATGAACCACTAAGTTGAGCAGACGGCCAAAACAGTGAATGTCTTGACGTGTTTCAAGAGCCGGGTCTTGCAACAAGAGGTTGACCCAATCGAGCGCCTGTCCGTAATCGGCAGCCCCAAAATGCAGATAGGCTAAATTGTAGTACAAACCCAATCGTTGCTGCCCATTTACTTCTTCTTCATACTTCCGGAAGAGCGCTTCCCGTTCCCGAATCTGCGCTACGCCCTTCGAAAACAGGCCGGTACTGAGGTAAAAATCTACTTCTAAGTTAAAGCTGCGCACAAACAGCCGGCGCTGTTGCTCAGGCGAATCGGCTGGTACTTCACGGAGCTTGCGCAAGGTGTCGGGAATGTCGCTGTAATGCCCCAGCCGCTGCTGCACGATATAGAGGTTAATGAGCGCGCTGCTGTACTGGCGCACCCCACGGCCTTTCACAGCCCTCGACTCAAACATCTGCACCAATTCCCTTACGTGTTCGTAACTGCGCTCCGGTTCGCCGCGAAACAAGTGGTAGGAAAAGCGCGCATTGTGGTAAAAATAGCGCGCATAGAAGGAGCGGGCGTGGTCGGCGCTGCTGAATTGCGGCTGCTCAAAAAGTTGGTCTAGCGCCGCTTTTTCCGTCTCATTGCGCACGGCTCCTTTTTTCCAGTAAGGAATGAACACCCGGTCGTTGAGCGCCTGAAATTCCAAAAAATTCCGGTATTTGTCCAACAAATCAAACTCCTCCTGTACCCCGTGTGCGATGTAGTTTTCCAGCTTGCCGAAATCATTGCGGCTGTGCGCAATCTGGTGTTCCCAGCGGTAAACTTCCAGCAATTGCAGAAAGCGCTCATTGTCGGCGGCTGTAGATTTGGCTTTCCCAAGCGCTTTTTCGCTTTGCTGGTAAAGCCCTTTGTCGAACAACAACTGCGCGTTGCGCAACTGGGTGTAAAAGCGGTCTTCTGCCCGGCTTTCGTGGAAGCTCCGCAAGCTGGCCAGAATGATGCCGTACAGGTAGTTTTTGGCAACGTGCAGCTGGCGCGTGAAGGCTTCGTCCGGAAATTTTTTGCGGAGCGTGGCCTCGTCATACACTTCTTGTTTTTCAATGGCATTGAACAGCCGCAGGTATTGGTTTTCGCCGTTGAGCGCATGCCGCGAGGCATAGAGTTTGAAATAGCGCTTCTCCTGCTTGTTGAGCGACTGCACCAATTGAAAAAGATCATCAGAGGGTGTTTTCATTGCGTCAGACTCCTACGTTTAAATTAAAAAAACCTTTCCAACTTCAAAGATTTGCAATAAATTTCAGGATGACAAGCGCGCTGCGGGCGCAATTTTTGCTATCTGGTTCATAATCAAATCTTAATATGCTCATGATCCCATTCGACAAACTTATTGCTGCCTGCGGGTCGGCCATTTTTTCGGCTGCTACCTGCATTTTTCACCGTTTTTCAGGGGCGGTGACCAGTGCGCTGGACTTAAAAGTAAAACTTATTGCTTTTTCTTTTTTATTTTTTGGATTGGCCAACGCCCAAACCGGGGAACCGACGGACTTTTTTTTCACCGACTGCGGTTTCATTCTGGCGGGCGAACTGGCGGCACCCTCCTGTGTGGGCGCTTCAGACGGCAGCGCGTTGGTTTACCCCTTCATCGGCGAAGGACTCACTTACGAGTGGATTGGCCTCAATAACCTGACCAACAATGCAACCAACCTCGCCGAAGGAATTTATCAACTGATCGTTTCAGACGGCGTTTGTGCCGACACCATTTTTATTCCTTTGCAAGACCCTCCGGCTATCATTGCGCCGCTATTGGACACTTCTATCTGCGCATTCAATGCCGCAATTGACCTCACCGATGGCGTCAGCGGCGGCGCTGGCGACTACACCGTGACGGCGGTAGTCTCGCTGTTGGGTGCCGATGTGGATTGTGCGCCCTGTGCCGGCAACATCGTTGTCATTGACGAAACGACCGTGCTGGATGTGACGCTTCAGGATGCGAACGGCTGTACGGCATCCCGGTTGGTGATCGTCTCCTTGCTGGATCTGCTCACCGCCACGGCAATCGCCATGCCCGAAACCTGTAACGACAACGGGCACCTGGAAGTATTGGCCAACGGCGGTTCTGGTAACTACCTCTACGGGTTGAATAATACCGTCTCTGATTTTCAATTATCCAATATCTTTGAAGGGTTGCCCGGCGGCGAACTTTACACAGCCGTCGTGCTCGACCTCGCCGGGTGTACAACTTCCGCTCCTGCCTTTGTAGGCTTGGCACCCGATTTTTCACCAGCCTCCATTGCAGCTTCCAATGCCTCCTGCTATGGATCCAACAACGGAGAAATTGTCATCACCGGAACCAATGCTAACGTGATCGGCTACGGATTAAATACCCTTATCGGGGTCACCACACAGCCGTTTTTTGGCAACCTGCCGCCCGGCAACTACACCGTTTTTGTCATTGAACCGAATAATTGTATCAATAGCTACCCGGCGATTGTCGGGCAACCCGATTCTTTGCAGGTGCTGACGGAAGTATCCGATGTCTCCTGCCCGGGTGGCGCGGACGGCTTAGCGGAAATTAACGCTTCGGGCGGTAACGGCGGTTATCGCTACGCCCTGAACAATGGCACGTTTAATCAAAACAACGTTTTCGACCACCTGCAAGCGGGCACTTATTTAGCACGCGTTCAAGATGTCCGCTTTTGCGAAAATATCCGGGTGTTTACCCTTGCGGCACCCGATCCGCCAGACCTCGGCACTGTAACCGACCCAAGCTGTACCGGTGAACCCACCGGCAGCATTGTGATCGTTGAAGCCGGAAAATTGCTTGTCGGCGAGTTTCAGTTTTCCTTAGACAGCATCAACTGGCAATCGGAAAACCTCTTTGAAGGATTGGTGCCTGGCGTTTATACCGTCTACATCCGCTATCCCGACGGCTGCGTATTTTCGGTGATTGCCATTGTGAGCCAGTCCGCAGTCCCCCTCGTGTTCCTCAACACCGGCGATCCTGCCTGCTACGGGCTTGCAGATGGCTTTATTGCTGTGGAGACTTTAGGCGGCCAACCGCCATTCGAATTTTCGCTCAATGATGGCAGCTTCCAAACCGACAGTGTGTTCAACGGATTGGCTGCCGGGCCTTATCTCATCAGGATTCGGGACGCCAACAACTGTCTGCTTTCCATTGAGCTTGCTCTGCAGCAGCCAGCCTTACTGGAAACTCAATACCAACTTGAACCCATGGAAGAGGAAGGGCGTTGGTACATCAACCTGATTGTGACCGGCGGCGTCACGCCTTATACGTATAGCTGGTCAACCGGATCGCAGGCAGAAGACCAGTTCAACCTGCCCACCGGAAACTACGAGGTCATCGTCACCGATGCGCAGGGGTGTGAATCACTCCTGATGGTCATGGCAGGCACTACGGGATCCGAAACCTTCTCTTTGTCAAACGGGATCCGGGTTTTTCCGGTGCCGACTCATGGCGACGTGCAGGTGCAATTTGAACTGCCGGTTTCCCAGGCCATATTCGCCCGGCTTTTCGATGCGCGGGGCGTTGCGCTTTGGCAAAACGCCTTTACATCCGGGAATCGCTTTGGCGTGCCTTTGCAGGATTTCCCCGCCGGCGTCTATTGGCTGGTGTTGGAAAGTGGGGCGCAGCGCAGGGTGTTTCGGATGGTGAGGATGTAAACGGTGGACGGTGGCGATTTCCTGGTTTCATTTGCTGTGTATTGATTTAAACACACTTTATAGCTACTTTTGTAAAAAATCATGATAACATGATTGCAAGCACCATATTCCGGGAAGCGCCTGTTCAGGTAAAACCGCCGAGGAAGATTTCCATTCAGGCTTTCTTGCGCAAGTTTCGCAAAGGAGGGCCGGGTACGAAATACGAATATAATAAAGGCGTGATTGAAAAAACCGAGGCCATCAGAATCAAGGAGCAATATCTGGTATTCAACATTCTAAAACATTTCTCCAGGACACCTGCCGCAGGAAGTGGCCATCAAATTGTTCAGGAATTGGAAATCTGGACCTCGGAAGACCAGTGGCGCAAACCCGATTTGGCTTTTTTAACAATAGAACAAGCCCGTGCAGGTACACAAGGTTACGAGCCTGTCCCCGAATTCATCATCGAAGTCATCTCACCCAATGACAAAATCAACCTCGTTAAAAACAAAGTATATGAATATTTCAAGGCCGGCGTGAAGGTACTCTGGCATGTTTTTCCGGAGCAGAAAGTAGTGGAAGTCTATCGCGCGCCCGAATCCGTGGAAGTTTGTAGCGGCAGCAAGCTGTGTAGCGCAGAGCCGGTAGTGGAAGGATTTGTGATGAAAGCAGAGGAGATTTTTAAGGAAGTTTGAAGTTCCAAATAACCCATTAAAACCGATAACTCACGGCAATATCATTCAACCAACGCCCGGCAAACAATTCAATTTGCTTCAGGGCGTATTGATCGTTCTGGCCCTGACTGTTCAAGAAACTACGCTTGCCAAAGCGGTATTGCAGCAATGGCCCGAATTCCAGCGTGAAATGAATGTGCTCGGAGAGCTTGATTTTTGTTCCCAAAAAAGGAATTACGCCAACAGCGTAGTCTATGGCGGCATATTCCCGGATGGATTTTAAGGGGCGGGGATCGCGGCCATCGAGCAATTGATCCGAAACGATCACATCGCCTTGTTGCACCGAAAAATGGAAGTCTGTGCCATAGTACAGGTTATGCCCTTTCACGCGGATAATTTTGGCAACCCCCAGGTTGGTTCCGATGGAAATCCCGGGAACATAGTAATTGTAAAGCGTCATCGAGTCCACAATGCTCCGGCGAAAGGCCTCAAATTCGTCGAAATTGGATTGTACAAAAAACTTGAAGCGGGTATCCATCCGGGGTTGGTTTTCTTTGTAAAAAACCTCAAAACCGGTAGTTTTAGCCTGATGGCCCGAAGCCATAACGATGGGAATAATGAGGTCAATGCCTAATTCGGTGGTGTTTTGCGCGGGCGTGTTTCCGATCAGCAAAATAAGAACCACAAATGACAAAAGAAAACGCTTCATACGCTTGAAATGATTGGTTCTTTTTAGGAACGGCATCCATCCCACTGAATTATCCGCGCTTTTTCTTTAACAATCCCCACCTGTTGCAGTCGCGTTTTTTTACTTTTGTTGGCGAATTTGAAGATTCGAAGAACTGAGGATTCCAAGAACTGAGGATTCGAGTATTTGAAGATTTGACGGGAAGAATCAAATCACCAAATCACCAAATCCTCAAATACTCAAATCAACCCATGCCACTTAAAATAGACATGCACACCCACATCATCCCGGAGCAAATGCCGCGTTTTGCAAAAAAATTCGGCTACGACGGGTTCATCCACTTAGAGCATCACAAGCCCGGATACGCGCGCATGATGAAGGGGGAGCAGTTTTTCCGTGAAATCGAAGCCAATTGCTGGGACGCACAATTGCGCATCGAAGAATATGCAACGCATCTTACGCAAATGCAGGTGGTATGCACCATTCCGGTGTTGTTTTCCTATTGGGCCAAACCGCAGGATACCCTTGCCGTTGCGCAGTTTTTGAACGACGACATCGCCCGGTTGGTCGCTGACCATCCGCAGCACTACATCGGCCTCGGCACCCTGCCCATGCAGGACGCTACCTTAGCCATACAGGAACTTGAGCGCTGCAAAGCCATCGGTTTGGTCGGCATCCAGATTGGCTCCAACATCAACGAACGCAACCTGAATGAGCCTGAATTCCAGCCCATCTTCGAAGCTTGCCAGTTGCTGGGCATGGCGGTTTTTGTACACCCCTGGAACATGATGGGCACCAAACACATCGAAAAATACTGGCTGCCCTGGTTAGTGGGCATGCCTGCCGAAACGGCGCGCGCCATCTGCTCCATGATTTTTGGCGGGGTGTTCGAGCGTTTCCCGGCCTTGCGAGTGTGTTTTGCGCACGCGGGCGGCTCTTTCCTGCCCACCATCGGACGCATTGAGCACGGTTACAATTGTCGCCCCGACCTCGTGGCAGTGGATAACCCCGTGAATCCCCGCGACTATCTCGGCAAGTTTTGGGTGGACTGCATCACCCACGACCCCGTGATGCTGCGCTACGTGTTGGACATGGTGGGCGAAGGCAAAGTGACGCTCGGTTCTGATTACCCCTTCCCGCTCGGCGATTTGGAGATCGGCGCGTTTATTGAAACGATGGGCTTGCCGGATACGACGCTGGAAAAGATTTATTGGCGCAATACGGTGGATTGGCTGGGGTTGGAGCCGCTTAGTTTTTTCCAGAAGACCACTTTGTCTTCTCCGTCTTGATAAAAATCCCGAATCACGGCCGCTCTTTCATAGTTGCATTTGTCGTAGAACTTTCGTGTCCTTTCAAATTCGGGTAACCCGGAAGTTTCTACAATCAATACTCTTTGCCCCGCTTCCAGTAGCATTTTTTGGGATACGACAGTCCGCAGGGCGGGCAGAATTGATTTGATGGTTTTGGTGGTTTTACTATCTTTGTTGAACAAACTCAGCTCTTAACCATCACAAAAAACTTGCATTCAAGCTCTTAAAATAAGTACTTGAGCAATACCCGGTACGTCTAATTATTTTGTTTCAAAACATCAAATCTTCTGACTATGGCAACTTCAGCATTGATCATGTGGCTTACCACTGTAACGATTGTGGCTAGTTTTTGCGGTTTCTTTTTTTATAAAATTCTGACGACTAAAAGTGGGGGCGAGCAGGCAGAGGCGAAGCACCAGGAGCAGGAATAGCAGTGTTGGTCGTTTAGTCCGTGTTCCCCAGGAAGGCATCACTGGGAACGCGGACTACGCGAACGACACAGATACTGCGGAATGTGTGCGGCTAAATTGGATCACCCCTGGGCAGCTTCCAACGCTTCCAAACCAATCCTCCCTGCCCAATAAATTTCTTCCACGCTTTTCTCATTTCCTGCCTATATTCGTAGCGAATAATGCCGTATGGCTTTTCATCACGCATTCACCAATGCCCATGCCACCCAACAGCAACACAGTCGCCATAGACTGGCGTTTTATCCTCGACAAACTCCGACGGGAACAATGCCTCCTGGTGTTGGGCCCTGAAGCGTACATTGGGGCTGATGGCGTCACCCACCGCGAACAATTGTTGCGGCAACTCGACATCGGCAATAACCCGAACATCATCCGCCATTACGCCGACGACGACCTTTTTCTGTTTGATCAGCCTTACAAACGCACGTTGGTTTGCCACCAGATTCAGGCTTTTTACGAACAGGCGGAACCCAACGAAACCCTGCGGATGATCGCGGAAATTCCGTTCAACATCATCCTGACCGTGACGCCCGACGGCACCCTGGCTAAAGCTTTTGAAGCAGCGGAATTGCCTTATCAGTTTGGCTACTACAAAAAAGACAAAGACCCCCAGCCCGTCAAAAAACCGACGCGACAACTGCCGCTGATTTACAACACATTTGGCTATGTGGAAAGTGAAGAATCCATCGTGCTGACTCACAACGACCTGTACGATTATTTCAAATCCATTTTCGCGCATCGGAGCATGCCGGAAGAACTGAAAACGCAGTTGCGCGAGGTAAAAAGCATCATTTTCCTCGGTGTGCCGTTCGAAAAGTGGTACATGCAATTGTTGTTGCGCGAACTGGAAATCCATCGCCAGGAATATGCCTTTATCCGCTTTGCTGCCAACCAAACGCTGAGCGATGAAGAGCGCGCCTTGTGCGTGGATCAGTTCCAAATCAATTTCGTGGCGCGCAACCTGCCCGATTTCATTCGCGATCTACACCAGCAATGTGCCGAACATGGCTTGCTGAGAAGCGCAGACAGCGGCGAAGACTCGCGTCCCCAACAAATCCGCCGCTTAGTGAGCAGCGCCAAATTGGACGAAGCCATCGAAATGCTGCGCGAACTCACTGCCCCGGGGGATTTGGCAGACGAAGTGTCCGGACTTGCCGGGCGCTACCGCCGCTACAAGCTAAAAGAAAGCCAGGGCGTTTTGTACGAGCAGGATAAGGAAGTCCAGTACAACCAGATCAGCACCAGCGTGCTGGATTTATTAAAAGAAGTCGAGGCGGGATAAAGGAGATACGTGTCGGACACCTTCGAAGGTGTCCGACACGTATCTCCTTTATCCCGAGCAAAAACAAAACCATGTCTAAACAATCCCGCTATCCCGGAGCGCGGCCTTTCGACACTGCCCAGCAACACATCTTTTTTGGCCGCGGCGCCGATGTAGATGCACTGGAGCGCCTGCTCGCATTAGAACAGGTGGTGGTGTTGTACGGCAAATCGGGACTGGGAAAAAGCTCCCTGCTCAACGCCGGACTGCTGCCCCGCGCTGAGGCCAACCTTAAGTTGCAACCCCAAACCGCTCGGTTTGGCGCGTTCACGAAAGACAACCCCGCCACGCCGCTTGAAAAATCGAAATCGCGGATTGCGGTCGCTCCTTCGCCCCTTTTGGACAGCATCCGTCCGGACAGCGAAGACAGCCTGTGGTACCACCTCAAAAGCCGGCAATTAGCGCAGGAAAACGCGGAGGAATCTGGATTTTTGCTCGTTTTTGACCAGTTTGAAGAGTTGTTTACCTACGCTGAAGACGCTGTCAAACACTTCGTGCAACAGCTCAGCGAAGCATTGTTCACCACCATTCCGGACCGCTACCGCGCGCAACTCAAGCTGCGCATGGAACAAGATCCCGGTTTCCTGAGCGCCGATGATCTGGAACGCCTGCACACACCTTTCCGGCTGAAGGTTCTGATGGCCATCCGCGCTGACCGCATGGAATTGCTCAACCGGCTCAAAACTTTCCTGCCGCAGATCATGGACAACATGCACGAACTGAGCGCCCTCGATCCGGAACAGGCCGAAGCTGCGATCCTTTCCCCCGCTTTTGCACCCGGCGATTTTGCTTCGCCCCCGTTCGATTACGAAGACTCGGCGCTAGACCAGTTGCTGGATTTCCTGAGCGAAGGCGGCACAGAGTCTATTGAGTCGTTCCAGTTGCAGATCCTTTGCTCGCACTTAGAGCAGGATGTGGTGATCAAACAAGGGCGCCGACTAATTACGCAGGCCGACCTGGAAAAACCCGCCGATATACTCGAAAATTACTACCTGCTGCGCATCGGCGAAATTCCGGACGAAGCCGATCGGCTTGCCGCACGCCACCTCATCGAAGACGGGCTGATTTTCGAAGAGGAAGAACGCCGCATCAGCCTCTACGAAGGCCAGGTGTTGCGCGACTACGGCATCCGACCGGAATTGCTGCGTCAACTGCTCGACACCCACCTGATCCGCTCTGAACCGAGTCTGCGCGGCGGTTACACTTACGAGCTGAGCCACGATACCCTTGTGGCACCTGTGTTGCGCGCCAAGGCCACCCGATTGGAAGAAGAGCGCATCCGCCAGGCCAAATTGGCAAAGCAGGAACAGGAAAAAGTGCTCCTCGAATTGCGCCAAAAAGCTGAAGAAGAAGCGGCCAAACGCAAAGAGGCCGAAGCATTGCGCAGTCAGGCAGAAACCGCCCAAAAAGAAGCCGAATTTGCACGAACCAAAGCGGAAGAAGAGAAACAAAAAGCCCAGAAAAACTTCTACATCGCCATGGGAATGGTCGTGTTGTCGCTGTTCAGTTCCGTGTTGGCGGGGTATCTTTACGATCAGACTGAAAAGGAACGGGCAAAATTGGAAATCGCAGAAAAAGAAGCGGTGAATGCCAAACAAGATGCCGAGAACAAACTTGATGCTTATGAACGCGAACGCGCAAAAACCCTCGTCCGGGAAGGGGATGAATTTTTGCGGAATGATGAGGTAGATATGGCGCTTCACAAATACATCCGCGCTTCCGAACTGACGCCGGATGATGAAGCCATCCAGAAAAAAGTAAAGGATTGCAAAGCGATTTTGGGGGAGAAATGAGGTGCGTTGAGTGTTGGGCGTTGTTCGTTGTTCGTTACAGTTCTAACAACGCTCAACGAACAACGGTAGACAGTAGACAGGAATCCCATACACCATAATATCTCAACCCTAACGGACAACGATGAACAGACAACGAACAACTTAATAAAACACCCATGCGAACCCTGCTTCTGACCCTGTGCCTTCTGCTCGCTGCCGGCTTCCTGCATGCCCAAAAGGAATGCCACTACGCCACCTTAATGGCCGAAGGCAAAGCTTTGTTTGAAAAGCAGAACTTCCGCGCCGCTCTGAAAAAATTCAATGCAGCCCGCACCTGCGACGCCTCGCAATCAAAAGCCGTAGACGAAGCCATTAGCCGTCTGTTCGATGCGATTGAACGGCAACGCGACGAGGCCAAAGCGCAGCGCGATGAAGCTCAAAAGCAACGCAAACGCGCGGAAGCGGCATTGAAACAGGCAGAAATTGAAAAACAGCGCGTCGAAGTCCAAATCGCAAAAAATAAAAAACTGATTGACGCTTTCTATTTTTACGAAGGGCGGCTGGCGTTGGCCTACAAAGAAGACCGCTTTGGCTTTATTGATACTGCGGGCAATGTGGTTATTGATTACCGATATGAAAAAGCGGAACAATTTGATGAGTTGGGTTTTGCCAAAGTACTGATGGACAAGGAAAATTATCTGATTGATACCGATGGGAATGAATACAAAGTGGCCTACAACCTTGAAGCCCTTGACGAGTCTGTCACGGCGCTTGATTTGAGAGGAATTACCCTTGACAGCTTCCCTACTGCGGTTCTGGAACAGCGCCAACTAAAAGTGCTCATTCTTGAAAATAGTCCTTGGTCAAGCAAAAGCAGGTATATAAATCTACCCCCTGAAATTGCGCAATTACAGCAACTTCGGTTCCTGGATGTGGCAAATTTGGGAATTGGCGAACTCCCAGCCGAAATCGGACAACTGAAAGACCTGCAATATTTGAACCTGAACGGAAACTTTATGGATCATTTGCCGGACGAAATTGGGGCCTTAAAAAATCTAAAAACGCTTAAACTCTACAGCAATCAACTCAGCACGTTGCCTGATGAAATCTTCACCTTCAAAAACCTGGAAAGCCTTGATCTCTCTCAAAATGCGTTGAAAATTTTGCCACCTGAAATAGCACACCTACAAAATCTGCAATACCTCAACCTCGGCGGCAACTACTTCAATACCCTGCCTGAGCAATTCGGTGCACTGCAAAACCTCCAGGAACTTTATCTTTTTCAGAACCAGTTCACCACCCTGCCGGCCGCTATCGGGCAATTGAAAAACCTGAAAAGCCTCGATCTCACCGGAAATGAACTCAGCGTGCTGCCTCCCCAAATTGGCGTATTATCCAATCTGGAATCTCTCGAAATTGGCGAGAACCAGCTCAAGGCGCTGCCAGCTGAAATCGGCGCGTTAAAAAAACTGCAACGCCTTTTCCTGAGTCGCAACCAATTAGAAGCGTTGCCCCTTGAGGTTGGCAACTTAAAAAACCTGCAACTCCTCTACCTTGATCACAACCGCATTCAAACCCTTCCGCCAGGCATCGGAACTTTAAAAAACCTGAAAAACATGTCTCTGTATGGGAACAATAGACTCCTTCCCGCCTCTGTGCTCAACGCATTTCGGAATTTCCCGAAACCGATTGATTTTTCTACCGATGAATATGAATTTATGCTGGGCAAAAGTGATCGCCGCCTTTTGATGATTTTGAGTGCAAATTTAATGGGAACTGCGGAGGTTAAAGAATTGAGGCGGTTGAAGGAAAGAGAGTGAGTTCGTAACTCAGATTGCTCAAGTAACTGAAGCGGGCAGCCGGGAGCTGACTGAGGAGACTCACTATTTGCTTTTTCGCCAAAGGCAGACGAAGTAGCACCATCTACCTTTTGGGCTTCCAAGGTCTTTTTGACTTGCAAATAAGGCTGATCTAACACCCCCTTGTCGTTGAGGCGTGCAATCAAAGTAATCAGTTCTAACTTTTGAGCGTCAACACTCATGCCGTTTTCTTTTCAACAATTTTACTAAAAAAATTCAAACAACTCATACCTCGTCAATTATCAGGAATACGATTCCCCGGACATCAATAGCATGCTGACACACATTGGGTCTTTTTCTCCCCATTTTTTGCTACCTTTACCCACACAACCCAATTCAGACGTATGAAGCAGTATCGTTTATTGGTGGCGCTGATCCTTTGCACCGCAAACTTGTTGTGCGCCCAAAACGCCTCCAAACCCTACACCAAATCCCTTGCAAAACACCGCAAGGAATACCGCAAAGACTTCCTGACCAACGAGCGCTCGCCGCTGAAAAGCAAGGAAGAACTGAAATCGCTGCGTTTTTACGAACCGGACGAACGCTACCGGGTAGAAGCAACCGTGCAGGTGCTGGAAGGCGAAACGCCATTCGACATGGCGACCTACGCCGGCACGACGAAGCCTTACGTGCGCTATGCATTGTTGAAATTTGAACTGATGGGCAAGCCGCTGGAGTTGACGCTGTACCGGAATTTGCAATTGGCAAAAATGCCACAATACAAAGACCACCTGTTTTTGCCCTTCATGGATGCCACCAACGGAGAGGCTACTTATGGGGGCGGGCGCTACATGGATTTCAAAATGACGGATATTGCCGGAGGAAAGATGACGATTGATTTCAACAAAGCCTACAACCCCTGGTGTGCCTTCAGCGACGGCTACCAATGTCCGATTCCGCCTTTTGAAAATCACCTCGGGGAAGCAGTCGAAGCCGGGGAACGACAGTTCGCCAAAGAAATAAAGCACCAATAAAAGTGTCCGAAAAGTGAGATCGTCGTCAAAACAAGGTCATTGAACGAAAGTACACAGGCAGCATTGAACCTGCTGCCCCATTTTTGCATTATCATATTCAAAACAAAATTCAACATCCAATGAGTAGATCATTAATTGTGATAGCGGTTGTCGCAGGACTCGCACTGATTTTGCTGGGCAAAGGTTGCAGCAGCTACAATAGCTTTGTTGGTCAGGAAGAAGACGTGGAGAATGCCTGGAGTAAAGTGCAAAGCGCCTATCAGCGGCGTTCTGACCTGATTCCCAACCTGGTTCAAACGGTGAAAGGCTACGCTAACTTCGAACAGAAAACACTGACCGATGTGGTCAATGCACGCGCCAAAGCAACCAGCATGACGATTGACCCTTCTAACATCACACCGGAGCAGTTGAAGGAATTCCAGGCAGCCCAGTCGGGTGTCTCCCAAACGCTGGGCCGACTGATGATGATTACGGAAAACTATCCGGATTTGAAGGCCAACACGCAATTCCTCGAATTGCAGTCACAGTTGGAAGGCACAGAAAATCGCATCAAGGTGGAACGCGACCGCTTCAACGATGCGGCCACCAAATTCAACAAATCTATCCGGACATTCCCGAACAATGTCTTCGCCGGCATCTTCGGCTTTGCGCAAAAAGCACAGTTTGAAGCGCAGGCAGGCGCGGAAAATGCACCGGCTGTTAATTTTGATTAACGAAGTTTGGGTTATTCGCCAGTTGTCGGTTTCAGGTTATTCTGCGAACTGCCAACTGGCGAACTGCCAACTTTCAAACCTATCCCACTTCGAATGGTCAAATTCTTCAACAAAGAAGAAGAAGCGCGCATCGTCGCCGCGATCCGGCAGGCAGAGTCCGGCACATCGGGTGAAATACGCGTACACTTCGAAAAGCACCATAAGGGAACAGCCTTAGAGGAAGCTGCGCGCGTCTTTCGCCAGCTTGGCATGGACAAAACCGAGGCGCGCAATGGCGTCCTGCTTTTCATTGCCCCGGAACAAAAAACCTTCGCCATTCTGGGCGACCAAGGCATAAATGCCGTCGTTCCTCCTGATTTCTGGAAGGAAGAACGCGACCTGATCCAGACCCATTTCCGACAAGGCGCTTTTTGCGAAGGCATCTGCTTGGCCATCGGTCAGGTGGGCGAAAAATTAAAAATCCATTTTCCGGTAAAATCGAACGATATCAATGAACTCCCTGATGAAATATCTTACGGTAGTTAAGGCTGGCTTCTTATTGAGCATGTTTTTCCTGCTCGCCAACGTGGTGCAGGCTCAAAAAACGATGCCGAAACCAACGGGCTACCTCGTGAACGACTTTGCCGGACTGATGTCGCGCCCCGAATTGGAGCAATTGGGCGCTAAACTCAGCGCTTATGCCCGGGAAACATCCACTCAAATTGTGGTCGTCACCGAAACTTCCTTACAAGGCGAAGACGATTTTGACTACTCCGTTCGCTTAGCAAGGGAGTGGGGCATTGGCGGCAGCAAAGAAAAGGACAACGGCATCTTGCTGTACATCGCAAAGGATGAACGCAAGGTGCGCATCCAGGCGGGGTACGGCGCGGAGGGTTTCCTCACCGACGCCCTTTCCCGGCGCATCATCGAGCAAACCATCGCACCCGCTTTTAAAGAAGGCAATTACTACGCCGGGATAGATGCCGCCACAACGACTATCATGGATCTCGGCAGGGGCGAATATACCAACGAAGGTGGCGGCAAACGGAAATCGGAAGGTGGCAAAGCGCTGCTCCTGATTTTTCTCCTCCTCTTTGGCTTGATCTTTTTCCTGTCTGTTTATAACCGTTACCGCAGGGGGCGCAACAATGAAGACGACGGCGGCTACAACAGAGGTGGTCGCTACGACGAGCGCAACAGCGGCGGCGGCGGTTGGTGGTTTTTCCCTATCGGCGGCGGCTTTGGCGGTTGGGGCGGCGGCGGCGGTGGCGGTGGTGGCAGCTCCAGCGACGGTGATTTCGGTGGCTTTGGCGGGGGTGATTTTGGTGGCGGGGGTGCCGGCGGAGATTGGTAGGGCTGTTGCAAGTTTGCAAACTTGCCAATTTGCAAACTTGTAAACGGAGACATCAGATCAATGATTATGACAAAACTAACCATTAAGCTATACTTCCTCTTCCTCTTAGTCATTGGCATCGCCTGTACACCCAAATTAACGTCCCGTTTTGCCGGTAAGGTAGACTTTGAAGCCCTGCCGGAAGCTTATGACGCCCCGGCAGTTGCCAGATTAAAAAACAATTGCAACGACTATGAAGCTTATATCCCCGACACGACCCATTTAGATCATACCCCGGTCAAATATGTGCGCATCAATGTGCATTGGGTCAATAACGAGGATAGTTCAGCCAATTTCGTCGGGGAGGAAGCTATCGAATTTACAAAACTGCTCCTCCACGCTTCCAACTACAACCTGATCGGCAATAAAAAACTGTTGTTGCCCCACGGCAATGACCTGCCGGTATTGCCCATCCAATACCGCCTCGTGCTGGCACCACGTCCCGGCCATCCGGATGACAACGGCATCTACTTTCATTTCGACGATGCGTTGTGCTACTACGTCCACAAAGGCAAAAACGCGAACCTGGGAAACAAACGCGTCGTTCAGAAATACGGCGTTCAGTTGGATACCGTACTGAATGTGTTCATCATGCCGCACCACCCCGACAGCATTGCCTCAAAAACCTATTCCGCCGGGATCGTTGGCGTAATGCTGGGCAATGCGGTCAAACTTGCGGGGCCTTTTGAAAACCTGCACCTGACTGCCTGGAGCAGCCGGGGCGCTCTGAATCACGAGGTTTGTCACGTTTTCGGACTCGGGCACGCCTGGGTGCAAGACGGTTGCGACGACACCCCGCTCCATTCACAGGCCTGCTTTAACGTAACAGACCGGCCAGGCTGCGATACGATGACTTCCAACAATATTATGGATTACAATTTTGCACAACACGCCTGGTCGCCCTGCCAGATTGGAAAAATATACCAGCGCATGTCGCAGGAAAACGCCCCGGCACGCAAATACCTGCAACCCAACTGGTGCGAGCTGCACGACGACCGCCATATTGTCATCCGCGACACCGTGGTCTGGCGCGGCGCTAAAGACCTGGAAGGCCACCTCACGATTGTACCGGGCGGCCACCTCACGATTCAATGCCGGGTGTCTTTGCCCAAAGCTGCCAAACTGACTTTGGAACCGGGTGCGGTTTTGGTGTTGGGAAACGACGCCCGCCTGCACAATGCCTGCGGCGATCCATGGCAGGGCATCGAGATTCAGTCGCTCAATAAGCAATCGGGCAAAATTATCCGGATTGGGAATCCTAAAATTGAGAATACGCCCCTGGGATTTTAGTTTCTGTCTATTTGGTTTCCGTCCATTTAGTCGGGTGTCTGGGCTTTAGCGGTCATGCAAAATTCCAATAAGGGGACGCGAAGCGTCCGAGGGCAGCTTCTGCGGACTCCTTTATGACACGGAGTTTCGCAGAGTGGCTTAACTCCGCGAGACTCCCTTTACTCCGTGTCATCCGCTCATGTGGCTAGCATAATGCAGCTATCGGGCTATAAAGGTAAACCATATTTAAAACCAGACACAAGTTAATCCTGCGTTAAGCCGGGCTTCAATTCCCCATATCTCCCGGCGAAGCATTACTTTTGCATTTCGCAAATCCGCATTCAATGCTAAGAAACCTGATTAAAATTATTTTGTTGCTCTTCCTGACGCCCCTTTGCTTAACGGCACAGAAGGCTCCGCCCGTTGTCAAAAAAGAAAACAAACCGCCTTCCAAAATCACGGTACTCTGGTCGGATTTGCTGCAATTGCAACAAGCCAAAGGCCAGAATACCCAGCGGTTGATCGGCGATGTGCAACTGAAGCAGGACAGCGTTTTTATGTACTGCGATTCCGCGACAATCGAACAGGAAATCCGTGTTTTTGCAAAAGGCAATGTGATCATCCAGCAGAACGATACGGTCAGCGTTTTTGCCGATTCGGCTTATTATGACGGGGCTTTGCGCGTCGCGGAGTTGTTTGGCGAAGTCATTCTGGTGAATGGCACTCAGAAGCTGTTCACCGATCGGCTGACCTATAATCTGGCAACCAAAGTGGCGACCTACAACGCCGGGGCGGTGATGACCAACGGAAGCACCCAACTCACCAGTAAAGGCGGGTCTTATTTTACCCAAACAAAAGAAATCTACTTCAGGGACAGCGTGACCGTTGTGGATCCCCGGTTCAGCCTGCGATCCGACACGTTGAAGTTCAATACAGAAACCAAAATGGTGGTTTTCCTCGGCCCCACGCTCATCAGCAACGATAGCAGCCGCATCTATTGTGAAGCTGGTTTTTATGATACGGAAAAAAACGTTGCCGAATTCCGGGAGAATGCCCAATATCAGCGCAAAGACCAGAAAGCCAGCGCCAAGCGGATTCTTTATGACGGAAAAAAGAAGGAGTACGTGCTCGACGGCGAGGCATTGTTCGAAGACGACCGCCGGAAGGCTTCCGCCGATTTGATCCGCTACAATGAAGTGAGCGACCAAACCTTCCTGAAAGGCAAAGCGAACTATCAAGATTCTTTGCAAAACATCTCCTCGGAAGAAATCTTTTATGACGCCAGAAACAAGATATACCGCACCAAAGGACGATCCCGCATCAGCGATCCGCCCAGTATCCTCGAAGCCGACGATGTGAATTACAGCGACAAAGAAGGTTTCGGTACGGCTTCGGGCAATGTCGTCTGGCAGGATACTTCTGCCCAAACCACCATCGTTTGCGCCTTGGCCAATTACAATCGCGAAACCGGTTACCTCAAGGCAAGCGGCGGCAAAGGCAACCGGGCACTGCTTATTTCCCGCATTGAAGACGATTCCATGTACATGTCTGCGGATACCCTGCTTTCGCTGCGTGCCGACAGTCTGAAAGCCGACAGTTCCCGGCTTCTGCTGGCTTACAAAGATGTGCGCATTTTCAAAAGCAACCTCCAGGCCATCTGCGATTCGTTGTCTTACAGCAGTGTGGATTCCATTTTTCGGTTGTTCCGCTCCCCAATCATTTGGTCGGATACGTCTCAGTTTGTGGCAGACACCATTCACATCCAGCTAAAGGACCAAAAACTCGACCGCATTTTCCTGCGCAACAACGCCTTCATCATCAACTCGCCCGACGAGCTGTTTTTTAACCAGATCAAAGGGCGCTTCGCCACTGCGACGTTCCGGGATGACGAACTGCGCCGCATGGATGTGCAGGGCAATGCCGAATCGGTGTATTATGCCCGCGACGAGGCTGGCGGCTATGTGGGTGTGAACAAAACGGTGTGCAGCGAAATGACCCTGTTGTTCGGAAACAACAAGGTAGATCAGATCAAGTTTTACGGCCAGCCCCAGGCTAAGGCCACACCGATGAACCAGGCCAACCATGAGGAAATGAAAATACCGGGCTTCAGGTGGGAAAAAGAGCTGCGGATCAATAGCGTAGACGCGTTGTTTGAAGCGCGGGAGCCGAGGAAATTTATCGTCGTTCCTATTGCTCCGGCCGCATCTGTCCGGCCTGGAGCCAGTGGCGATTACCCTGCTTCGGAAACCCAGCCGAAACCACCGAAGCCGCGCAAGCGGGAGTAGTCAATTTGAAAATGCGAGCGCCTTGTAAGGTCACGGAGTCTCGCGGAGTAAATGGAGTCTCACAGAGGGCTTGACTCCGCGAGACTCCATTTACTCCGTGCCACCTGCTCATGTGGGACAGCTTAGCCCCTTATTCGGGCGGAGTGTAACGCAGCTATCGAACTCTAAAGAACAGACACGGGACTCTATAGACAGACACTAATTAATTTTCCGGCCGCCCGCAGTGCGGGACTCTACCGAAAGCTTATTAAATTTCTTCAAATCTACCATCAGGGTGGCAAAAGCATCGTCTGCATCCACATCAAATTTTCTGCCATCATAAGTAACGGTGCCGCCGCGTTTGCGCCATTCCGAAGCTAAAAGCACGTAGCGGTCAGAAGCTTTGGGGTTGGGGCCGAATACTAAGTAGCGTTCTTCCCCGCCATCTTCAAAGCTGACGGCAAAGCGATTTTCTTTGGGTTTGAACAATAGAATGCCCGGTGTGCCCCTGCGAATCACAATTTCTTCAACTTCGCGGCCATTGACCACCCGCACTTTGCCGGAGGTGATTTCAGTGGATCCATTGCCCAATTCGCGGTGCATGACGATGTCGTCGGAAACGTAAAACTGGATGCGTTTCAAGTCGTCGTCGCTCCAGCGGTAGTTGTCGTACAGGCGCTGCGTGAACGGGCTGAGTGTAGGCGAACAGGACGTAAACAGGCTGCCCGATAACACCAGAAAAAAGAAGAAGCGGTAAACTTTCATGTTTGCTTGTTTTTGAAACCGAAATTAGCAGTTCCATCCGTCAGATGATCCGATATTAAGAAAGTTTAACCCCATGTTTAACGGTTTTTAACGCGAACAGTTGAAAGCGGTGAAATAGTTGGCAGTTTTTCAGTTGGCAGTTTTGGGCCTACTCCTGATAAGGTTACATAAATAAAATCATAAGAATGGACACCCCTCAAATCCTCAAATCTTCAAATCCTCAAATTTCATCCGCCTTCCTTTTTAAATAATAATAGGTCTCCAACTGCGAGCGAATGGCTAAGTCGGAGTCGTCTTTGCGGTAAGCGTTCGATTGGTCGGCGTCAATTATCCTGGACTTGACATTATCGTTCAACTGAATGGCAATCAGGTCTTTGAGTTGCTTGCGCAAACGCTCGTCGTAAACCGGGAAAGCCGTTTCCACCCGGTAGGTGAGGTTGCGCACCATCCAGTCTGCTGAAGAAAGGTAGATTTTTTCGGCACCGCCATGGTGAAAAATGAATACCCTGGCATGCTCTAAGTATCGGTCTACAATGCTGGTGGCTTCGATGTTTTCGCTCCAGCCTTTCAGTCCGGGAACCAGACAACAGATGCCCCTGATGATGAGTTTGATAGATACGCCCGCCTCATTGGCTTTGTAGAGCCGTTCCATCATCGGGACATCCTCAATGCTATTCATTTTCAGGATGATTTCCGCTTTTTTTCCTGCCGTCGCTGCTGCGATTTCAAAATCAATCAGGGCTTCCAGTGCAGGACGCAGGTTGAATTGCCCTACGAGCAGGTGTTCAAAAGCGTGTGCGGGCGGTTTTACGGTTTCCAAATAGGAAAAAATCCGGGTCACTTCGCCAACAATACGCTCATCAGCGGTGAACAACCCAAAGTCGCTGTAAACCTTGGCGGTATCTTCGTGGAAATTGCCGGTGGAAAGATAGGAATAGAGCTTGGGCGCACCGCCTTCAAGGCGCCGCACCAGGGCAATTTTAGCGTGTACTTTCACGCCCGGAAAACTGTAATGTACCGAAACGCCGGCTTTTTCCAATTGTTCGCCCCATTCTAAGTTGGCTTCTTCATCAAAACGTGCTTTCACTTCAATGAAAACCGATACCTGTTTCCCCGATTTGGCGGCATCCATCAGCGCCTGCATGATGCGCGATTTTCGGGCAACGCGGTACTGGATGATTTTGACATGCGTCACCATCGGGTCGCGAGCCGCCTGCTCAAAAAAGCGCACGACCGACTCGTAGGATTGATAGGGCACGTGTAGCAGGTGATCCCGCCCGGCAATTTCACCAAAAAAATCAGCCGCCCGCTCCAATGGGGTATAGGACAACGCGGGCATCGGCGGGTTTTTTAGGTGTGTCAACCCAAAATCCGGGAAACGGAAAAAATCGAAATTGTTGTGATAGCGCCCTTCGCGCAGGGTATCGTGTTTTTCAAGATAAAAAACCTCCTTGAGCAAAGCAAGCAGACTCGGAGGCATTTCGCGGTCATAAACAAAGCGCGAAGCCGGGCCTACCTGGCGTTTGACCAAGCTTGTTTTTATTTTTTGAATCAAATCCCCGGAATACTCGTCGTCTATGTACAACGCAGCGTCGCGGCTGAGTTTGATGGAAAAGGTGTCGAGGATTTCGTACCCCGGGAACATCCAGGAAACGCTGTGGCGGACGATGTCGTCCAAAATGATCAAATCCCGGCGGCCTGGCGGCGAAGGCAATTCGATGAACCGCGGCAGGTGGTCGGACGGAATTTTAACGATCGCGTACTCGTGTGGTGCCAAAGGGGCTTCTTTGGGTTGCAGCAGTACGGTCAGGTAAAGGGATGCGTTGTTGAGGAAAGGGCGGATTTTATTTTTTACCAACAACACAGGTTGCACGTAAGGCAACATGTGGTCTTTGAAGTAGTTTTCGACAAAATCCCGCTGCTCCGCATTCAGGTCTAAGCGCCGGACGAGATAAATGCCGTTTTTGCGCAACCCAGGAATGATCTGCTTTTCAAAAATCTGGCTAAACTCTTCCTGCTGGTGGTTTACAATGTTTTGAATGGCTTGCACCGTTTGTTTGGGGGAAATGTGCAATTCCTTTTTGGTCTTTTTCCCTACGCGCAGGAGGTTGCGGTGGTTCGACATGCGCACCCGGAAAAATTCGTCCAGATTGGAGGAATAGATCGCCAAAAACTTGATGCGCTCGAACAAAGGCACGCTGGGGTCTTTGGCTTCCTGCAGCACCCGATAGTTGAATGCCAGCCAACTGATGTCGCGCTGAAACATAGGGATCAACGCAGTCGTTAAAACTTTTTTAGGCGGTGTTGGTACTCGTGTGCGTATTGGTGTTGCCATGTTCCGGGTATCGGTTATTTGTTACTGGTGTACTGGTTACTGGGTATGTTTCCGGATCCTCAAATCCTCAAATCCTCAAATCCTCAAATCAAAACAAACTCATCTGCCCCTTTTCCGGTTCATTCCCCGCCAATTTTGGTCCTCGCGTTTGAACGCCATCAATTCGGCTGGCCTGTTCAAAAACATAGAAGGCCAATTCCGGTGCCATCAGGTTGTCGGGTTCGTGGGTGAAAAAAAACACCTCCTGCAACCCCTGCTCAAACCAGTGGCCGATGCGGCTCACCCAGTCATCCACCCGTCGGTAATCGGTAGGGTGGAGGTTGTTGCCCACAAAGCGAACCATGGCGGTGCCGGTTGTCAGGCGCATGTGCAGCACATCCCGCCTGCCGGCCACATCAGTGATGACCGTAGATATCCTGTGTTCCTGCATTAGGCTGAAAAGAGCCTCGGAGGCCGGGCTTTCGCCAAACCAGCTTTCGTGCCGCAGTTCTAATGCCAGCGGAATATGCTTTGGGAACCGCTCGATGAATCGTTCGATCACCGGTATACGGTCAACGCCAAAATAGGGCGGCAATTGCATAAAACAGCAGCCTAATTTTTCTTCCAACTGCTGAATGGATTCGCAAAACGCAGGCAATTCCCCGCCGCTGATGCCGAGGGTGTTGCTGTGGCTGATGGTTTGCGGCAACTTGGGGCAAAACCGAAAATCATCCGCCGCTTCTGTTTTCCACTTTTGGATGGTGACCCAGTCCGGAATGCGGTAATGCGTGGTATTGAGCTCAATGGTATTGAATTGCCGGCTGTAATGGCGCAGAAAATCGCTGGTTTTGGTTTTTTCAGGATACACTTTTCCAACCCATTCCTTCATGCTCCACCCCGTACAGCCAGTGTAAAAGGTAGGCGAGCCCCCCGCTGCCGGGCTGCCGGCAAGCGCCCGCGCCGTCCCTGCCCCATCGCCGGGCAGGCTGAAATCTACAGATTCGATATTGCTTAGTTTGCCGAATTCCATTTTTTTATGGTTAAGCAGTTTTTTAGTCTTGCAGATGATCTTCATCCAAAACGAAATCACTCCTGCCAACTGCACTCCTGCCCACTTTGTTTTTTCCCGCGCTCAAATCATCAAATCATTTTGAGTGTTTGGGCTACCGCGAGGGTCGCACCCTACCGGCTCTGCCCGCGCTCAAATTTTCAAATTTTCAAATCAAACCCACCGACTCAACGCCATGGCCAACTCCTTCTGTTCTCCTTTTTTCATCAACCGATGCAGGAAGGTGTGGTCGTCCAGCACTTGGGTCTCTGCGTACAATACGTCGTCCCAGCGGCTTTCGGCGCGGTAGAGCACTTCCATGCTGGCCATCCGTTTGTGCTGGAGCATTCCGTGGGGCATGGCTTCCAGCATCCATTGGATGTATAAGGTATTGTTCAGGTGCAGGTTAAAATCGAGGTCGTGAAAATTGACCTCAAATATTTTGGTAAAATGCACCTGCTCAAATTTGGGAAACCGGAAATCGGGTCTGGGCAGACAGTCTTCCGGCGCAGGCATTTTGGATTCAAATTCCAGAATAAATGGAGGAATCGGAGCCATGCGCCGACTGACCATGTCCATCAGCAACCAGGCGGAAGACGACTGGAGCAACAACTCTTCATCGGCGCCGAAAATTTTGTAATCGCGGTAGGTGAACCGCCGGTCAAAGCCAGTTGGGCAGGTGAGTACCCGAATCTGTTCGCCAAGTCCGGGCAGTCGAAACACCTGCATGGATTTGCGCAGCAGTACCCACGAAATATTCTGAGCTTCCAAATCCCAAACCGACACGTTTAACTGGATGACGTTTTGCATGGCCGCTTCCTGCATCAGCCGGATCAGCGCCGGAATAGTCGCCCGCTTGCAGTGGTCAATTTCGTACGTGCGCACCACAAATGTTTCACTGTAAGCTAAAGGAGAAATGGGCTGATGAGGGATGTGCTGCATGACTTTTGTTTTTCGTGTGGCCGTCCGCTTTAGCTGGAAGCCCCCTGGCATCAAAGCGGGGAAAGAAAATTTTTGGTTGCATAACCGGAGGCCAAGTTAGGTTGAATTGCGAAATAGTTACCTTTCTTTGTCCAGAAAGCGCCCAAGTTATCCACCCGCATCCACCGGCATCACCCAACCCCGTGTATCCGGAATCCTCCCGGAGCGCAGGCCATTGATTTCAGATTTGATGAGTTCGCCAACCGGGCGTTGGTCAATGGGCGGGAGCTGCATGAGCAGTTCGTCGCTTCCGATTTCGGCAATATGGGAAACGATGGCTGCCGTGCCGGTTCCAAAAGCTTCCTGGAGTGTACCGGCCTGGTAAGCGGCAATAATTTCGTCAATGGAAACAAGGCGTTCCTCTACGGCATAACCTTTGTCTTTCAGGATATGCAAAATGCTGTCGCGGGTAATGCCTTTCAGAATGGTGCCGTCCGTCGCCGGCGTGACCACTTTACCGTCAATTACAAAGAAGATATTCATCGTGCCCGCTTCCTGGATGTATTTGAATTCGTAGGGATCCATCCACATGATCTGGTCAAAACCTTTTTGAGCAGCCAATTTTGCAGGAAGCAAAGAACCAGCATAATTACCTGCGGCTTTGGCTTCTCCCGTACCGCCTTTTACAGCGCGCACGTATTGGCGTTCGGCCCATAGCCGGATCGGCTTCGGGTAATAAGGGCCGACCGGGCCGGTCATGATGAAGAACCGGTAATTTTCCGAGCTGTGTACGCCAATGAATTCGTCGGTGGCAAACATCAGTGGACGGAGGTATAGCGCACTGCCTTCCTGAGGGGGAATCCAGTCGCTGTCTACGCTGACAATGGCATGCAGGGCTTGCAGGAACAGCGCCTCCGGAACATCCGGCATGCTCATCCGGGCTGCCGAAAGGTTGAAACGGCGCGCGTGCATTTCGGGGCGCAACAGCATCGCTTGTCCATCCTGGTTTTTGGAAGCTTTCATGCCTTCAAAAATAGATTGTCCGTAGTGCAGCACCATCGAACCCGGATGGATGAGGAAAGGCTCGAAAGGCAGGATACGCAAATCCGTCCATTCGCCGTTTTTATAATCAGCTGCAAATAGGTGATCGGAAAAATTCCTTCCAAAAGGGATGTTGTTGAAATCAATTTGCGATAAGCGAGAGGAAGTGGATTTTTCAATCCGGATGCTATACTTCATTATGGAAATTTTTTGCAAAATTACCGGAAGTTTTTAGATTAACATGCTGGTTAAAAATTATTGAACGTGAGTTTTCTTGATTTCGATCTTTTCATGGTTGCAGACTCCGGTGCCATCAGCGAACGGTGTTTTGGCGGTGGCGCCAAAGGCGTGCTGATCGTTTTGATTTCCCCCCCGGAACTCCGCGAAGAAATGGAGGCGTTTGCCGCAAAGGTTTTTGCAGCTGCGCAGATAGACCTCCACAAAGATGCAACTTTACTCTACCTGAAACCCGGCGAGCAGTTCAGCTTAGCGCAACTCTCCCGACAAAAACCAGTGCGCTACGTGCTTGCGTTCGGTGTTCCTGCGGCAGATATGGGCATTCAGGCGCTGGCACAAGCCTATCAGCCAGCCGAAGTAGAAGGACTGACCCTGTTGCTGGCGCACGATATTGCCGCCATTGCGGAAGAGCGCAAGCAAGGTGGAAAGCAACTGTCAGGCGCGCTTTGGAATGCGCTTAAAGCCATGTTTAAACTTTAGCCTCGTGTGGCAAAAACTAACCACTACCGCTTTATTGGGCCTTGGCCGGAGCGCTTTGCCCGAAGACCTGCAATTAGCCTTGTTGTCACAGGGTATTGATCCGGATGCATCGCCGGAAAAAGCTTTGCTGGATGGTGCTGCAGTGTTGCTCAGACAGCGGCAGGCGCATTCGGTGTTGCTGGCAAAGGAACAAGCCGCACCGCCCGATCTGAGCGCTGAACGCCTGTGCAGCTCTGCCGCCGGAAAAGCCCTGGAAAAAATTCTGGACGGAACTTACCGACTGGCGTTGCCGGAATTTCTCAAAGTAGCGGCCGCTAAAAACCTCCATGTACCGCCTGCTCAATTGCCGATGCTGCTCGAACTGGCGGTTTGGAATCCGGAAATTCGCGCGCTGTTGGAGCTCGTAGCGGGACCCCGAAGCGCCTGGCTCATTGCACTGAATCCCCGTTGGGGCATTCCGACCCGGAAAGCTTCAAAAAACACCTCCCCGTTGCGCATGAGCGACGAGGCGTTCAATATTGCCGGCCTCGAATTTTTAGCGCAACACCGCGAATTGGAAAACGGGCAGGCACCTGCAAAGTTGTTGAGCTCGCCGGGCTATGCGTGGTCAGATGAACTGGCGCTCGCCCTGGTCGGCAATTTTATTGGCTGGCTGGAACGGCATCCTGTGGCACCAGTCTGGGCGATGCAACATTACCGGAACATGCTCGAAGCTGCTGCTTATGGATGCGATACGATCACGTGCAAAGCTTTTGAGGCGGAATGGGTTGCTGCGGTGCCGGAGGTCGGGTATTTCAGGAGTATTATCGCCTTTAGGAAGGAGCTGATTGGAGCATTTTAAAACCCAAATATCCGTTCCACTGCCTTCACCCGATACCGGAAAATCTCTTCTATCCTATTGTCAACCAATAGCAGATCTGCCAAAGTACCAATCGGGCCATACGGGACTTTGTAGTGCAAAATGTCCGTCATCATCACCCCGCCTTCCACGGCTTTGAAATGGTGTTGGTGGTGCCAGAATGCATAAGGGCCAAAGCGCTGCTCATCAATAAAATAAGCATGATCAACCACCTGGACAATCTCTGTGACCCAGTTCATTTTAACGCCGGGGAACGGGCTAACGCGGTACTGGACAACCATCCCTGCATACATCGGTACGCCCTGAATGTCCGACAAAATTTCAAAAGACAAGTCTTCCGGGGTGATGGCATTCAGGTTTTCGGGCCTGGAAAAAAACTGCCAAATCTCTTCTATGCTTTTGGGGACGAACTGTTGCCATTCTTTTCTCTTGACCTGCATGATGTTTTTGTGTTGTGGAATGAATGAATGATAAAGAAATGCAGTTTTGGGAAAAAGGTTCTCAAGGTCGCAAAAATGAAAACCACTTCCAAAAACAAGCTTTAAGGTCAAACTTACTAAAAAAATACCCTGTTTATGGTATGGAATTGATGGGAAAGGCTCTGCTATCTTTGTAGCGTTCTAAAGTTTGCGCAAAGCACAATAAAATGTGCAATTCGTGAACAACCAAAAACAGAGTGCGTACACACTCAAAAATCAGATTTAATTATAATCCGTTTTCCCTTAAACCGTATCGTCCCATGACTATCGTACAAACATGTTACCTGTTAGCCCATTCCGGGCTTTTGCTATTACGCGACCTCTTCCCAGGCCATCGGCCTAAAACACATTTCTTACTGCTGGTTCCGATTCCAAGTTCATGATGTGACAACTCTTGTTGTCGTCGTCTTATCTGCGCATGATTTATTTACCTAATCATTCGCAGGCGTTTTTAGTCCCTGTGAATCTAAAAAACTATCCCATGAACTTGCCGGACGCTTACCGGTTCTCAACCAGCTTATTCAGCAAATTGATTTGCCTGATGTTTTGCGTGAGCCTTTCCTCCGCAACGACCTCTGCGCAATCGCTTGCTGTGGTGCCCCTTCCCAAAGGTTGGAGTGTTACCCCCAATCACCTTGCTGTTAATTGCCTCGATCCAATTGCACTGAGTGCCCTCCCACATCCCCAAGTACAAGATATTTCCGGCCAAATAGCCGGCCTCTCTGCTGAAGACCAGTATTTTAGCCTGGCTTCTGCATCTCAAAAGTGGACAGATTATTTCGCGGTTTCCCGCTGGGAAATCGTCAGGATTAAAGGTGACGGTGGGGTAGATGTCACCGGAGCTCCCAATGCAATATTAGTTGAAGGGGCTAATAGCGCTCGGGTCAGTGTAAATGCCGAAAGCATTGTACAATTCAATATTGTCATTCCTGCTGATGGATTCATTTCGCTCGACTATGAAAATTTTGGGGGCTCCAATCTTTTAAATCAAGTGTTTTCTGTGAACGCCGCAGGCACCATTAAAGTGCAAAAAGCGACAAAAGCGAAGTTCTTTTCGCCGGCATTGCGCCGCGGCGATGTATTGGCGCTGCATTTCGACAATGCTGCAAACGTGCCGATGCAGGTACAACTCAGCAGCCTGAGGTTTTATACCAACGCTGCGGGCGTTTGGGAGCGGCGCTGGACGGCGGGTAATGCCAAAGGAGAAAGCATTGCTTTTTCGCAACTCATCACCGTAGAAAAAGCGGCCATCGCCGATGTATTGTTCCCGGAAGACGTATTCGTTGATAAAACGGGTCTTTTTGAAGTTCAGGCCTGCACGAATCCGGTTTGCACAGGATATCCTTTTTTGGACAAAGACGGCAACTTAGCCACCACATTCGACCGCATCGCGATTGACCGCAGCACCTGCGATTTCAATGTTTCCTGGTCGGACGAGCTGGTTCAGCAATCGGGACAGTGCATCATCGAACGCCACTGGACTATCAGCGACCGGAGTTCCAATAACGTATTTACAGCCCTGCAATCCATTCATTTGGCACGATGCCCCGAGTTTGGGGCAGACCCTGGCGCATCAGGGGTGCCGGAGTTGGGTTTGCCACAACGCGAAATTGAAAAACAAACACTGCAAGCAGTGGCGCATCAGGATAATTTTTAATTCGGTCAGCGCATCATCCGTAAATGGGCGCGCAAGTACTATGAACATATTTAGAGTCTGTCTTTTTAGTCTTGTGTCTGCTCTTTAGAGTTCGAGAGCAAGGTGTGTTTCGCCCCAAAAATGGGAGTTTACTCGCGAAATGACCGATTTTGGGGCGAAACTCAACGCAGCTATCGGACTCTAAAGACAGACACGATTTCGCCGGAAAGCCGGCATTGAAGGAGAATAGTAAGTTTGTAAAGGGTTTCTCATACAGGATTGGAGGCAGGAGGGATAAGCTCCTCCTGCCTTTTTAACCCTCCGACCCTTACCCCTTGTAGGTTTTTTACCGGCGAGCGTCTGCTATGCATATTTTGTCTGCGCATTTGCGTTACTGGCTGTTATCCCTATTTTCACGACCTACCTGGCTTTGTCACGCCCGTCAGGGAGTCTGCAAAAGCGCGTACAGCCTTGCTTCTGTTGCAGACTCCCTGATGGGAGTGACAACCGATGATGTGTTATGCACAGCCTAAGCTCGGCGGTAAAAAACCCATAAGGTTTGAAAAGAAATTGTTGGTTTTTAGTTTTGCTTCATAATGGTAAAGGCGACTCTCGGGTCGCCTTTTCTTTTTCGCCACGGCGTGCAGGAAAATTTACGATAGCGCAATACCAAACAAATTATTTAAAAAAGACTCCCTGCTTTTACCGGCAAAAGTCCTACCTTTACCGGGCAACCACCCCATAAACTCAGGTGGCGACGCTTTTTTAATTCCTTATTTTTCAATAGATTGTTTGCAATATGTCGCTCGTTACAGACTTCAATGCCTATCGCGCCAAGATGAACGAAAAGATTTTCGCTCAGAACAACAAGGCGCTCAACCGCTTTTTTGCGCTGGATAAAAACACGTACGAAGACGGCGCTTTAGACAAAAAAACAAAAGAGCTCTTAGGCTTGGTGGCCTCCATGGTGTTGCGCTGCGACGACTGCATCCGCTACCATTTAGGCACCTGCTACGAGTTGGGCGTCAGCCGCGACGAAGTGTTTGAAGTCTTTGCAATTGCCAACTTAGTGGGCGGTTCCATCTGCATTCCCCATACCCGGCGGGCGCTGGAATATTGGGAGGAGTTGGAGTTAGCCCCCTAACCACCAAAGGGGGAATGTGAAGCATAAAGTGAAAAGGTTAAAGTATGGATTCCGTTTCACGATCAAATTTCGTGTCCCCCTTTAACCTTTCTACTTTAACCTTGGAAAACAATAACAAATAATCAATAACAATATGGCATCCAACTACCTCGATGAATTGAACGACGTACAACGCCAGGCGGTCACCAATATTGATGGGCCGGTGCTGGTGGTGGCCGGCCCGGGTTCGGGCAAAACGAGGGTGTTGACTTACCGCATTGCGCACATCATTCAAAGCGGCGTTGCGCCGTGGGAAATTCTGGCGCTGACCTTTACCAACAAGGCTGCGCGGGAAATGAAAGGCCGGATTGCCAAAGTCGTCGGCGACCGTGCCGACCGGGTTTGGGCGGGCACGTTCCACTCCATTTTTGCCCGGATACTGCGCGTGGAAGCGGATAAAATTGGCTACCCGCCCGGATTCACCATTTACGACACCGAAGACACCAACAGCGTCATCAGCGCCATCATCCGGGAGCTGAATTTAGACAAAAATGCCTACAATACCAGCGCCATCCGCTCGCGCATTTCAGCGGCCAAAAGCGCGCTCATCACCCCGAAATTATACGCGGACAACGAAGAACTGCGCCATCAAGACCGGCAGGCCGCCCGGCCTTATACCTATGAGATTTACGAAAAATACGTCGCCCGGTGCAAGCGTTCCGGTGCCATGGATTTTGACGATTTGCTCTACCGCCTGTACGAACTTTTTCAGCGAAACCCCGACGGCATACTCGATAAATACCGACAGAAATTTCGCTATGTATTGGTGGATGAGTTCCAGGATACCAATCAGTTGCAATACGCCATCATTCGAAAATTGGTGAATTTCGACGGCAGCCCGCGCAACGTTTGCGTAGTGGGCGACGACGCACAGAGCATCTATGCCTTTCGCGGCGCAACCATCCAGAACATCCTCGATTATGAAGCCGATTTCAAACCTTTCGGCATCAAAACCTTCAAATTGGAACAAAATTATCGTTCCACTGAACACATCGTCCAGATAGCCAACGCGGTCATCATGAACAACCGCCGCCAGATTCAGAAAAAGATCTGGTCAGACAAAGGCGAGGGGCACAAAGTGAAGGTCATCAAAGCGATGTCGGACAACGAAGAAGGCAAACGCGTGACGGATACGATTCTGGAACATAAAAACCGATACCACCTTTCCAACCGCGAGATTGCCATCCTTTACCGCACCAACTCGCAATCCAGGATTTTTGAAGAAAATCTGCGCCGCTACAACGTGGCCTACCGTGTATTCGGGGGTCTTTCGTTTTACCAACGCAAAGAAGTCAAAGACCTGATCGCCTACCTGCGCCTTGTGGTCAACCAACGCGACGAAGAAGCCCTGCGCCGGGTGTTGAACTATCCCAAACGCGGTGTTGGCGACAGCACCATCGAAAAACTAAGCGCACAGGCCGGGAGTGCGGGCAAAACCATGTGGGAATGCCTGCCTGCTTTGGATGCCGGGGCAAAAGCCAAAAAAGCCATTGCCGATTTTGTCATGATGATCCAGGGTGCTGCCCGCCGGGTGCAAACCGATAATGCTTACGAAATAGCCGCCGGCGTTGCGCGCGGTTCCGGGCTGATTGACGTGCTCAAAAGCGACACAACCATCGAAGGGATGGGCCGCTTGGAAAACGTCAATGCCCTGCTCGACGGCATCAAATCTTTTGTGGAAGAAGACACCATTTCGGTACTCGATGCGGAGGGCAACGCCGATCGAACCCTGACGGCTTATCTTCAGAATATTGCCCTCCTGACCGACCAGGACGACAACAAAGCCGAAGGCGGCGACTTTGTGACGCTGATGTCGGTACACGCCGCTAAAGGGCTGGAGTTCAAATCCGTTTTTGTGGTCGGGCTGGAAGAAAAATTGTTCCCGTCTTTTATGGCCAGCGACTCTCCGGAAGCGTTGGACGAAGAGCGGCGCCTGTTTTACGTAGCGGTGACCCGGGCTGAACAATTGCTTACCTTGTCGTATGCAAACAGCCGCTATCGCTTTGGCCAAATGCGCTTCAACGAACCGAGCCGTTTTCTGGAAGAAGTGCCCCGGCAACACGCAGAAAGCACTGCTCATTTTCGGGGCAGCCAGGGTATGGCAGAAGATAACGCAGTGGAAATGACTTCCGGCGCTAAAGTCAGCGGCAATTTTGTGCGTAGGAGTACGACCGTTTCCAGGCTTTCAACGGTGGATGCGGCTAATTTTAAAGCCAGCCCGAGCGACGCCATTCAGAAAGGCATGCGCGTTTTGCACCTCAAATTTGGGGAAGGAGAGGTGTTGGATATAGACGGCGGAAAAGACAACCGGATTGCGACGATCTTCTTCAAAGCGGCAGAGGATGACCCAAAAAAGCGAATCATGCTCAAATTTGCGAAGCTGCAAATTGTGACTTGAAAAGCCAATTCCTTCTACTACAATGGCAGCTTCGTCGAAAAGGTGATAAAAGTCATAGGAAATCCGGGCTACTGGCTCTAAATTCGCACCCGAACTTGACCTCCGGAATATTCAATGTGACTCAAACATCACCATGACAGTTACCAGCAACTTGGTTAAAAATGGCATCAGGCTCCTGCAGCACTTCGATCGCCAACGTATTTCACCTGCAATTCAACAACGCAGCACGCTTCAGTACCTCCTTCGACGTGCGGAATCCACTGCTTTCGGGCAGCGTTATCGCTTTCCGGACTTGCTGCGATCCCCCGATTATACGGATGCTTTTAGGAAAACCGTAGCCCTACACGACTACGACAGCATGTTCAACGAGTGGTGGCATCGTTGTTTAGCCGGAGAAGCAGACGTAACCTGGAAAGGGCACGTGCGCCACTTCGCGCTCAGTTCGGGCACTTCGGGCGCACCAAGCAAATACATTCCGGTGACGCAGGACATGCGGCGTTGTTTGAAAACCGGTGCCCTGCGCATGTTTGCCTGCATGCCCAAATACGACCTGCCTGCTGATTTTTACACCAAAGAATGGTTGATGATCGGCAGTACGTCCACCCTACAGGATCTCGGCCATTGTTTCGCCGGTGATTTGAGCGGCATCAACGCCAGCGAGCCACCAGTGTGGATCCGCCGTTTTTATCGCCCCGGAACCCAAATTGCAAAAATACCCAACTGGGATGAGCGCACGGAAGTGATCGCCCAGAATGCTTATAAATGGGACATCAGCCTCCTTGCCGGCACGCCATCCTGGATGCAACTGACGGTAGAGCACATCCTCGACCATTACAAATTGGACAGCCTGCACCAACTGTGGAAAAACCTGTCGGTGGTCGTCACCGGCGGCACCTCCTTTGAACCTTACCGAAAAAGTTTTGAGCGTTTGCTCGACCGGCCGCTGATCCACCAGGAGACCTACATGGCTTCTGAAGGGTTCATCGCGTTTCAGGATCGCCCAGACAGCAACATGCGTTTGTTGCTAAACAATGGCATTTTTTTCGAGTTTGTGCCATTCGACGACGCCCATTTTGATGAAGCCGGGGTGCTTCGTCCGAATGCCGAACCGCTGACCATCGAAGAGATCCGGGAAGGAAAAGATTACGCTTTGCTGTTGAGCACCTGCTCCGGAGCCTGGCGCTACCTGATCGGCGACGTGGTGCGCTTCACGGATAAAGAACGCGCGGAGATCATCGTGACCGGACGCACCAAACACTTCCTTAGCATTTGTGGCGAACACCTTTCGGTGGACAACATGACCCATGCCGTGCTGAAAGTGGAAGATAAACTGAATGTCGGCATTCCCGAGTTTACCGTTTCGGGCGTTCATGCCGGTTCGCACCATGCGCACCGCTGGTACATCGGCACCAATGACCCCATTGTTGATAAAGAATTGGTGGGGCGCCTGTTAGACGAAGAGCTGTGCCTCCTCAACGATGACTACCGCGTTGAGCGCTCTGCGATGCTGCAAAAGCCCCAGGTTGAGATTGTTCCGTTGAGCTATTTCTACGACTGGCAGCGTCAGTCCGGCAAAGCAAACGGTCAAAGTAAGATTGCGCGGGTTTTGAAAGGCCAGCCGTTTGAAGCCTGGGAAAACTTTGTTTGCCAGAAAAGACAGACCACGTGAATGATTTGTTGTGGAGGGGATTGGTGCTGGGATTGAGCTTGAGTTTCCTGGTGGGGCCAATGATGGTTGTCTTTATTCAGGTTGGCGTGGAACGCGGATTCCGGGCTGCCATAATGGCGGCTTTTGGTTCCTGGACCAGCGATGTGATGTACATCTTCCTCGTCTATTTTGGCATTTCCTATATTTTCAGCATCACCAAAGCAGAAGGGTTTCAGTTCTGGAGCAGTCTGGCAGGCGGGCTTATTTTAGTGGTCATCGGTCTGGCCATCCTGTTTCGCCGCCCGGTCGCTACCCGCCGCCCAGCGATTCCCCTTGCCGCAAACGTTGCCGGCAATTCTTCCAAATCCTACTTCCGGCTTTGGCTCATGGGCTTTGTCATCAATACGATCAACCCTTTTCCGGTTTTTTTCTGGCTGGGGGTCATGAGTTCTGCCGGCCGCAGCCTCAGCGCTGCTGAAACGACGGTGCTTTTCGGCAGCATCGTGGGAACTGTCATTTTTTTTGACCTGATCAAGGTGCTACTTGCCAAACGCATGCAACGCTGGGTGCGCACTTCCTATATCGGCTACATGCGCAGGTTTTCAGGCGCTGCGCTGGTGGTGTTGGGGGTTGTGTTGATTATCAGGGGAGTGATGTGAGGGTCTAGTCTGTCTTTATAGTCCGATAGCTGCGTTACGCTCGCCCCCAAAATCGGTCGTTTACGCGAGTAAAATCCCATTTTTGGGGGCTTCGCGTGCCTTGCTCTCGGATTCTAAAGAACAGACTTCAGGCTAAATGGACAGGCACTATGTAGTTTCTAATACTTCCAGAATCAACTCAGATTCATAGCCCTTCTGCAACGCGTGCCGGAACAGCTTATCGCGCCGGGTGCGGTTGTCGCCGCCTCTGAGCATGCTTTGTTGTTTGGACAACAACTTGCGCAGGGTATCCCAATATTCGGTTTCATCAATTTCAGAAAACGCGGCTTTGATGCAGTACTCCGATATTTGCCGCCGCTTCAACTCTTGCCGGATGCGGACTCGCCCCCATTGTTTGATGCGAAATTTGCCGCGTGCATACGATCTGGCAAAGCGCTCTTCGTTCAGGAAATCTTCTTCGATGAGCGCCACCATCACCTCCTCCAAATCGTCGCCATAAACCCCCAGTTCCAGCAACTTGCTGCGCACTTCGGAATGGCAGCGATCCTGATAGGCGCAGAAGCGCTGAAGCTTGAGCAGGGCTTCTGCTTTTCCGGTGCGCTTGTTGAGTCTGTCTTCGGGTGACGGCAATTTTTGTTGTTTTTATTGTTTAAGTAACGTGTGCGAAATAACTTACCACAACTTGTGCTACACAACAGGATAGAATTTTAGATACATTACAGTTCTGTGCCCTGCATAAAAAATTCTACGTACCTATGCGGTAAAATTTCAAAAATACAAAAACCAGGTCAATATGGAGTATGCAACAATCCTGATTGAAAAATTGATCAACTACCTGCCGAATATTGCGGGCGCGCTGGCGACCCTCATCATCGGCTTCTGGCTGGTGGGCTGGGTGACGAAATTAGTTCGGCACGCCATGACACGCCGCAAAATTGACATGACGGTGCAGCCGTTCTTAGCTTCTTTGGTGGATGTGGGCCTAAAAGTACTGCTGTTGCTGAGCGTTGCAGGTATGTTCGGCATCGAAACGACCTCTTTTATCGCCATCTTCAGCGCGCTGGCTCTGTCCATTGGTTTGGCCCTTCAGGGCAACCTCGGGCACTTTGCCAGCGGGGTGTTGCTGCTGGTTTTCCGGCCTTTCAAAGTCGGAGACTGGGTGAAAATCGGCGATTTTCAGGGGCATATTTCTGAAATCCAGGTTTTTCATACCGTGATGGTCACCAACGAAAATAAAACGATCATCCTCCCGAACGGCGTCATCACCAGCGGCCCCATCACCAACCTCTCCTCCTTGGGCGAACTCAAAGTTTTTATGACCTTTGGCGTCAGTTACGAGGACAATATAGACGAAGCGCGTGCCCTCATTCAGCGCGTAGTGGACAGCTGCCCTCATATTATAAAAGAAAAACCCACCGATATTTTTGTCACCGAGCTGGGCGATTATTCCGTGGAATTTGCCGTGCGCCCCTGGTGCAAAACGGAAGACTATTGGGAGGTGTATTTTTACATGCACGAATATGTGAAAAAAGCCATTGAAAAAAGCCCGCTGGACATTCCGTTCCCGCAAATGGACGTGCGCCTGCACAAACAAAGCTGGGATTTCGAGCAGGCGAGGGCGGAACTGAAAAACTAAGTTTAGGGTTGCATGATATAGCGCGATTGCATACCTTTGCGTCCGCTTTTGGTCTCATAGCTCAGCCGGTTAGAGCATCTGACTCATAATCAGAGGGTCCTAGGTTCAAGCCCTAGTGAGACCACCGAAATTGATGATTGATAAGAGATGATTGATTATGGATGAGTAGGGTACGTAGCTTACTTCATCATTCATCAATAAAATGACTCAGAAGATGGTGGAGTCTATTCCTCATCGCAAAAGCGCACCTGTTGCAGAACAGGTGCGCTTTTTAATTGGGTTTTATTTGTGTTTTTTAGTTAAAAAAAGGTAACTATCCAGCCGCCCCTAAATACTTATGATTTCCGACCTCGGAGAGTAGGCTGTCCAAAGGGCGAAAATTTATCTTGCACATTTCAATTGAAAAACGATTCATAAAATTGTATTAATTAGTTGAATATCAGTAATTTGTATCTTCGTTTAGGGCAATCATTTTTGAAAAAAATTTTTACTAAAAATAATCTCTGTGTGAGGTGCGAAATTGTACTTATTTGGGAATCAACCCATTAAGTTTGAAAGATAAAGATACTTTTACAAAAAGTGCAAAAGTTTTTTTTGATTTGGACAACCTACTCGGAGAGGTCAAAGGTTTGTAGAAATGCTCGCACGGATTTGCAATCCGTCGCGGCCTGTCTTCCGCTCTACTGAACGGCGTGATGAGCGAGTGACACCAAACGAAAAGCCATGGATGCCTTGCTACTCGATGCTATTTTGGAACGATATTGGCTTTGGGCCCACAGCCGGAATTTGATTTTGTGTTGGTTCCCGCCGGGCTGGAGCCGCAGTTTTGACTCGTTTACGGCTTGCATCAAATTACGGATACAGCTATAAACAAGCGCATTGTCAAAAATTGAGCTTGAGTTTCCGTTTCCGGTTCAGGTGTCGGACACTTCCAAAAGTGTCCGACACCTGAACCGGAAACGGAACCCGCTGGCCTAAAGTGTTCCCAAACACCACCTCGCTGGCGCGGATTTGAACTCCTGAGACCCGAAGCAGGTGGCCTCTCAAAAAAACG
Source organism: Chitinophagales bacterium (assembly GCA_038323375.1). GTDB lineage: Bacteria > Bacteroidota > Bacteroidia > Chitinophagales > Saprospiraceae > JABWAJ01. The sequence goes on from JBBQGV010000020.1 coordinate 55,857, forward strand.
GTTCCCGAATCGCAAAAATTGAGACAACACCTGCCGCTAAGGGCGGCGAGATGTCGCCTCAATTTTTGCTAAGTTGACGACATTAGACCAAAGGCCGGAATGAGCGCGTGATGTTGACGGCAAGATCCTTGTCCAAAATACCCATATCCCTCCTTTACAAATAAGTTAAACCTAAATCTGAACAAAAGCACCGCATTATTCTACAAACAAAACAATTTGTTTATAAATTGCCCGTCCGAACATACTCGGAGAAAACTTAACACACAATCATGGTTGAAAGAGCAGTGCTCCACCTCGACATGGACACCTTTTTTGTGTCCGTCAAGCGGAAGCGGGATAGCGGATTGAAGGACAGGCCGGTCATTATCGGAGGGGGAAGCGATCGGGGCGTGGTTTCCTCGTGCAGTTACGAGGCGCGTAAATTCGGCGTGGGTTCGGGCATGCCGATGAAGTTGGCCCGGCGACTTTGTCCCGAAGCAGTTTATTTGCGGGGGGATATGGATGCGTATTCGAAGGAATCCCGGCTGGTTACTGAAATCATTGCCGGGCAAGCCCCGTTGTTTTCCAAAAACTCCATTGATGAATTTGACCTTGACCTGACCGGTTTAGATCGCCATTTCGGCGCTTTTAAATGGTCAGGCGAACTGCGGCAGCTCATCCTGCGGGAATCTGGTTTGCCCGTTTCCGGCGGCGTGTCGGTCAACCGTTTTGTCTCCAAAATGGCGACCAATGCCGCCAAACCCTGCGGTGAAAAATGGGTCGGGCCGGGCGACGAAAAGCCGTTCCTGTCGCCGCTCCACATCAGCAAAATGCACGGCGTGGGGGAAGTGAATGCCCGGAAACTCATTTATATGGGCATCCGCCAGATCGGCGTGTTGAGCGAAATTCCCAAAAAACTCCTGGAACGGGAATTCGGCAAATACGGCGCTACCCTTTGGGAACACGCCAACGGCATAGACCGCTCGGAGGTGGTGCCTTACCACGAAGAAAAAACCATTTCCAAAGAATGCACTTTTCAGACCGATACCATTGAGGTGGGGTTTCTGAAAGCCCAGTTGATGGACCTGGCGAGTAAATTAGCCTTTACGCTGAGGAATTCCGGCAAACTCACTTCCTGTGTAACCGTCAAAATCCGCTACACGGATTTTCAGACCTATACCCGGCAAAAGCAAATCCCCTACACGGCCAATGACCAGGCGCTGCTTGCTTGTGTGCTGAGCCTGTTTGGTCAACTCTACACCCGCCGACAGTTGGTTCGGCTGGTCGGGGTTCGGTTTTCCGGCTTGGTTCGGGGAAACCTGCAAATCAGTTTGTTGGATGATACGCCAAAGGAAATTGACCTCCTCCAGGCTTTGGATCAGGTGCGGCGGCGGTTTGGTGTAAATGCCCTTAAATGGGCCTCAGCGTATAGTCCAAATCCAAAACAGCAGCAGGATACCCGATGAAACGACACGATGAACAATGTATCTGAACTGCCATAGCTATTTTAGTCTCAACTACGGAACACTGTCTCCGGAAGCGCTGGTGTTGGCTGCAAAGGGAAAGGGCATTAAAACCCTGGCCCTCACCGACATCAACAATGTTTCCGGGGCTTTTGAATTTGTCCGGGCGTGTAAAAATCACGGCATCAAACCCATTGTCGGGATCGAATTCAGAAATGAACGGCACGAGTTGTTGTACATCGGATTGGCCAAAAACTGGAAGGGGTTTTACGAATTGAATCAATTGCTTTCGGGGAGCTACCAAAAGCCGTTGCCTGCCGTAGCGCCCAAATTAGAAAACGTCTTCATCATTTACCCAAAAGCGGTCAAGCCCATCGAGCATTTTCATGCAGACGAATACATCGGCATTCGCCCCGAAAATGTCCGAGGGCTTTTTAGCTCCGAATTGAAAAAGCAAACGCTACGGCAAACACCACACTGCTTTTGTGTGCACCTACAACACCTTCCAGTTTCGCTCCATTGTTTGGGAAGTCGGCAAGGTTTTCGGGCTGCCCAAAGAGGAAATCGGGAAAATTGTGGCCAGTCCGCTCAACCCGGACGAACACCACGAGCTGTCCCGCAAAATCTGGGAATACGGCCACCGCTTGGAAAACATGCCCAACGAACTCTCCGTACACGCGTCTGGCATCATCATTTCCCACGCTCCGTTCTATTACTACTCTGCCCTGCGCCCGATGCCGTTTGGCTTTCCCATTGTACATTTTGACATGTACACCGCCGAAGATTGGGGTTTCAACAAGTTTGACATCCTGGGCCAGTGCGGGCTTTCCCATATCCGGGACGCGGTGACCTATATCCGGGAAAACCAGGGCAAAGCGGTGGATGTGTCCGATACGAAAACCATCTACGCCGATGAAAAAGCCAAAACGCTGCTCAAAACCGGCGACACCGTCGGTGTTTTTTACGCAGAATCGCCCAACATGCGGGAACTGCTGCCCAAAATGCAGTGCGACAATTACCCCGACCTGGTGATTGCTTCCAGCATCATCCGGCCCGGCGTGGCAAGTTCCGGCATGATGCGGGAATACCTTCAGCGCCACAAACACCCGTATGGGTTTGAGTACCTCCACCCGACTTTCAAGGAAAACTTGTCTGAGACCTACGGCATTATGGTTTTCCAGGAGGATGTGATGAAAATTTGCCACGATTTTGCGGGACTGTCCTTAGCGGAAAGCGACCATTTGCGCAAAATCATGAGCGGCAAGCGCCGAAATTCGGAAACCTTTGAGCAGTTGAAAGAAAAATTCTTCCAGGGCTGCCGGGAAAAAGGCCGGACAGATGACCTGAGTCGGGAGGTCTGGCGGCAAATCGAGAGTTTTGCCGGGTATTCTTTTTGCAAGGCGCATTCGGCGGCGTTCACCGTGCTTTCTTTTCAGGATTTGTACCTGAAAGCCCATTACCCGCTGGAGTTTCTGACGGCGGTGATCAACAATTTTGGCGGGTTTTACCGCACGGAAATCTACCTGCACGAAGCCAAACGATGGGGTGCCGTCATCCACCCACCGTGCGTTAACCACAGCGAGCTGCTCGCCCGCATCGAGGGCAAAAACATCTACCTGGGGCTTGTTTTTATCCAGGGATTGGAAAAGAGCGTGGCCGAAGAAATAGCCTACCGACGCAGGAAAAGTGGTCCCTACAAAAGCCTCGAAGATTTTACCGGGCGCATCGCCCTTGCGGTCACGCAGTTGGAACTCCTCATCAAAATCAACGCTTTCCGGTTTACCGGACTGAACAAATACCAACTTATGTGGGAGAAAAACAAGACCCGTAACCCGAACGCAAACAAGTTCCTCCAATCGGCAGCTTTTTTTGAAACGCCGACCGAAAACTTTGTCCTGCCGCCACTCACCGAAGGCCCGTACGACCAGGCTTTTGACGAAATAGAATTGTTGAAATTCCCGCTTTGCTCGCCTTTTGCCTTGCTGGATCAGGCATTTCTGGCGGGTAAAAATCTCCGCCTTCTTAAAGCCAATGAACTCAAGAACCATATTGGCAAAACCGTCAACATCCCCGGTTATTTCATCTGCCGCAAAACCACTTCCACCAAACAGCCCGAGTTGATGGGGTTTGATGCCTGGTACGATGTGGACGGCGATTATTTTAACTCGGTCATTTTTCCAAAAGAAATGAAACAATATCCCACGAAAGGAACGGGGATTTATTTGGTCCGGGGGAAGGTGACGGAGGAATTTGGGGTGGTGGGTATTGCGGTGGAATATTTGGAACGGCTACCTTATTTGAGGGATGGGCGGTTTGAATAGGGGAGGGATTCCCCGCAGGCATAAAGTGTTAGCTCCCGCTGGGCTGGAGCCGCAGTTTTGATCCGTTTACGGCTTGCATCAAATTACGGATACCGCTGTAAACAAGCGCATTGTCAAAAATTGAGCTTGAGTTTCCGTTTCAGGTGTCGGACACTTCCAAAAGTGTTCGACACCTGAAACGGATACCCATCACTCCACCCTCAAATCCCCGATTTCCACCAAACAAGCCTCCCGAATCCGTTGAACGGTTGCCGGGGCATAAAGGGGGAACCACTCCGAATGCCCCCGATCCTGTCGGGCGGCAAGGATGGCGTGCTTGACGGCAAAAAGCACCGTGGCGGCCAGACAAAGCGGCGGTTCTCCAACTTCCTTGGAAGAAAAAAGTAAGTTGGGATCTTTTATTTTTCGCGGATACGGAAACAGATCCACATGCATTTCTAAAGGAATAGAAGTCACTGCGGGTGGCTTGTATTCCCAGGTATTGAGGGAGTTTAAAGCGCCTTTATACGGGCCATCCGGCTGGTAAACCATGTCTTCGTACAACACAAAACCAAGCCCTTGTACAAAAGCACCTTCTACCTGGCCAATGTCAATGGCGGGATTGATGCTTTTGCCCATGTCGTAGACCAGATCGGCGCGCAGCACGGTCGTTTCCCCTGTGAGTACATCAATTTCTACTTCGGTACACGCCGCGCTGAAAGTGAACCCGACAAACTGGTTCACCGTTTCCGGGATCGTTCCGGGTTTAAACGTAAACGTATCTGGCGCGTCCGTTTTTTTGCCCCCTTTGATGGCGACCCGCACCTGCTCCGATAAATTGATGCGTTCCTGGTTCGCTTCGTGCACGACCGCTGGCCAGGAGGTGGCATCCCATTGAATTTTCCGGTAATCGGTATTGTAGGGCAGGGGCACCGGCTGGCCAAAAAGCTGGTAGTTTTTACAAAAATCCGGGCCTTTGGCGTGCAGCCATTTCTGTAGGCGTTTTTTTAGCTTTTTACAAGCTTCCTCCACGGCTTTGCTATTGAAAGCGGAGCCGGTAGAAGCGCCGGTGCTGACGGGGTTGGGGATTACGGCCGTGTCCATTTCAGCGATCCGGACAAGACTCAGCGATACCCCCAGACTCTTGGCGGCAATCTGGGCAACGATGGTGTTTAATCCCTGCCCCATATCAACGCCGCCCTGGCGCACCAGCACAGAAGCATCCTGATCGTATACTTCAACCAGGGCGCCCGCTTGTTCCAGAAAAGTGGCGTTGTACCCCGAAGCGTACTTCACCGGGATGAGGGAAATGCCCCGTTTCCGCCAACGGTTTTTTGCATTAAAATCATTCACCTGCGCCAATCGTTTGTCGAACCCCGATTTTTTTCTGGTAGCTTCCCAAACCCTTTGCAGGTAGCAATCTTTCACGACCTGGCCAAATGGTGTGGTTTGCCCCGTTTGGTACAGGTTTTTTGCCCGGACATCTTCCGGAAGCATACCAATGGCGTGGGCAGCTGCCTCCAGTGCTTCTTCCTGGGCGATCAGGCCTTGCACCAGACCCATGGAACGGAAAGCCGTATTGCTTGCCTTGTTTGTTTTGCATACGTCGGAGGAGGTCTGCCAGTTGGGCACAAAATAGGCCGAATCGCAGCGCAACTGCACACAGTCGCTCACCACAAAGGAGGCATCGTAAGTGTATCCCCCGTCCAAATGAAAATCTGCACGCCAGCCCAGGATTTTCCCCTTGTTTGGGCCGTCGCTGGCAATGGCAACCGCATATTTTGACAACAAAGGATGGCGGTGCCCGTAGACGGCTGTGTCTACTGCCCGCGCATTGGCTAATCTGACGGGTCGTTGGTGCTTCCAGGCCGCCACCGCTGCTGGCGCTGAGGCAAACATAGACTGGTCGCATTTGCCGCCATAACCTCCGCCAAGGCGTTTCACCCGCACGTCTACTTTGTTTAGCCTGGGTGTGGCTTCGCCGGGTTTCACGGCAGTAGATTTCAGCACGTCCACGGCGCTCGACTGGATGGAGTCGGGCGATTGCGTGGAAGGGTAGAGGATCAATTGCGCATCTTCTCCCGGAAGCGCCAGCGCGGCTTGAGATTCCATGTAAAAATGGAGCTGACTGCCTGTTTCCTGAGCGCCTTTCACCACGATGCAAGGGGTTTGATCGAGGGTTAGGGCAGCGGGCAGGTCGTTAAGGGCTGTGTTAGCCCAGGTGGAATCGGTTTTTTCCCTCGTGATTTTCCAGATGTGCACCGGATAGGCGCCCTTATCGGGGAAAATGCTGTCCTGGTCAATTGCCTGTTCGAAACTGATGATGGGATCTTTGGGCGCGTAGTGTATACATTGCGTCAACAGAAATTGGGCGGCGTCCTGCGCTTCAATATACGTTTTGGCTAAGACGAGGCAAAGCGCCTGCCCATGCGCATTGACCGTTCCTTCATCGGGCTGATCCATGCCGATGCAAAAAAGCGGCTGGTCGCTGCCCTGGCCGATGGCTTTTGCACCTGGGATGTCTGCTGCCGTGACGATGTCCACAACGCCCGGGAACTGCGCTTTCAGAACCGCCAATACGGCCTCGGTTGTAGCCTTACCCCGTTTACCGGGCACGATGAAATGAACGGCGGCAGCGGGATACGGACTGGTGGCAAAAGCAGCTTCCAGACCACGGCGCGGCAACGGAATGTCCTGAGGATAAATGGCTTCGCCCGTCGTTTGAAGAAAGGTTTCTAATTTGATATAGGGCTGGTTAACCGGGTATTCGTCGGGGTAGGTTTTGTACCTTTGGGTGCCTTTGGAAGCAGGCCGTTCGGTGCGCCTGCCCGCCGACCAGACCGGTGCGGGAACGCTGGCAGGTTGTTGAGCTTCCATCAACTGCACAAAAAATTTGTACAGAAACGACTGCGCAAGGTGTTGCCTGTATGCATCGGTGAACCCTTCCCAGGGTAGGGCGCTCATCCTTGCTGCGCTGTTTTTTTGGATCGTTTTTACGTCCTGCGTCAAAGCGGCCAGGGCTGTTTGGAGCGTTTCATCGTTTAGCGCTTTGCCACGTAAAGCCTGCTCTGCAAGCGTGGCGTGGAATGCCAATGGCCCGATACCGCCGAGGATGAGGGTGGCGTCGGCAATTTTCCCTGCCGGATCCAACCGAACCCGCATGCCTGCATTGACGATGCTGTGGGAGTTCACTTCCCGAAGGGCGCATTTATAGGTTTGGCATATAGACTCTGGGTGGAAAGGGATGGAATAGCCGAGGATCAAAACGCCTTCCTGCAATTCTTTTGACTTGGGATAGGCTTCGGCAAAATCCAATAAGCCCAGTGTTTTTGCTTCTTTCCAACCCGGACATACTATCCTGACCTCGGTGCCCATCATGGCCAGTGCGGTAAACATGTCCGATGGAAACGGGGCACCGGTGGTGATGTGCTTCACCACCATCATGGTATTGCCGGCCAGGCTGGCGGCATTCCGCACGATATTGCCAGCGGTTCGCCCGGCCATGTATTTCACTGCTTCGAGACCCGAATGATGGTGCCCGTCTTTTGCGCCGGAGCTGGCCAAGGCGGCGTTAAGCAGTTCAATAAACTCGCTGTACGTAAGCGCCGATCCGGCCTCTATATGCGCTTTGCCAATCCGTTGCAACCTTAATTCGGCCAATTGGGCGATGTCAATAAACACGTGGGGGTCTTCTTTGTATTTGTCGTACACCCCAATGGACGTATTGCCAACGACGAGTCGGGTATTGTCTCCTTGATGGCGAGACATTAGTTCAAGCGTTTCCCCGACGTCTCCCGGGCGATACCACGCGTATCCACTGTGGTGGTATTGAACCGGCCGCGCAGGTTTTTTCAATCCTTCCGGAAATTGTACGGTAATCGTTGGCGCAACATTGACGGTTTCGGCGGGGTCTGTCAGGCACGTCATGCAGCCTTTTTCATCCACCTCCGGATTCCAGTCGCTGGCGAATTCTTTCTGAAACCCGTAAAGAATGGGCCTGTATCCGGTGCAACGGCAAAGATTGCCGTCAAACATGGCCTGAATCTCTTGTTTGGTACCTATTTTGGTATCGGGTTGATTCCCTTTTTGCACGACCGCCGCCGTCATGTTCATGATCCAGCCCGGGGTGCAAAATCCGCATTGGGTTCCGTTGTTTTGGGCGAGGCATTGCTGCACCCGGCTCACGGCTGAAAGGACGCTGCCGGTGCCTTCCACGGTGGTCACCAGCATGCCGTCAAGCGAGGCTAGCGGGTGCATGCAGGAGTTCATGGAACGGGTAATGATTTGGCCGCTGCTGGGGTCAAACGAAGAAAGCATGACGGTGCAAACCCCGCAGCCTCCTTGTTTACAATTCATCTTTGTCCCTGTGAGCCCTACTTCGGCTGAGCGCAGGTAATCAATGAGTAGAATGGCCGGGTCTACGTTTTGGATGCAGACAAGGGTGCCATTGAGGTAAAAACGGAGGTCTGTTGCAGGTGTGGTATTCATTTATAGGAAATTAAAATAGAGGAAGATATGATTGTTCTAATCTATAGTCTTGTCTCTGTACTGCCGGTGCAGCACTTATCTCCATTGCTACGGGTACCTGCTTACGGGTCGGACACTTCCGGAAGTGTCCGACCCATAAGCAGGCACATAAGCAAGGACATCTCTCGCACCGCCTTCCGAATCGAACGCGCTTTTTCCCCTCTTCCTGACGAGTGAAACTCCCACAACCCTTCTACGGCCATCAATGCGCTTAAATGCTCAGGCCTTACCCCGCCGCCAACCAAAATCGTCAATCGTCCCGCAGCGTATTTGGCGAAAGCCTTCAAATTTTCGATGCCTTCCAGCGCGGTTGGGCACTGGCCGGAGGTGAGGATGCGTTGCACGCCAAGTTCGGCCAAGCGGTCAATGGCGGTCAGGGGTTCCTGGCAGCGGTCGAAGGCGCGGTGGAAGGTGAAGGGTAGGGGGTGGGCGGCAGCGACCATTTGTGCGGTGCGTTCCACGTCTAAGTGGCCGTTTGGGAGTAGCGCGCCGCAGACGATGCCGTCGGCGCCATGTGCCTTGGCTTCGATGATTTGGTGCAGCAGGCGCGTGAATTCGGCGTTGGTGTAACAAAAATCGCGGCTGCGCGGGCGGATGAGGACAAAAACGGGAATCTGGACGGTGGATTTGACTTTGCGGAGCAGGGTGGGAGAGGGCGTCAGGCCGCCCACGCTCAGGCGGGCACACAGCTCAATGCGGTCGGCACCCCCGTATTGGGCGTCAACCGCATCGCGCAGGGACGTGCAAACGATTTCAAGCTGCCGGGTCATGACGCCACTGCGGTGACGCCGGCCGTCTCTCTGGTTACGTAGTACATATCTATGGCGCCTTTGTTTTTGGCGTCAATTTTACCGCGGTATTCGCATTCAAACTGATATTTCACGAGGTTGTAAGTCATTTCAGAGATGTTGATGCGCCCCGGCTCGCAGTTGCCCTCCATGCGGGAAGCGATGTTCACCGTGTCGCCCCAAATGTCGTAGGCGAATTTGTTCACGCCCACCACGCCCGCAACGACAGAGCCGGTATGCAGGCCAATGCGCGCTTCAAAGAACGGTTTGCCCAGACGCAGGCGTTCCTGTTTTTGTTCCTCCAGGAATTGCTGCATTTCAAAAGCGGCGCGGATGATGTTGAAAGGCATGGATTTTTGCTCAGAAAGCCCGCTGGCGCACATGTAGGCGTCGCCGATGGTTTTGATTTTTTCCACGTCGCGATACTGGTGGATGATGAAGTCGAAGCCTTTAAAACAGCGATCCAACTCTTCCACTAAATCTTCGGGCGAGAGTTGTTCCGAGATGCTGGTGAAGTTTTTGAAGTCCACAAACATCACGGTGACTTCTTCATAGCGGCGCGCTTTCACTTTGCTGAACTGCTTCAACTCCGCTGCGATCTGAGCAGGCAGGATATTGAGCAGCAGCTCATCCGATTTTTCGCGTTCCAGGTCAATGATCCGGCTTTTTTCTTCAATTTTTCGCTTTGCACGCCGGCTGGAACTGTACAGCAGGAACATCAGGAAAGCCAGCAAAACGAGTACGCCGGCACCAATAAAAAAGTAACTGCGCAGGGTCTTTTCTTCAGCTAATGCAGCGTCCGAAATTTGGATGGCTAATTCCCTTTCCGCCAGCACGAGCGAATCGGCCAGCGCTTCTTTGTTCAGGGTGCTGATGAGGCGTTCCTTCATTTTCTTTTCTTCCTCAATGCGCTTTTTTTCCTCGGCTACTGTTTCCAGCTCTACCTGTTTGGTGGATAGTTCGCTCGATTTGCGCTGCGTTTCCCGCACCAACTGTTCCTGGCGCACTTCTAAGTGGGATTTGTCGCTGCTCAACTGGTCGCGTTCAGCCGAAAGGTTGCGCACTTCAAACTCGAGCTTGTCGCGTTCTTTTTCCAAGTCGCGTTTTTGGCGGTCAATGCCTGCTTTTTGCAGGTCAAAGTTGCTTTCCAAATCGCTGATGCTGGTTCCTTTCTGGCTGAAATAGGTAAAGGCTTCTTCGTAAATCTGGATGGCGCGCTGTTCATTGCGCTGTTTTTTGGCTAAGCGGCTGCGTTTGTCCACGCTCTTGATGATCAGGTCGGAGTCTTTGGCCTGTTTGGCAAAATTGTATGCGCTTTTCAGCCAAACCTCTACGTTTTTGTCATCGCGTGCGCGTTCGTAGGCTTCCGCTACCAAATAGGCAGATTGAGCCGACATGCCCGGATTGCTTTGCTGCGTGGCTAAGTTGTGGGCTTGTTTGCCGTATTCCAGCGCCTTGGCTGTGTTGGTCCGGACATAGGCCTGAGCCAACTCGAAGCTGTAGAGCATTTTTTCCTTGCTCGTTTCCGCTTCCTGCAACTTTTGCTCCAATTCTTCAATAGATTGCCCGAATGCAAAAATTGCAAAGCAAACGAAACAGGCAGACAGTAGTGCTTTCATGCTGATGTTTATCTTTCGCAAAGGTACATAACGTTTTTTTTAAAATTTGTTACAAGCGGTGGATAATTGCAAACGAAATGAAACGCAGTTTTAACTATCTTAGCGGGTAATTATTCAATCAACAAACCTGATTTGCAATGAAACTTCTTTTCGCGCTCTTATTGCTCAGCTTGCTGTCTATGGTGCTGTCGGCACAATCTTCTTATTTGAAATTTCGCGAAGACGGCTGGAGCAGTGAAAAAAGCTGCCCGCAATGCGCCGTTTGCAATGGCCAGCCCGGCGATGTCCTCGAAACGCAAAAAACAATTGCTTTTTATTGTGGCGAAACGCTGATCGGAACCTGGCAGCTGACCAAACTGAAGCTCGTCGCCTGCGATTCAGTGTACTACCAGACGAATTGTTTTGGCAAAGACGGCATGGGGCCCACGACCTTTGCAACGGACGAAGAAGCCATTGGCGACATCTGTCGCGAAGTGCGCTTTTATTGCCCCGGCGCGCTGGAAATCCGCCGCATCGAGTCGCCGCATACCGATTATTCGCTGAACTTCATCCGCGATTTTTTCTCCTACAAGTTGTACACGGCCCAGGATATGGCCGCCAGACAATCAAGGCCTGCTCCGGTGCTTTCTGAAGGGGCTGAAGAAGTCTTTAAAGTCGTGGATCAAATGCCCCGATTCCCGGGTTGCGAGGAACTGGCCGGTACGGATCTTGAGAAAAAGCGTTGTGCAGACAAAAAAATGCTGGAGTTTGTATATTCCAGGATTCTATACCCACTCGAAGCACGGCAAGAGGGTCTTGAAGGGACGGTGGTCGTCACGTTTATTATTGAAACAGACGGGAGCATTTCCAAAGCTGAAATCACACGCGACATCGGAAAAGGCTGCGGCGTAGAAGCGCGTCGGGTCGTCAACCTGATGAACGAAGGAGGTATCCGATGGATTCCGGGTCACCAGCATGGCAAACCGGTGCGCGTGCAGTTTAATTTGCCGGTGAAGTTTAAACTGGAAGATCGGAAGGGGAAGTAGGCAAGGGGCAAATTGCCAATTTTTGCTCAAAATCGTACAAGCCGCCAACGACGCCTGTTTCCGGACTGTGCGCGCCAATGCTGGACAGCGTTACGACGTTGGGAACGGCGGCTTCCCGCACGGCCGTTGCGATGGCTGTTGCAATCGCATTTTGATAAGCACGGAAATCTTCAGCGCCAAAATTTGGCGGGATGAGGGCGTAAACGCCGGTTGCGCCTGTAAAGGTTTGGGTCAGAAACGCGGCATCCGACAAGTCGCCAATGGCAGCGCGGGCACCTTTTGCGACTAAGCCCGCAAGCCGTTCTGCGCTGCGGCCAATGACGACGACTTCTTTACCGGCTTCCAATAGTTGCAATGCAGCGCGTTCGCCCGTATGCCCGGAGGCTCCTGTGATTACGTACATGATCTTGTTGATTTATGGTGTGAGTAATGATAAACATACGTACAAGTTGGTATGTTTTGAGGTCAAAAAAAATAACACATTGGGCGACCGCGAGGGTCGCGCCCTACAAACTTCGCAACGTCCCAATCAATTCATCCATCGCTGCATCAAAAGCGGATTTGTGCTGCATGGATTTGCCCACGCTAAAGCAGCCCTCCATTGCGGCAAGCACAAAGTACGCGTAGCTTTTGGCGTCTACCGTTCGATTCAGCAAGCCCTTATCGGTAGCACGTTGCAAAGCGCGGGCGATGGCTCCGTGCATGATTTCCATAATGGCTTGCAATCGGCGTCGGAAGCCTTCATCCAAAGGTGCCATTTCGTTGATGAGGTTGTTGAGCGGACAGCCCAAGGCACAACCTTGTTCGTTCATGCCGGATCGGATGTACTCCAGACACCACACGATGCCTTCCACCGGATGCCCCTGGTAATGGTCCAATTGCTGCCAAAGCCCGGTGTAGCGCGGACCGATAATTTCGTCAACCACTGCGTAGCCTAATTCCAATTTTCCGGAAAAATAGTGATAGAACGCGCCTTTGGTAATGCCCAGCTCGGCGATTACTTTGTCGGGACGAACCCCTTGGAAGCCTTGGCGGTGCATGGCTTCGTAGTTTTTTTCCAGGATGTTGCGACGGGTATCAATCATGGCACAAAGATGAACATACTAATTGGTATGTGCAAGGGTTTTTTGATTTTTTTAACTTTTTTCCCTTTCCCGGGTGATATTCCGAACTTTACCTGCACATACTGTAAAGACAAATCCTATGGATCCTTATGATGATTGAAATTTTGTTTTTCACACATCAAATGTGCATATTTGCGTCAAATCGTGTGTATAGATGCGAACAAATATTGTAATTGATGATATTTTGATGCAGCAAGCATTAAAATTAAGCAGCTTGGATACCAAAAAGGTAGTTGTATAAGAAGCTTTAAAGCTTTTTATTCAAATCCGCCAGCAGGCTGCTTTGCGCGAATTGCGGGGTAAATTGAAATGGGAAGGTGATTTGGAACAAATGCGCCTCAATCAATGACTAATGGCAAGTAAGCCTGCTTATTATAAATCAAACAATGACACAAACCGAAAATACTGCGCCAACACCCAAACCTTTCAAAAACTCCATTTGGAAATACCTCCTGGAGCTGATCACCGTCATTTTCGGCGTTTACATCGGCTTTATGGCGAACAAATACCAGGAAACGCAGAAAGAACATCGGTACACGCAAACCGTGATCAAAGAAATGCACCAAAGTCTGGGCAGCGATATGGCCGACGCCTCCGAAAACCTGAATGGCCACAAACAGGGCTTAAAAAGCGTTGAATACTTTTTTAAAATTGCAGAAGACAAGCCCGTGAGCACGGATACCTTTGGGCAATACCTGCTGTAACTAACCCGGAGCTTTCTGAGCATCCAGAATACCGCCCCATTCGAAGCGCTGAAATCCACCGGCTTGAACGTCATTACCAATGATTCTCTTCGTACCAAAATCGTGCACTTGTGTGATTTTCAATACGATATTTTAGAAAAGGTAGAGGAGCAGTACCCCGAATCCAATTTTGCGGAGCGCTATTGTCAGGATATTGTCGGGATTTTGGACAAATGTCTCGTACTCGGCGAAGGAGGAAAAATTATAGCTGTCCGTACGCCCCTGCCCATCACACCCGAAGAGCGGGTACGCCTGTTTTTGCACCTGAGGAAAATCCGCTATGCCCGCCTGTTCAATCTTGGGGTTTATGAAGGGGCCATTGCGGAAATGGAGGCTTTGAGGGCTGCACTGAAAGCGGAGTATGATTATTTGAGGTAAGCGACTTGTCGGCGCTCGCTGGTGAGTGTTTTGTGTCCGGAAAAAACTAGACCATCTCAATTAGCAGTGCGCCGGTTGCTAAGGCAACTCCCGAATACTGCAAGAACCGACGCCGGTTGGCAAGGCCAGGTTGCCCCTGCTTACCTGAAAAGGTTTTTTTAAAATTTGCATGACAATATAGTTTTAGGAATATTCATAAAACGAACAGCCAGATGGCAATCCGAATGCAGATTCACCAGGAGCATGGGATCTCCATGTGATGTTTGCACCACTTTATTTATGCAGGCTCCTTGTGTGAAAAATATTGTACAAGTAAGGGAGTTTATACCAGGCGTATTGCTGCTATAAAACAATAGACTTGTTGCAATGAATTGAATTGTAATCATCACTTTGCAAAAGTGGGCGCTTTATGACAAAAGAGGCTTACATGATTTTGAAAAATGTTTACAAAATTCACACATTCATTCGAAGGGAATGTGTAAATTATGTAATTTTTTCACAAAATTATATAACATTTTTCTTTGTAAAGCAAGCCATCTTTGTTTTACGTTTTTTTGTAA
>JBBQGV010000021.1:0-69831 GCA_038323375.1 Chitinophagales bacterium
CGGACTTCCCGCAATTGCTTTCAGTCGGCGCAATTGCCTTCGTCGGTCACGTAGCTTTGGCTACGCTCCCTTCTTGCGCCTTGTCCGCTGGAAAAATCCCCACGCCGAAAACGCGAACTTATTATTGCGATGTTCCTTAGCCATAGCTAAGGGAGGCGGTTCTCCAACGCGGGGTAGGAGCAAAAGACCTCCTGGAAAAGTGGACAGTTATTATTTCAGCGACCCATAAGCGTTTGAAGCGCTTAAACGATATATCTTTGTAAGTCTGAATTCAATCGCTTTACAAAAGTGGAATCCTACGGATATGTAATAAGTTAGTGTTTGTTCATAGTTTTTGTTTTATCTCGACCCCTTGAATGGCTTCAAGGGGTTTTTTTATGTACCTTGCATACACTTTTCATTGTGCAATTTTCATGATTTATGCTGCTTGAAATTCATCACCTTAGACAAGATTACAACGCAGGCGTACTCGATATTTCGACGGTTAATCCCGATCCGATCCGGCAGTTCGAGGAATGGTTCAAGGACGCATTGCAGGCTGGCGAACCGGAGCCAAACGCCATGACCCTTGCTACCGCCACGCCCGATGGCAAGCCTTCTGCCAGGATTGTCTTATTGAAAGGATTAGATCCCGGGGGCTTTGTGTTTTATACCAATTACGACAGCCGCAAAGGCAGGGAGCTGGAAGCCAATACCCACGCGGCGCTGGTTTTTTTATGGCTGACGCAGCAACGGCAGGTTCGGATAGAAGGTGTTGTCGAAAAAGTATTGCCGGAAGCTTCTACCGAATACTTCCAAAGCCGGCCCAAAAACAGCCAGATTGGCGCATGGGCTTCGCCACAGAGCGCAGTCATCAGCGATCGGACGATTTTGGAGGACAAAGTTGTCGCTTTGGAAAAGGAATTTGCGGAAACGGAACAATTGCCCCGTCCCGAACAGTGGGGTGGGTACCTTTTGAAGCCCAGCTGCATCGAATTCTGGCAGGGGAGGAGCAGCCGCTTACACGACCGCGTGCAGTATTTGCACGACGGCCATGGCAGTTGGATCATTCAAAGATTGGCACCTTAAGGGCGTCCTTATTTGAACAAATTATCGTATTGCCCGTCCGCATTCCGGGGTGCCTCTTGGGTTGCCTTTTGATCAAGTTGCTTGAGTTCCAGCGCGTCTTGGGTTTGAGACTTGCTGTGGCCGTGCGCGCCCTCCATCAGCATCAGGGTGCTTTTCTGTTCCCATTCTTCCAGCATTTGCAGCCCCTGCTCTTCAAATACCCCGTTTTGCAAGTCAACCGAATTCATAAAACCGGACGACATTTCCATAAAACGCTCCATTTCGCCAACTTTTCCGGCCACATCTTCGGTAATGGCTTCCATGGCCATGTCGAACATGGCGCGTTTATCCGGATCGCCCGACATCACGCTCATGGCCGATTTCATGGCTGAATGGGAGGCGCGGATGGCTTTGCGTTCCTCTTCTTTTAATTCAACCTGGTCTTTGGTATCCTGGAGCAGAATTTCGGAATTGTCGTGCATTTTGACTAAAATCCGGTACAGGATTTCCATGCGGTTCACCAATACGCGGTATTTTTCATTGCTTTCCTGGAGGCGGGCTGCTTTGCGCGAAGCGAGCACCAATTGCGGATCTTTACCACCAACTTTGGCAGCTGCGGCCAATTTCAGATTTTGTTCGATTTCTTTGTTGTTGGTCTCCATCAGCCCTTGCAATTGCCGCATCTGACCGCGCAACAAGCCGATTTGTTTGCGCATTTTGACCAAATTATCCTGAAGGTCCTCCACGTAACTTTTCAGTATGCCAATGGGGTCAATGTTTACAAACACCCCGGTGATCCGGCGCATGATGCTTTTGTAGCCATACCAGAATAAATTGCGCATTTTGGGGTCAAGTACCAGGTACAGGATCGTGCCGATGGCCACGAGCATGAGGCTCAGGTAGAGGACATTCTGGGCGAGCGCCAGCAAAAAGGGCATAAAGGTGTACAGCAGAAAACCACCGCCAGCAACAATGGCCGCCAGGAAAATGGCGCCAGTTACCCCTTCCGGCCTTTTCCAGAAAGGTTTTCCCGAAGGATTAGTGAACGTGTCGCTTGCCATGGTTATAGGTATTGATTGATGTTATTCATGTCTTTGTCAATATCGCTGAGAATGCCTTTCAGCGTCGTTTCAAAGTGCCCGCGGGTGGTTTCGATCTTTTCTGTAGCCCCACGGATGTCTTCATCGGCTCGGTCAATAATGGACTGATTTTCAACCATCTGAGCTTCTAATTCTTTGATTTTGGCCCGATGTTCTTCGATTTGAATCTGCAATTTTTTGACTTCTTCCTGCTTGGAGTGGACGCGATCCTGCACTTGCTTTTGGAGGGCTTTGTCAAATTCCTGCTTCTCCGTATTGAGGATGCCTTTGTAGAAATCTGCTGTTTTAAGCAGTTTTTCTTTCGTCAGCCCCATCGTCGCAGCGGTGGCGAAGGCCGATTTGAACGCTGTTGCCTCGTCCATATTCATTTTGGACAATGCAGCCAGGGATTGTTTGTATTCTAAATAATCAAAGCCGGGCTGGTTGTTCCGTTCCAATGCCTTGGTGAGGAAATCAACACTTTTTTCGTCTAAGCCATAGCTCTGGAAAAGAGATTTCAGATCTTGTTGCATGATGGAATGCGCTTTTTGTGCGGCGCAAAATAAGGAAATTGTCGGCAGCTTTTACAAAAATTCGATGCTTGGCCGACTTTGAACGATAAGTAAGCGATTGGCGGCCTTGCAACTTATGGCATGGAACATTTTTATTGCCTTTGCAATATTCATAAAGAACATACCCATTTCTAAGATGCATATCAAGTCACTGTATTTCAAGAATAGTTTTTTGGGGTGGGAAATGGCGCCAATTGAGTTTGAACAATTGAATCTTTTGGTAGGGCTGTCCGGAGCAGGAAAAACCCAAATTCTCAGAGCGCTCTGGCACCTGAGAGGGATAGCGCTCGGGAAGACAATGAATGATGTAGAGTGGAAAATTACTTTTTCCAATGAAGATATGGACTTCGAATGGAGGGGTGCTTTTGGAAGCCCGGAGATGGGAAGTCTTAACGATGAGCGTTATCCGGTGCATTTTGAAATTATCAGAACCCTGCCATCTGGTCATTCAATTGAACGCACTAAAGACGGAGAGCTAAATATCAAGATCGAATGGCCGGATTCAAAATGCCCGCCCTGAAACGCTTCCTTTTGGACGCACTCGGCATGTGCCTTATCTCGCGTTGATGAACCATTTTGAAACCACGACTTCTTAGCATGAACCTTTATCTTCTTGTGGAAGGCATAGCAGAGTTAAAGGTCTATCCAATTTGGGTCGAACACTTGCTGGGTAGGAAGATCGGGCGGTCTTATAATTACACTCAAATGGCCTCTGATCAATATTACATTTTTAGTGGGGGAGGGGCTGGAAATATGATTCATAATGCGATCGGCAATGCAATTGATGAAATAGCCTCTAATCCTGTGTTCGATTATTTTATAGTTGTTATTGATGCTGAAGATGAATCAGTTGCTTCCCGTAAAAGAAGGGTTGAAGTTGCGATAAGTGAGGCTGCCGCAGAGCTGCCCGCAAATTGCCAGGTTCAGATATAGTTCAGAAAGTATGCTTTGAAACGTGGCTTTGCGGTCATATTCATCACTATCAGTCTGCAAAGGCATCTTCCAACAAAAATATAAGGATGTAAGTAGATGATTACGATGTAGAAAAACAAGACCCTGAAGCTATGCCTGCTAATCCCGGTAGACGACCTAATCTAAATCATCTCTCAATTGGCAAGTACCATTTTATCTATTTGCATCACATGCTAAAAGCTTCCTATCCAAATATCTCCTACGGAAAAGGGCGTGCAGATAGAATTGCAGATACTGTCTACTTCAATGGTCATCTTATTCAACGATTGCTTGCAACCCGAACTCACCTGAAATCATTAGAAGATATGATTGTTTTTATGGCGATCATTTAGGCTCAACTTTAGCCCTACGGTGCCACCCGTTTCTCCACATGCAAATTGCCAAAAGTAATCCGAATACTCACCTTGGGATAGTATTCGCGGTTGGGACTAAATGTGATTTTGCGCTCGCCGTTGTCCAACGCTAACCAATGGGCATCAATGCGGGAAGGCAGGTTAACTTCGCTGCCCCTGGCACTAAGGGAATAGCCTACAAACTGCGGATTGGGATGGTAGAACCAGACCTCTGATTTTTCAGCGTCTAAGCGCAAATCGGCGAGGTCGTCGTTGGCGAAAAGCCGAATGGTGCCATACTGCGCCTGAATATTGAAGCGGCCGCTGATGTTTTGCAGGGTGAGGTCGGAACGCCGCGACTGAATATTGAACCAGCCGTCGAGGTTCTGGCCGATTAGATCGCCGAAACGGGTTTTGATTTCCACAGACCCTTTCAGGTTCTGTAAGCCAATGCGGCTGAATTCGCTGTTCACGCGCAGGCGGTTGGTCAGACTGCTGATGTTGGCGGCTCCAAAAATGTTTTTCAGATAAACCGGGCATTCCCCAGGCAGTGTAATGGTGTATTTTACAGAAAGATAAGCTTCCGGCTCGCTTTTCCCTTTGCCTTCCACGGAAGACAGGTAGTTGCGGAGGTAAATTTTGTTCTTTACCCGTTGGGCTAAGTGTTTCATGAGTTCCAGGTCTCTTTCAGCAACCGCTTTGTCGGGATGCTTGGCAATCAGTTCCATCACGACCTGGATTTCTTTTTTCTCCCAGGTTTGGATATTCACTTCCGCTTTTTCCCCTTCGATGTTCACTTCGTAGCCCTCTTTATAGTGGAAGTTTTTTTCGATTTTTTTGGTAATGACCTGAACCTTGATCGTTTGGGCGATCACGGGTGCCGTAGCGCAAGTCAACAGCAACATAAACAGCAAAAAGGCAATTGAATATCTCATATCTCAGCGGCCATTTGTTTGACGATTTTTGAGCGTTCGCGCTCTATTTTGCTCAAGCGTCGGATCAGGTCAGCGTCTTTGCCGTATTGACTCATCGTGTGGGTCAAAACAGCTTTGGCTTCATTCAGTTCTTTTAGTTCGGTTTTCAGGGAGTTCAGGTTTTCATTTTCCGGCATTTTTTCCACCATCGAAACGACCATGGCAATGTCTTGTTCATCAGCATCCCAGTCGCCTTCAAAACCGGTCACATCCAGCATTTCGGTGGTGTGCAAAACCATTTGGGCGCCAGTGTCTTCGCTGAAATAAAGCCAGACGCCCACGCTCAGGATGACGCCAAAAATGGTGGCGGCAATTGCCAGAACCGGTCTTGTCCAAAGTTTTCGCAGCTTCGGTTTTTGCTCCAGTTCGCTGCTGATTTTCCCCCAAGCCTGTGGCGGCGGGGAATACAATGGCAATTGGTGCGTGGCAATGCGCAGTTGTTTGTCCTGCGCTTCCAGTTCTAACTGCGCCTCAATGGCCGTCCACAGTTCCTGCTCAGGCGTATAGCCCGGCAGTTCGCGGATGGCGCGCTCGAGGGTATTCCTATTGAGTTCTCTGTATTCCATTGTTTGTTTTTTAAACATCCAACAACTCCGTAATCTTCTCCCGCAGTCGTTTTTTTGCATAAAACAGTTGCGACTTGGACGTACCCACCGAAATGCCCAAACTATCCGCCGCTTCTTTATGCGAATAACCTTCCACTTCAATTAGTACAAAAATAGCCCGGTAACCTGCCGGCAGCGACTGGATGGCTTTTTCCAAATATTCCACATCTAAGTGATTGCTCCAGTCAATGAGATTGCCGGTAGTAATTTGATCTAGTTCTACGGAAACCGGTTCGCGGCGGATTTTGCTCAGCGCGGTTCGCACGACAATTGTTTTGATCCAGGCACCTAAGGTGGACTCGCGCCGAAACTGCCCTAAGCTTTTGAAAACCTTGATAAATGCTTCCTGGAGCACATCCTGTGCTAATTCAAAGTTGTTCGTTACCCGATAGGCCAGCGTATACATGGCGCTGCTGTAGCGGTCGTACAGGATTTTTTGCGCCAGCCGGTTTTCCGACAGGCAAGCCTCAATGAGTTCGTTCTCCGTCATGCGCACAGTGTAAGACATCGGCTGTTAGCTGCTGCGTTTGTTCAAAGAAGCTTTTTTGGAGGGAAAAGGTTGTATGAGGGTTTGAAAAATGTTTTTTCGGTGTAGCTTAGAGCTTGGGTACAAAAAAATCACCATGCAAAACGACTTATCCCTGCTCTTCGGTTTTCTCTTAATTGGGTTGGCGCTCGGCTCGCTCTGCACCTGGCTTTACGCCAAATTTCAGTTGCTCGGAAAAGCCGTGCCCAAAGACGAATTACAGAAAAATTACGTGCTGCGCGAAGTACACGACAAACTCCAGGAACAGGCCGATTTGCACCGCGACGACCTGATGGAAAAGGAAATTCAGTTGAGGCAGCTCACGGGCGACCTGGCTTCCCGCAATTCGGCACTGCACTATGCAGAGGAAAAATTGCAAACGCTGAAAGAAGAAATCGAAGCGCTGCAATTGCGCTCCAGGATCGAATTTGAAAACATCTCGAACCGCCTCTTAGACGAAAAAAGCCTGAAATTCGGTGCCCAAAACCAGCAGCAAATGCAGGAATTGCTTTCCCCACTGCGCGAGCAAATTAAAGTGTTTGAAGACAGCATTGAAAAAAAATTTGTGGAAGAAACCAAAGACCGCAGCGCCCTGAAAAAAGAAATCGAATTGCTGCGCGACCTCAATCAGCAACTGAGTCAGGACGCCGGCAACCTCGCCAATGCCCTGAAAGGCGACTCGAAAACCCAAGGCGACTGGGGCGAATTTCAATTGGAATTGCTGCTTGAAAGAGCGGGCTTAGTGAAGGACATGCACTATCGAGCCCAGCCGTCTTTCCGCGACGATGACGGACAAATCAAACGCCCAGATTTCATCATCTACCTCCCGGATGGCAAACACCTGATCATTGATTCCAAAGTGTCGCTCACTGCTTACGAGCGATTTTTTAACGCAGAAAAAGTTGAAAAACAGGAAAAACACCTGCGTGAGCACGTAGAAAGTATGCGCCAGCACATCAATGACCTCAATTCGAAGAATTACCAGAGCCTTTACCAGATCAATACCCCCGACTACCTGCTGCTTTTTGTGCCCATCGAACCGGCCTTCAATGCGGCAGTGCGGCACGATGGTCGCCTGTTCACGGAAGCTTTGGATAAAAACATCGTGATCGTAACGACTTCTACCTTGCTGGCTACCATGCGCACGATCGCGTACATCTGGAAACAGGAAAAACAAACGCGCAATGTGCTGGAAATAGCCCGGCAAGGCGGCTTGCTGTACGATCGGTTCTGCGCGTTCATCGAAGACCTGAAAACCGTGGGCCAGCGCATCGAAGCTGCTCAAGGTGCCTGGCACGACGCCATGAACAAACTCGTAAATGCGCGCCGCCACGGGGATACTTTGGTTGGGCGTGCCGAAAAAATCCGGGAATTGGGGGCGAGGACGACCAAGCAGTTGCCGCCGGAGTTGTTGGAATCGGGGCAAGAGGAGGATGTTCCTCAGTAGTTTTTAACTTTACTTTGACAGGCACAGGCGACCCAAACAGCAATATTCAAAAATGAAACGGCGTTTTGTTACCGTTTCAAATACATCCCTATGAACAAGGACACTTTTCGTTTGATCCAATCTGCCTGCCTGTTTTTGTTGGTCATTGCCATTCCGGCCTGCAATGCTTTGCGCGCTGTACGTGCAGAAGAAGCCAGCACCCGTACCAGTAAAAGTAGTAAAGATACCAAAGCCGAACTGCGGCGTGAAGTCGTTTCTTATGCGCAGCAATTTAAAGGAACCGAATATACCGCGGCGGGCAAAACCCCAAAAAGCGGATTCGATTGTTCGGGATTTACAAGTTATGTGATGCGCAATTTTGAGGTGCCTTTGAGTGCCAGTTCGCGCGATCAGGCTAAGCAGGGGCGCATTGTGCCGCTGAAAGAAGCCAACCCGGGGGATCTGGTTGTTTTTCGACGCAGCTCCACCACGCCTGTTTTTCATGTAGCGATGATCGTTTCCAATGACCGGGATGGCATAAAAATCATTCACAGCACCAATACCCGTGGCGTTGTAGTGGATAATTTGCTTCAAAATTCCTATTGGGAACCTAAAATCTACCAGGTTCGGGATGTGCTGAATACCAGCGGTAAATAACCAATAAGTAGGAACAGGTTTGGATTATCGCCACACCCTTCCTATCTTGGTTGCTCATAATTTCGAAAAGAATGAGAGCGCTTACCCTACTGTTTATCCTGGTGTTGTTAAGCCATACCAAACTCTCCGCTACGCATATTGTTGGTGGAGAAATGAATTATACCTGTCTGGGCAACAACCAGTACGAAATAACCCTGACCATTTTTCGGGATTGTTTTTATGGCAATCCGCTCGCATTCTTCGACAATCCGGCGTCCATCGGGGTTTTTAATGCCCAAAATATGCTGCTGCAGAACATCCTGGTGCCGCTGCTCAACAACGATACGTTGAGCCCGGTGCTCAGCGGGGAGTGTTTTGTCGTGCCCCCCGATGTTTGTGTGCATACCACAACTTACCGAGCCACGGTTACCCTGCCGCCCATCATCGGCGGCTATCAGTTGTCTTATCAGCGTTGCTGCCGCAACCAGACCATCCTCAACATTGTGAACCCATTGGCAACTGGTGCTACCTATGCGGTGACCATCTCCGAGCAGGCGTTGCTTGAATGCAATACCAGTCCCAAATTTCAGCAATGGCCACCTTTATACATCTGTGTGAATGAGCCGATTTTGTTTGACCAGTCCGCCACGGATGCGGACGGCGATTCCATTGTTTACAAACTCTGCGCGCCCCTGACCGGCGCGTCACCGTCCGAGCCCCAACCCCAGCCACCGAACAATCCTCCCTACGATCCGGTCACCTGGATCAATCCCCCTTATGGCGTTGCCAATATGCTCAATGGTTTCCCCGGCGGGAACGTCCTGCAAATTGATCCTTTTACGGGCTTGCTGACGGGCACGCCAAATACCATCGGGCAGTTTGTCGTTGGGATTTGCATTGAAGAGTACCGCAACGGCCTGCTAATTTCTACAACCCGGCGCGATTTTCAATACAATGTAGGCGTATGCGGACAACCCACCGCCGCTTTTTTTGCGCCGGAATTGCAATGCGGCGACCTGACTGTGAATTTTGAAAACCAGAGCCTGACCGCAAACAATTATGTCTGGTATTTCAATGACCCGGGCGCTGCGGAGAATGTCTTTTTTACGGAAGATGTGACCTTTACTTTTTCGGACACGGGAAGGTACGAAGTCATTCTGGTGGCAAATCCCAATACGGTGTGCCAGGATACCTTTCGCCGGGAAATCTACCTGCAGCCGGGATCCATTGTGCCTGATTTTAGTTACGAATTTGGCACCTGCACCGATTCTTTGCTGGTGCAGGTTACCGACCTGAGCACCGATTCTGTTTCCCAAATTATAGCATGGCTCTGGAATTTAGAGCCTGGCGGCCTGAGTAGCACCATTCAAAATCCGGTTTTTGCCATCTCAAGCAGCGGCGAGTACAATTTGTTGTTGACGCTCACGGCTGAAAACGGCTGTAAAGCAACGATTCAGCGAACGATAAACGCAAACTTGATCGGAGAAGTCATCGAACGGGATAGTTTTGCCATTTGTCCTGGGGTAGGCATCGGACTGAACAGTATTTTTGATGCTTCTTACACGTATTTGTGGTCGCCTGCGGAAACGTTAGACGATCCCACTTCCCCCAATCCGCTGGCGTTTCCGCAAACAACTACGACTTATTTCGTGACTATCACTGACGCAGCCGGCTTTTGCAGCATCCAGCGTTCGGTATTGGTGTTTATCCCGGAAGCCATCGTGCTGGATTTGCCTGCAAACCAAACCACTTGTTCCCCTCAGGTATTGCTCAACGCCAATGCGAATGTGCCGGGTGCGTATTTTTGGGCACTGAACCCAAACTTCACCAACCAGATTGCTGATACGGACACGGTGACCGTAACGCCTTTGGGACAAACGGCTTATTACCTGCTGTTTCGCGATGAATATGGCTGTTTTAAAACGGGCAGCGTCAACATAAATGGCTTAGGCGTAAACGTTGAATTGTCTGAATCTCCGGTCATTTGCGAAGGGAGTATCGTTGCCATTGCCGCCACGAATGTAGATCCTGCTGATACGCTGATTTACCAGTGGTCGCCCCAGGATCAGATTGTGTTGTTGGGGAATACCGCTACGCCAATCGTGCAACCGACCGGGGCAGGAACGACTTATTTTGTGGTGACTGCCACCAACCAGCATGGGTGCAGCCTCACCGATTCCATCCCGGTTACGGTCATTGACACCAGCTCACAATTGGCGTTCGTCACCTCGACCCAATGCAGTGGTTACAAGGTTCAGTTTTCGAGTTCGAGTGTGAATGCACCGTTTTACAACTGGCATTTTGGCGACCCGGAACAGCCCAATGCTACTGCAACCGGAGCTGTGGTGTCGCATACGTACCCCGGCCCCGGCAATTATACAGTGATGCTGACCTTAGCTTCTTTCCTGCCTTGTCCGGATACGTTGTTCAGCACCATAACCGTGGCGGAACCGGAAATTTCAGTGGATTTCGACTGGTCTTACCTGAGTTGTACGGA
Organism: Chitinophagales bacterium; assembly: GCA_038323375.1. Classification (GTDB taxonomy): domain Bacteria; phylum Bacteroidota; class Bacteroidia; order Chitinophagales; family Saprospiraceae; genus JABWAJ01. The sequence continues at coordinate 10,667 of JBBQGV010000021.1, forward strand.
TACGTCCCTGGTGCAATTCAACGACCTGTCGGTGAATACGCAAAGCACCATTGTGGAACGCCTTTGGTTTTTTGGCGGCGGCTCCCCGTTGAACATCGCTAATCCTACGCTGACGCTGACAGAAAGCGCGCTGCTGAATGTCTCCCTTGTGCTGGTCTCTTCAGATGGCTGCCGCGATACCTTGCGCCAGCCGGTCAACATCGAAATGCTGGAGGTTGAGCTTTCGGATACGCTCATTTGTTACGGACAATCGGCCATTTTGAATGCTTTTGGCAACGCAGCTTATACTTACGCATGGACGCCTGTTGATGATTTCGACGACCCTTCGGCGACCAGTCCAACGGTGCGCCCTGAAGCTACAACGACCTATCAGGTGTTGATATCGGGCGTGAACGGGCAGTGTATGGTTGAACGGGAAGTCACCGTTTCCGTGACGCCCGCCATCGTTTATGAACTGTCGTCGGATACCACGATATGCGAGCGGGATTTTTTGTTGTATGCCGACAACAACGGGCCTCAAAATCTGGATTTTGCCTGGTCGCTGTCGCCAGCCTTTAATCCGGTTTTTACCACACAGCCTGAGGTCGTCGTGCAACCGGGCCGCCCAACCGTGTATTACCTGCGCCTTGAAGATGAGAATGGTTGCCGGTTGACCGATAGCGTGACGGTGAACAGCTATGGGATTTCCGTTTCGGCGGAAGACGCCCTCACGTTGTGCATTGGAGATACGCTGCAATTGGCTGTCAATAACCTGAGTGGCGATCCGCTCACTTATACGTGGTCGCCTGCGGGCAACATCCTTTCGGGAGGCAATACCGCCACGCCTTTGGTGAGTCCGGCTGCCAACCAAACGTATACCGTGGACATTGCCAATTCATTCGGCTGCACGACTTCAGAAACGGTACAGGTCAATATTTTTAACTTCTTGCCTCCTTTGGCAGTCATGGCCGACCCCGATACCATTCCATCCGGCACAGAGGTGCAATTAGAAGCAACACAAGACGCCGGATACATTTATTATTGGGAACCTTCAGCCACGTTGAACGCCAACGATATTTTTAACCCTATCGCAACGCCGCTGGAAACCACCACATATACCCTGACTATCCGCGATCCCAACGGGTGCATCAATCAAAGGACAATAACGATCACCGTTTTTAACCCGGAATGCCGCGAACCGTTTATTTTTGTACCCAATGCGTTCACCCCCGACGGCGATGGCCTCAATGAGGTGCTGTTTGTGCGGGGGGCAGCGATAGACGAGGTGTTTTTTGCCATCTACAACCGCTGGGGCGAAAAGGTCTTTGAAAGCACTTCAAAAAGCCAGGGTTGGGATGGCACCTTTAAAGGGAAATTGCTCACGCCCGATGTGTATGGCTACTACGTTGAGGTGCGCTGCTTTAATGGGGAGACGTATTTTAAGAAGGGGAATGTGACGTTGATACGATGAAGATTTGAGCGCGGTAGGGTGCGACCCTCGCGGTCGCCCAAACACTCAACGAACCATCAACAAGAAAGATTTGAAAATTTGAGCCGGCCACTACATGTCAAAAATTGGTAACTATACAGCCGCCTTCGGCGGCAAGGGCATTTTACGTCCAAAATCGCCACCTAATCAGGTGACACAGCGTTCCACGGAGTAAAGGGAGTCTCGCGGAGTTAAGCGCCTCCGCGAGACTCCCTTTACTCCGTGAGACTCCGCGCCATATTGGAGTCCTCAGAGACTCCTTGATATTGATGGTGTTCAAAAACATCAATATAGCTCTGATTCGCATGAATCATCCCAAAATTTGTTGGAGGACAGAAATGGCCGCCGGAGGCGGCTGTATAGTTACATAAAAATAATTAAAAGCCAGATAGACCCAAAATGGAAACGCATTTTTCAAGCAATCCCCGAAGCCATGAATTGGTAAACAAAACTCCTCCCATCACAACACATAAAACTGACTGTATTCATGAAGCGTACATCACTCATTCTCCTCCTGCAAGTCGCCTGCTTTGGTGCCATCCTCGCCCAATACACCTTCACCACCGGCAACCAGGTCAAATGCACCGCCATTAAAAACCAGCAATCCACCGGTACCTGCTGGAGTTTTACCACCGTTTCTTATTTAGAATCGGAACTTCTGCGCCTCGGCAAGGGCGAATACGACCTGTCGGAAATGCACTTAGTGCGCACCATTTACAAAGACAAAGCCCGCAATTACGTGCTGCGCCAGGGCAAAGCCAATTTCAGCGAGGGCGGCTTGTCGCACGATGTGATCCGGGCGATGGAAATGGGCGGCATCGTTCCAGAATCCGTTTATTCCGGCAAGCGTAGCGGGGATGCGGTGCACGACCACAGCGAAATGGAAGCAGCCATGAAGGGCTTCTTGGACGCTTTGGTCGCCGGGAAAAAGATCAGCAATAAATGGCCGGCTGCCATCGAAAGCACGTTGGATGCTTACATGGGATCTGCTCCTGAAAAATTCGACTGGCAAAGCAAAAACTGGACGGCACAAACTTTTGCCAACAGCCTCGGCCTAAATCCGAGCGACTATGTCAGCCTGACTTCGTTTACGCACCACCCGTTTTATGAATCTTGCATCGTGGAGGTTCCAGACAATTATTCCAACGGTTCCTACTACAACCTCCCACTCAACGAGTTGCAGGCGGTTGTGGATTATGCCCTCGCCAATGGCCATACCGTTGCCTGGGATGGTGATGTGAGCGAAAAAGGCTTCAGTGCAAAAGACGGCATTGCGATCATCCCCGCAGAAGCTGGCCGGGGCGACTTGTTTTCCAAGCCCGCAGCGGAAACCAACGTTGATCAGACCCTGCGCCAGGAAGCTTTTGAAAGCCTTGCCACCACGGACGACCACCTGATGCACCTCGTGGGCACGGCCAAAGACCAAAACGGCACGTTGTATTACCTCACCAAAAATTCCTGGGGAGAAATCAGTCTTTACAAAGGTTTTCTGCACCTCTCGTCAAGCTATTTCCGGCTGAAAACAGTGGGTATTATGGTGCATAAAAGCGCCATTCCCAAGGCCATTGCGCAAAAAATTAAGTGGTAGATTGATGGCCTGTAATAATTTAGTATCCATGTTTCTTGTTGTCCGGCTGATTTTTGGATTTTGCCTGTTTGCAAGCTTGCTTGTTTTATTCGTTTGTTGTTCCAGAACGGCTCCTGATCACAGCAACACTGCTGCTGCACTCCAAGATGAATTGCCCGGCAAGTGGCGTGCTACCGGGGTCACTATTCATATAACAGACAGCCTGACCGTCACACAAACCCTGCAAATTGACGAAGCCACCCTGCGCGAAAAACCCATACTTTGGGAGTTTGAATCCGGCAACCGCTACCGAACGACTTCCGGAGCGGAGGGGACCCAAGCGCGCGGCATCTGGAATGCATTCAGCGACACCCTGATGATGGTCGAACCCAAGGTAACGTATCAGTACTTAGTTAATTTTACGGCCAATGAGGCCATTTTTCGAGCCAGGTTAGACTGGGATGGGGACGGGGAAGAGGATGATGCGTATGTTGGAAGATTTATCAGGGAGTAGTCAAATTTAACACGCCTAACCCCCGCTTCACAAAAACTTAGCTTATTCATAATCTGCATCGTTGGGCTACCGAAAGCCCCCGCTCTACCTTTGCCCGAAGCACTAAAAACAAGGCAAAGATGAGCGCAATCAACCAATTCCGCGATTGGACCTTTCGGAAAATCCACGGCAACAACCTCGTTTACAATACTTGCTGGGAAGACCCGCGTTGCGATCGGGAACTGTTGGAATTAAAAGCCGATAGCGAGGTCGTTATGATCACCAGCGCAGGATGCAATGCGCTGGATTACCTGTTGGATAATCCCGCAAAAATCAATTGCGTGGATATGAATCCGCGCCAGAATGCGCTGCTGGAGCTCAAATTAGCCACTTTTGAACGCGCAGATTTTGACGACTTGTTCCAACTTTTTGGAAAAGGCGTTCATCCGGAGGCGGAAGCGCTGTACGTTACGCAATTGCGGGAAGCGATGCCGTATTTTGCCCGCCTGTATTGGGACAAGAGTCTGCATTTTTTTGAAGGCAAAGGGCTGCGGAAATCGTTTTATCACCACAGTACTTCGGGTATGTTGGCTTGGATGGCCAGCCAATACCTGAAAGCGCAGCGAAAATTGCATCGCCAGATCCGGCAATTGTTTGAAGCAGATTCCTTAGATCGCCAGGCGGATATTTATTACCAAATCGAAAATCGAATCCTGAACAACCTGATGGAATGGGCGCTCAACCGTCACTTTGTGATGTGCCTCGTGGGGGTGCCGCGCAGCCAGCAGTTGTTGTTTGTAGAAAAATACGACCGGGGTGCTGCCGGTTTTGTGCAGGAATGCCTGCGCCGGGTGTTTACGCAGCAGCCGGTCAGCGATAATTATTTCTGGAGACTCTACTTCGACGGGCACTATGCCGAGGAATGTTGCCCCTCCTATCTTCAGCGCGGCAATTTTGAAGCCATCCGCCGGCAAGCGCGCAACATCGAAACCCATACGACCACCATCAGCAGGTTTTTGCAACAGCACCCCGGCCAATATTCGCATTTTGTGCTGTTGGATCACCAGGACTGGCTTGCCGCCAACGACCACGCCGCTCTGGAAGAAGAGTGGCGGCTCATTTTGGCCAACAGCAAACCCGGCACCCGCATCCTGTTGCGCTCGGCTGCCCAAGAAGTGACCTTTTTCCCCGATTTTGTGCAGGATTCGGTGGTTTTTGAAAAAGAAAAAACGCAGGAAACGCACCGGCGGGATCGCGTGGGTACTTACGCCAGCGTCTACCTGGGGATTGTACAATAATCAAAAATGGATATTTTACAAACTGAACGGGTCGCCGAACAGGCCCAAACCATGCAGCGCTATTATCGCCTGCAATCGAAAATTTATGACGCCACCCGCTGGACGTTTTTGTTTGGCCGCAAGCGCATCATTCGAGAACTGCCGGTTTTGGAACAAAAAGCAGCGCTTGAGGTGCTGGAAGTCGGCTGCGGAACGGGCTATAACCTGAAGCGTTTAGCGCTGCATTTCCCAAATGCCCGACTGACCGGCATGGACGTTTCAGCCGATATGCTGGAACGTTCGGCTAAGCGAGCCGCGCAGTGGGCCGACCGGATTACCTTGCTGGAACAGCCGTACGGCGAAGAAAACCTTTCGTTTCAAGGCAAGTTCGACCTCATCCTGTTTTCCTATTCCCTTACCATGATCAACCCCCAGTGGGCTGCGCTCATCGCTCAGGCGAAACAGGATTTGAAACCAGGCGGCGTCATTGCAGTGGTGGATTTTTTTGATTCGCCTTTCCCCTGGTTTAAGCGCCACATGGCCAGGAACCACGTGCGCATGGATGGACATTTGCTTCCGGTGCTGGGAAACCTGTTTTTGCCGGTGAAAGTTAATATCCGCAAAGCTTACGCAGGCGTTTGGCAGTATCTGATCTTTTTAGGAAGGGTAGGGGAGTGAAGGGAAGAGGCAAAGTGCAAGTTGGCAAGAGGCAAATCGGCAAATATTGCAAATTTGCCCCTTGCAAACTTGCCAACTCATCCTTTCCCTTCCGAAGCAGCCGGTACATTGGCAGCCGACATTTTCTTCAGGCGCTTGGCAAGCGGCAGGTCTACGATTTGTTCAAACAACTCGTCCGTGCTAAGCTTATTGGATAACAATTCCTCAAATTCGGATTCCGGTTCTGTGGATGATTTGACATGTAATTTGGGATTGATGTGGGCATATTCCGATTCATCGTATTGGTAAATTGTCCAACGATCCCAGCGGTACTCCAACGCCGTCAGGTTTTCGACCCAATCGCCTGAATTCAGGTAGGTGACAATCTGATCCTTTACGGGTACTTCGCGCATTTGAGGGCGGTGAATATGACCGCAGATGACATAATCGTAGCCCTGTTCCGCCGCCAGTGAAATGGCCGTCTCTTCAAAATCGCTGATGAATTTAATCGCTTCTTTCATGCGATTTTTCACCTTGCCGGCAAACGACATTTGGGGTTTGCCCAATGCAAGGCGTACTTTGTTGACGAAGCGGTTGATCAGGATGAGCCAGTCATAACCCTTGCCGCCTAATTTGGCAATGAAAGGGGAATATTTGATGAAAACATCGAAAATGTCCCCATGAAAAATCCAGTACTTTTTGTCTTTCAGGTGGAGGGTGAGCTTGTCGCGAAGATGGATATTGCCCGAAGAAAAATCGCTATAACGCCGAAGTGCGTCATCGTGGTTGCCGGTAATATAGTATACCTTGGTGCCTTTGGCGGCCATTTTCAGCACACGCTGGATGACCATCATGTGCTCTTTGGGGAAATAACGCCGGTTGAATTGCCACATATCCACAAAATCGCCATTCAGGATCAGCGTTTCGACTTTTATGCTATTCAGGTAATTGAGCAATTCCCGGGCATGACAGCCATAGGTGCCCAAATGGACATCGGAGAGGATAACAATATCAATTTCCCGCTTCATAACAAATTGGTGCAACAGTGAATAAATTACTGCGCACAAGGTCGTTGCTGAATGTAAATCAGGTGTAAAGCGGTTATTATAAAAGGGTTAAATCCTATGGCAAGTCCCTCGCGGTCGTCCATACAAAGGATAACCAGCGTTCAACCCGTAATTTATTTCATGGTATCCTGCGTAGTCGCCGTTGTATCCTGGGGCATCATAGTTGAACCAGCTTCCATTGGGGTGAAAATTTTCGGGAAAAGAATCCCCTGTTTTTTGTCGCCGGCCAGCACGAACTTGCCAGGTTCTATCAAAACAATTTCATTCGGTATGGACGCAACATTCGGCAATTCCATTAGGAGCGTGGTAGCGCCTTTCAGGCTCCAGGTGCCAACCCGTGGCTCGCCTTGGATCGTCAGCGTGAGCTTGCCGTCTTTGCCAAATTCAAAAACGCCGCTTTCCATTCGCTTAAGAGAGGCCATAATGACGTCAAATTCCGCCTGGCTCAGCGTGAGCTTATTCATGCTGTCTCTGATGGCCTGCACATCCCAGCGCCATGCGTTTTGGGTCAAAATATCGCTGGCCTCCTGGTTGCTCGTTGAGCTGCCACTACAAGCCCAGATGCCAACTGCTACAATCATGGAAAAAAATACGTACCTCATGTTGATGATTTTTTTGCGGCGGCAAAGGTATAAAAAGTTGTGCAATGCGCAACTACTGTAAGATCATCATGCGACTTTTACGGTATTCCCGCGGACTAACCCCCGTAATCTCCCGGAATTGTTTGTTGAAGTGCGACAGGTTGTTGAAACCGCTTTCGTAACTCACCCCGGCAATGCTGATGTGTTCATCGAAAAGCAGGCGGCAGGCATGCGCGACCCGAAACTCGTTGACGAACTGGGTGAACGTCTTGGCTGTCAATCGTTTGAAATAGCGGCAGAAAGCGGGTGTGGTCATGTTGATGCGCCGGGCTGCTTCGTCTAAGTTGACTTCGTCGCGGAAAAACGCTTCCACGTATTCGTAGATGGTTTTCATACGGTCGTGATCCTGGGCGTTCACCTCTAAAGCATAACCGCTGACGTTCAGCAATTCGTATTCATCCGAAGTAGCCATCAGGTTCAAGGTGCGCAAAAGCGCCATCAGGCGATCAAACCCATTCAGCGGCATCATGTCCTCCAACCGCCGCCCGATCAGGCGTTTGGTTTCACCCCGGAAGGTCAAGCCTTGTTTGGAACGTTCGAACAATTGCTGGATGGCCTGCATCTCCGGTCGCCCCAGAAACTCTCTACCCAAAAAATCACCTTTCATCTGCACGACAATCTCCACGTGTTCTTCGTTCAGACCCTGCGTAAAACTGAAATGCGGCAAGTCCGGCCCCAGAAAAATGAGGTCGCCGTCTTCATAATAAGAAATATGGTCGCCGATATGGCGTTTCCCTTTGCCGTTGGAAACAAACACGATTTCGTATTCCGGATGGCAATGCCAGAATGGCTGGTTGTTGTTCTCGGTGAACCGGCGCAGGGTAAACGAACTCCCAAAAATGGGTTCGATCTTTTCTAATGCTGCTTTGGAGTTGCTCATAGGTGAACCTTTTAGGTATATGACGTTATATTAACTCCAAAGCACCCGATTTTGTTCTATCGGGTTAAAATAGCATTTAAAATGGTTAAAATAGAATCGGTTTGGAGGGAGGATGTAAGGGCTGTCTCAAGAGGCAAAGTGCAAGTTTGCAAACTTACACTTTGCCTCTTGCTTCTTATGAGACAGCCTCTTCGCTGTAGCCTACATCTTATTCGCCCCCGTAAAAATCCGTTTCCAGTTAATTCCTTTTCCACCGCCTTCTTTCAGCGAGAACCAGATAAACAGCGGCTTGCCTACGATATGATCTTCCGGAACGAAGCCCCAAACCCGGGCGTCTTCCGAGTTGTGGCGGTTGTCGCCCATCATCCAGTAGTAGTCCATTTTGAAGGTATAGGAGGTGGCTTCGGTGCCGTTGATGACTATTTTACCGTTAGTTTCTTTCAGTTCGTTGCCTTCGTAAACGGCAATGATGCGGCGATATAAGGAAATGTTCTGAGGCGAAATCTGCACAGTTACGCCTTTTTTGGGCACCCAGACCGGGCCGTAATCATCGCGCGACCAGGTCGCAAAATGAACCGGATCATGCGGGAACAACTGGCCGGCAGATGGTGCAATTCGTACCAGCGAGTCTTTTGCGGCCTGAGCAGCTTCTTCGTCCGTCAGGTACATTTCAAAAACGCTGGCACCCTGTTGCTGGATGATGCTGGCATTGTCAATCCCAAATGCCGTAAGCCTGGACGAATTCCCGCCGGGCAGGATGGTAATGGAATAACTTTTGCAAGGCGCTATGACAATGGCCGGATCCATTTTTTTGATGTGGTCAATTTGATCGCGGCCCAAGACAACCAACATGGAGTTGTTGTTGGGATCCCTGCGGAAAACGTCTTCAGGCGATATCCCCCAATCGGAAAAATTCCGTTCGTTGACCGGCCCGCCTGGCGAACGCAGGTGGTGCAGGAACTGGATGTACCGCAAATCTTTAGCCGGTTCTCCGTTAACGTACAACTGGCGGTTGATGACCTGAAGAGAATCTCCCGGCTGCCCAACGCAGCGCTTGATGTAGTGGTCTTTTTTGTCCATTGGTCGCGTCACCAACGGTGCCTGGCCGCTCCGGATGGCTTCGTAGGAAGCCCGATCCATCATGCCGCGCCGGAAATCGTGGATGCTCCAGGTTCGATTCGGGAACACGTAAACGCTGTCGCCTTCCGGGTAATTGAACACCACAGGCTCGTTGCGATCCACGCTTTCCAACGCTTTCAGCCGCGTGTAGGGCAGGCTGGGTTTTTCGAGATAGGACTCGCCGCCGACTATAGGAATGCGGTTGTGCAGCAAGGGCAGCATGGCAATGGTTTGGGGCATCCGGATGCCGTAATGGGCTTTGCTCACAAACAGAAAATCGCCGACCAAAAGCGAACCTTCCATCGAAGACGTTGGAATCACGTAGGCTTCGATGAGGAACATCCGGATGAACGTGGCGGCAAACACCGCAAACACGATGGCCTCTGTCCATTCGCGCAGGCCAGACTTTTTGTAAGGACTTTCTTTTGCAAGTTTTTCAATCAACCGGCCGTTTTTCTCTTGTTTTGCAGCGTCTATTTCTTCCTGGTAAGCGCGTTCTTTTTCGAGCGTTGGACCGTCGTAGACTTCTTTAGCGCTCAGGCCGAGGTAGAGGAAGTAGAGCGGCGAAAAAACAACCGCCAGCACACTGTGACCAAACCCATAGTTTTTGAACGACCGAGCCATGTCCACACACATCCCGGCATAAATGAAAATATTTACAACGGGGAACAGCAACCAGAGCGCAAAATGGCTTTTCCTGCCAATCAATTCGCACCAAATTGCAAAATTCCAACCGGGAACCAGCGCTTTCCAAGCCTCAACATTGGCTTTTTTAAAAATGAAGTACAAACCGGCGCTCAACAGCAGGTAGGAAACGAGGAAAAAGACGAGCATATCTTTACAGGTTAAGTTTTTTGTTGTCTATTGGGAAACCGGGCAAATATAACCCAAATTATGAGTATGCAAGGTGGACTTTTCCGACGAACGCAACAAAAAAAGGGGGATATAGCAACAGCACCATAAAAAAAGCCTGATACTTGAACAGTACCAGGCTTAGTGCCGAAAGTGGGAGTCGAACCCACACATCCGTAAGGACACACGCCCCTGAAACGTGCGCGTCTACCAATTCCGCCATTTCGGCAAAGCGATTGCAAATGTAAAAGAACTTAGTACCGAAGGTGGGACTCGAACCCACACATTCTTGCGAATACTGGATTTTGAATCCAGCGCGTCTACCATTCCGCCACTTCGGCCTGCATCTGTACCGAAAAACGCTGTTCGGCGTCAAAATTTCAAAACATTTACCGCTTTAATCCCAATCAGCACCACCTCCTTCGAGGCCAATTATCCTTTTGGGACGGCAAATTTAGATAAACTTTCTTTGATGCGCAACAAATATCTTTTTTTTAGGTGATAATCTTTCATGGCCGCGAATTGGATGGTTTCGGCGCTCCCTGACACCAAAGATCCGGTCAGTTCAGCCTGCAAATCGCGTTCCTGTTCCGCCAATTGATCCAATAAAGCAGCGTAGCGTTCCGGGTCAAAATCAAACTCCAATTCCATCGCCGCCTCATTGATGTCCATCATTTCCATCAGAAACTCCTGAGGCAGTACATTCGTTCCTTCTTCGCCGAGTTGTCCTTTTAGTTCAAGCAGGTACTTCAGGCGGCTGTCAAAATTGGACAGCGTTCTCCAGGCTTCGTTGTTGATCGTAGACAATTCCAATATTTCGGCCTGTTTCTCCGGCGATTCCAACGTATAAAAATCTGGATGGAATTTTTTACTCTGCTCGTAAAAACGGCGTTTCAGAGCCGCTTCATCCACATCGAGTGACTCCGGCAAGCCAAAAAACTCGAAATAATTTACTTCATCCATGCCCTGAAAATGTCTAATCCGTTAGCATATAGCACTAAACCCAGGACAAGAATCAAACCGATCGTGGTCGCCCATTCCATAAACTTATCACTGAGTTTGCGACCGGTGATGGCTTCAATCAGCAAAAACATCACGTGGCCCCCATCAAGCGCCGGAATCGGCAACAGGTTCATAAAAGCAAGGATGAGGGACAAGATGGCAGTCATCGTCCAGAAACGTTGCCAAACCCATTCCGTACCGAACATTGACCCAATAGAACCTATCCCACCCAGGCTTTCCGAAACTTTGATCTCGCCTTTGAACATTTTGCCAAACGCTTTCAGTTGGTCGTTCAGGAAACCCAAGCCTTTGGTAACCCCCGCCGGCATCGCTTCTCCCAAGGTATACGCCTGATTTTTTGCACCGAGAATCAAACTGGCAGTACGCGCGTAGGCACCGATTTTTCCTTCTTCGGTTATCGTGATCGGAACGGATAAGGTATCGTTGCCGCGAAGGACAGACAAGGTAACTTGCTTGCCTTTATACTGATCCCGAACCAAGCGTTGAAATTCGTGAAAATATTCAGTCGGGGTGCCGTTTACGCCAACAATACGGTCTTCGATCTTCAGGCCGGCTTTAGCGGCAGGACTGTCATCCGCTGTGGCTTCAACAATGAAAGGTACCCGCGCTCCGAACAACAGCTTCCCTTTGTTTTCATAACTCGACAAAACAGAAGTATAGCCGTCGTCAACGGGTAAAAGGCGAATTTCCGAACCGCGTTTTACCGTCAGGTTACTCACATTATTGATGATGATTTCCCGGACAACTTCCCGGTCGCTCAGTTTCGTAAGCGGTTTTTCTCCAACTTTAAGCACCTGATCGCCGTCCTGCAAGCCAAGGTCATCCCCCAGTTCGTCTACATAAATGCCATAACGGGCGTTTTCAGCGGGGATAAAATCTTCGCCCCAGACCCATAGCACCATGCCATACAGGAAAAAGCCGAGGATGAAGTTGACCGTGACACCACCCAGCATGATAATCAGACGTTGCCAGGCCGGCTTGGAGCGAAATTCCCAGGGCTCCGGGTCTTTTTTCATTTGCTCCTTATCCATGCTTTCGTCTATCATGCCCGATATTTTGACATAACCACCCAGCGGCAGCCAGCCAATACCATATTCCGTGTCGCCGATTTTTTTCTTGAGCAGGGCAAACTTGACATCAAAGAACAGGTAAAATTTTTCTACCCGTGTTTTGAAAAGTCTGGCAGGAATAAAATGGCCCAACTCATGCAAAACTACCAACAACGACAAGCTCAGGATCAATTGGCCTGTAATAACAAGAATATCCATGTTTTCTGATTCAGATTAGAACGGTAAAACGCCTGCCCCCTTCAATAGGTTGCGTTTGCAAGGCGGCAAAGGTAAATCTATTTTTTGTTATTTAGTCTCTGTCCGTTTAGTCTTAGGACAGCCTCCCCTTCGGGATCTAATGCCGATTAGCCTATTCAGGGAAAATTGCCCACAATGCATCTACGGCAGGCCCTCCACACTTGACCCGCTGCAGTTCCGGTGCCAGAAACTGGAAAGATTCCACCAAACTAAACGCAAACGGCGCTAAGCGGCAACGATAATTGTCAATGTAAATGACCCGCCCGCCGGTGTTGTCCGCCAGACAGGTATATTCTGTAAACGCTTCCGTATTGTTCAGGTTGGCGTCCAAAAACGTAAGGATATGGATCGTGACGTTTTTTTGCGCAATCCGGGCAGCCCATTCGCAAATATCCAACCCTTTTGCCCGGCAAACATTGGCGCCGTCGCTCACCAAAAAAATGGTTTTGTGCGTCGTTGCGCTATCCGAAAAGAGAATCGGCGACGCTTCGAGGATGGTGAGCAGGGGCGTGGTGCCGTCGGGTACTAAAAATTCGAGCGCCGTTTGCAGATCCGGGCGGGTAATGCTTCCGGTGCGGTGCCACAATTTTGGCGTGGTGCCGCAATCGCCGCCAATGGTGCCAATCCCCATCGGCAGGCGGGTCGGAATGCTGTCCAACAAGTCCAGCATGGTACTGCGCATGGTTTCAAAGCGGGTGACGCCCATGCAAATCACTTTTTCCATCACCATCGAGCCAGAAATATCGAGCATCAGCAGCAGTTCATCCGTTTCCGTCAATTTAGTCAGCTCCAGGATACTGCCGGGCATGTTGGGGATGTAATCGCCTGCGGATTCTTTGACCCCAGGTAACGCTCCTCCCGTTCCGGCAGTAAGCCCCAGCGTATCGGCCAGCATCCGGTAATTGTTGAGCGCGACGGTATTGGCCGGGTTGTATTGTATGGCTTTTTCAAAATCGGCTGCGGCCCGCACCATGTCGCGTTTGCCCACGTGGTAATGTGGTGCTTGTTTTGCGCTGCGGTGGGCACCCATGCCCTGGTTAAACAAAGTGGCGTAGCCCAGCGCATTGTGGAAAGTGCTCAATAACTTGCGGTTGCCCAGGGTTTCCTGGATCTCGATGCTTTTTTTAAAAGGAGCAATGGCGAGGTCATACCGTTTGCCATAACAGCGAATCACTCCCTCTACAAAATAGCGCATCACTTTTTTTTGCGTATACTCGCGGTCTTCCCGCTTGAGACTGTTGGTGCTTTTTTGCAAAATTTGCAGGGCTTCGGTCGGGTTGCCGTTTCGTCCCAGACAAGCTGAAAGGGACAAAGCAAAAGTGTAGTTGTCAGGTAAAATGGCATAAGCTTTGCGGAAATGATCTTCGGCGCGGCCGTATTGGCCTTCCGCAAAATTGACCGTTCCCTTGAAATGGTGGCGGTAGGCAGCTTTGGCACTGCCCCATGGATGGAAAGAAGCTGAGGCACAAACAATCAAAAAAAGCAACAACAGACGCGCAATGGTGTTTAATACGTTCACTTGGGAAGACTTTAGATGGCAGATAGTGGCATTTAAATACAAGACCTTGTTAATGAGTTGATTCAGTTAATGTTCTGATGCCAGTTATCGGTTATCTACGAAAGAACAGTGTCAAAGGAACGAAAAAAATGCGCGAAGAGCATCCAAATTGCATGCTTATTCGTTATTTCATAATATTGCATGGCTTTTCAGCAATCCTAATTTTGTCAAAAGATGAGACGACTGTTTGTAGTAACCATTTTGTTCCTGAGTTTCCTCCTTCCGGTACGGGCCGCGTATATCCTCCTGCCAATGGATGAGAAAACCCAAAAAGACCACCTCAAGGCCTATGGCATTACGTATTGGGTGCTAAGCAAAGGCCAGGAAGCCTGGTGGTTGCTCAATTACCGCGGCGGGAGTTTCGCGTTTCCCCACTCCAAAGAGTACGAACGGGAGTGTCTGACCCGGGGCGTGAGCTATGAAATTATTCCGGACGCGCAGTTTAACCGGATCCGTGACGAAATTTCCAACCCGGAAGTAAACATGGAAGCGGTGAAATTAGAAGTGGCACCGAAAATTGCCGTGTATACCCCCGATGAAGATGAAAAAGGAAATAAATTGCAGCCCTGGGACGATGCAGTAACGCTGGTCTTAACCTACGCTGAAATTCCCTACGAAGTGGTTTACGACGCGGAAGTGGTGACGGATCAACTGGCAAAATATGACTGGCTGCACCTGCACCACGAAGATTTCACCGGCCAATACGGGCGTTTTTACCGCAATTACAACGGACAGCCCTGGTACCGGGAGCATGTGCGAAAAATGGAAGAGTTGGCCAAAGCGCTGGGTTTCAATAAAGTATCTCAGATGAAATTGGCTGTCGCCAAAAAAATTAAAGAATACGTGGGCGCAGGGGGGTTCATGTTCGCCATGTGTTCTGCAACGGACACCTATGATATTGCCCTTGCTGCGGAAGGAATAGATATCTGCGCCCAGATGTACGACGGCGACCCAGCCGATCCGAGGGCACAGGAAAAATTAGATTTCAGCAAAACGTTCGCATTCCAGAATTTTGAATTGGTCAAAAACCCGCTGGAATACGAGCATTCTTCTATTGACCACAACGAAGGGCGCAACGTGATGCCAGAACAGGATTATTTCAACCTGTTCGATTTTTCAGCCAAATGGGATCCTGTCCCGACCATGCTCACACAATGCCATACCCGAACGGTGAAGGGGTTCATGGGCCAATCTACTGCTTTCCGCAAACAAACCATCAAACCGGAAGTGCTGGTGCTCGGTGAAAATAAACCGGCTTATGAGTCGCGTTATCTCCACGGCACATTTGGGATGGGGTTCTGGACCTTCTACGGTGGTCACGACCCCGAAGATTACCGCCATTTTGTTCACGATCCACCCACTGATTTGAATTTGCATCCCAATTCACCCGGTTACCGGTTGATTTTGAATAATGTGCTGTTTCCGGCAGCCAAAAAGAAAAATCGAAAAACTTAGTGTCTTGTTACCTTGAACTGGAAAAATATAATCCGGGAGATATTGTGCGCGTGAAATTGCTGCGCGACGAACGAACGACGGAAGTGGAGGTCAGATTGGATGCCGCACAATGATCAATCCGGCTCTGCGTTATCCATTGAAATGTCTACTGGCTGACCGTTTTTGTCGACCTTGACGCCTTAACAAGGCACATCATGGAAAAATAATAGAAAGATGCCTATATTTAGGCGGAAATAAGGAAGGGTAACAACAATATTGCAACACATGACATTCGGCATCCCTGTCGTCAACACACAACAGCTATGAAAATACGGACACTTATAATTGGGTTCCTCCTGTTTTCCAGCGTCCCGGCATTGTGCCAGCATGCAGCGCAATATACCCTGTATACCTGGAATCCATTACATTGGAATCCGGCTTACGCAGGTCTGGATCACTCCCTTACCGGGACGTTGCTGTTTCGCAAACAGTGGACGAACCTCCAGGGTGCTCCGGTCAGCCAAAACCTGAATGTACACATGCCTCTATACTATATAGGCGGAGGAGTAGGGCTGAATATAGAAAATGATGTGCTCGGCGCTGAACAGATGACGACTGCCGAAGTGGCCTATAATTATCAACTCAACTTAGGCAGCAGCATTTTTTCGATTGGCCTTGGAGGCGGAATTGTACAGCGATCCTTAGATGGTGCCAAATTGCGAACCCCGGGTGGCATCTACGACGAACCGGGCGTATTTGATCACGTGGACGACTTATTGCCATTGGGGCGCGAAAGCGCGATTGCACCCGTGGTTCATGCCGGTGTATATTTTCAGTCGGAAAAGTGGGAAGCAGGGTTATCGGTCAAAAACCTGACGGAAAGTAATGTAGCCTTGCCGAGTATTCTGTTACAACAAAAACGGCACTTCTTTTTTACCTTTTCCTACCACGTGGAGATCAGCGGGAAGCTATCACTGCACCCCTCTGTGCTGGTTCGGTCAGACGCCGTTCAGACGCAAACAGATTTTTCCTTAACAGCAAAATTCAACGACAATATTTTTGGAGGCGTCTCGTTTAGAGGATACAATAGTGAAAGTATTGATGCAGTAGCTATCCTTGCAGGGTTTCGCCTGAGCGAAAAAACCTCCTTCATGTATGCTTACGATATGACCTTGTCGGGCTTGCGCGATGTAAGTAACGGCTCTCATGAGGTAGGATTGCGCTACAATCTCAATAAACCCATCGGTGCGGGCAAATTGCCCCGGATTATCTATAATCCCCGTTCTTTATAGCCCTTTTCAACCAAAATCAAATGCCCTGATTGGGGGTCGATCAGGTAGTTTATGTTAAACTTGCGGAAAACGATAAATTAATCTTTGTCAGATTTTTCAAACAGTCTATATTTACCGGCGTTTTAAAATGCCGTACTTTTTTCTGAAGGAAAACTTGGGTGTAAACATGAAGAACTTACTCAAAATTGCGCTGGCATTGCTGGTGCTTGTCGCGGTTGCATGTGGCAGAAAGGAAAATGGTCAATTGCTCGGCGCTTTCGACAGGCCGGCATGGAAAGGAATCAATCCTTTTGGGATGATCTATGTTCCTTCGGGAACACTCCACATTGGCCCAAGCGACCAGGATGTCAGCAACACATTTGTTCAGCGTAATAAGTCCATCTCTATTGCTGGCTTTTACATGGACGACACGGAAATCACCAATAACGAATATCGCCAGTTCGTCTATTGGGTGAGAGACTCCCTTGCTCACTCTTACCTCGATCATTTCATCGAGGATGAGGAAACGGGCGAACAACGTATTGACTGGGAATACGAAATTGATTGGAGCGATGAAACGCTGGCCGATCTGTATTACCAGGGAGATGACCGCTTTGCCGGAAAGTCAGAATTGAATACTGAAAAACTGGAGTACGAGTACGAATGGTACGATTGGCAGCGTGCCGCACACGACCAGGGAAAATCTCCGCGTAATTCTTTCATTAATCGGAAAAAGGTCAACATCTACCCAGATACTTTGGTTTGGGTGCGCGATTTTGCTTATTCCTACAATGAGCCAATGACGCGTAACTACTTCTGGCACCCGGCATTCGATGATTACCCCGTAGTGGGCATTGACTGGCACATGGCCAACGCGTTCTGCTACTGGCGGACCAAGCTCTGGAACACGTACCAGCAAACGCGCGGCGATGGCATTAACTCGGAAGACTTCCGACTGCCTACGGAACACGAATGGGAATATGCAGCCCGCGGTGGCCGCGATCTGGCACCTTACCCTTGGGGTGGTTACTATGTACGCAACGCTAAAGGTTGCCTGCTGGCTAACTTCAAACCCGGCCGTGGTAACTATCCGGAAGATGGCGGACAGTACACGGTGAAAGCAGATGCTTATTTCCCGAACGACTACGGCCTCTACAACATGGCCGGAAACGTTTCCGAATGGACCAGCTCCGCTTTCTACGAAAATGCTTACGCATTTATTCACGACCTCAACCCGGATATCCGCTACGATGCTAAGGACGACGATCCTGAAGCTTACAAGCGTAAAGTTATCCGCGGCGGTTCCTGGAAAGATGTCATGCATTTCCTCCAAACGGGCACTCGCCACTGGGAATACCAGGATACGACGAAATCCTATATCGGATTCCGTTGCGCACTGACCTTCCTTGGTCGTTCAGCTAATGATTTCTAATAGCTGATTCTGGCTTTGATACAATAAGGATATTGTCCGATGGGCAGTATCCTTATTGTGTTATATTGTTGCCGGTTGCCTCCCGATTTTTTTTTAACAAAGGGAGTGTAACTTTTTGTACCCCGTGCATTATAGAGAAGTATCCGGCTGAGGCCGGGTCTCCAGTCAAGTATAAAATCTTATTTTTTAACCAGTTCTAAAGTTTTTCGACGATGAGTTTCGTTAAGACCAAAAGCTTCAAGTACTTCAAGAACTTTATCATTGGCGCAGGTGCGTCTGTCGTACTGCTTGGTGCGTTATTCAAAATCTTATCCTGGCCATTCGCTAATGAAATGTTGATGGTCGGTATGATGACTGAAGCAGGCATCTTCCTCATGTTGGGGATTATTCCACCAGAACCAGATTACTACTGGCACAAACTTTACCCCGGGTTGAATGATTATGATTCGCACATGACGCCGTTGACAGCAGGGCCGACTAACAGCATCGAATCTTTGCCTAAAGTGGTGCCATTGAATGGCGAAATCGTACAAAACCAATTGGGTGGTATGCTGACCGAGTTGCAGAATATGTCAAAAAGCTTGTCTTCGCTTAAAGCGCTTCAGGAAGTTGACTTCTCTGGCACGAGCGATCAGATCAAGTCCATGAGCAACTTCTATTCCAAACTCAACGAAGCAATGGCTGACCTGAGCGATTCTTTGGAAGACACCAAAATCTACAAAGATCAATTGGCTGCCCTGAATAAGAACATTGGCTCGCTGAACAACATCTACGGCTCGTTGAATTCGGTTTATGGCAATGTCATTTCGGCCATGGCAAACGTGAAACATTAATTGCCTGCCGGATCCCGGTTTTTTTAACTTTTAAATCTGAGGGAACATGTCTATTCCAAAGGAACCCAGGCAATTGATGATCAACTTGATGTATTTGGTGCTCACAGCGATGCTTGCACTGAACGTATCTGCTGAGATCATCAATGCCTTCTTCTTGATTGATCGAGGTATCACCGGTAGCAACAACGTTTTCGATACTTCTAATGCCAGTACATTGGAAGTGCTGTCGAGAAATGCCGACCAGGATTTGTCCAAATACCAAAAGCTGGTGGATGCTGCCAAAGAGGTGAGTGCTATCTCAAAAGAATTTCATACGTATGTAGATGATTTGCGCGAATCCATGGTAAAAGAAACCAATGGATACTACCCAGCAGACGACAGGGATCATCCCGGTTTTCCGAAAGGATACAAGGACAAGGATGTAACCACCCGCGTACTTGTGGAAGAAGGCAAGGGGGAAGAACTCAAGGCTCGCATACTTGCTGACCGTGAGAAAATCACTGCGATCGTAAACAAACTGAAAGGTGCCGAGGGCACAGGGATTGATGAAGCCTCACTGGCGAGTTTGGAAAAAAGTATCCAGCTTACCGTCAGCGATGAATGGCAAAATGCCACCCCCAAGCGCAATAGCTGGTCGGCCTTCACCTTCAACCACATGCCACTGGCTTCAGTATTTCCTATTATGAGGAAATTCCAGAATGATATGAAAAGCTCCGAAGCAGCCATTCTGAACTTCCTTTCCGACCAGGTTGGGAAGCAGACCTTTAAAGTAGATGCGTTTATTCCAATTTCTTCTGCAAAAAAGGCTTACGTCATTTCCGGCGAGACTTTTGAAGCGAACATTACGGTTGGCGCATCTTCCAAATCGGTTTACGAAAACATGTCTATTCGGGTAAACGGATCGCCACAGAAGGTAGAAAACGGTATTGCGAAATACACGACTACCACTAGTTCTACGGGGGTTCAGAAATATACGGTAGCCATTACATTGACCAACCCGACAACTCAAAAATCTGAAACTTACTCCGAGGATTTTGAGTACGAAGTTGGCCGCCGTAGCGTAACCGTATCTGCCGATAAAATGAACGTGTTCTATATCGGTGTAGATAACCCGGTTTCTGTAGCTGCTGCGGGCGTATCCAGTAACGAACTGAAAGTTAGCGCCAGTGGCGCCGGGATCAGTCTGCGCGGGAGTAACGGCAAATACACGGCAACAGTTGCGCAGCCAGGCGAAGCCACGATCAGCGTTTCCGGTGGTGGCCTGACGAACAGCCGATTCATGTTCCGCTCGAAAAGGATTCCTGACCCGGTTGCCCGTTTGAGCAAAAGCTCCGGCGGCGGTATGGGTACCGGTGAATTCAAAGCGCAGGGTGGCGTAGGTGCATTCCTCGACAACTTTGACTTTGCAGCGGTATGCGTCATCCAGGGTTTTAATCTGGTGTATGTGCCGAAACGTCAGGATGCAGTGCCGGTGGTTAACCCCGGAGCGCGCTACAACGACCGCGCCCGTGAATTGGTTTCCCGTGCAAAACCAGGCGATATCTACTACTTTGAGAACGTAAAAGCGAAGTGTCCGGGCGATCAGGCCGGGCGTGAAATCAACTCAATGGTTTTTACAATCAAGTAAGTGCCAAGACATTATTATTTGACAGTATTGAACGCCGGGATTTTTGTTTAAGTCGAGTATTTTTTGAGATTCGATGCAGCGCATCGAGCCGAAAAAAATGCGAAGAATCAGGCAAAAAGACCAAGACCAAAATGTGAAATAATATTGTTCCGGCACTTAAGTCAAATTTTCATAAGTTAAAGTGTAATAGTGCACTTGGTTACACCGTTTAACCTGTGCACTTTTACACTTTAATACACACACACAAATACCAAGTCCATGAAAATTGCGCTGAGCCTGCTAAGCTTATTCCTGTTGCTGACAATTTTTGCAGCAGCGCCATTAACAGCTCAAACGCCGGATAACATCATTATGACCGAATCCGGCGATACAGAAGAGGACACTGACAGACCTCTTGATGACATCGTAGAAAAACGCACTACGCTGGAGAAGCGCGTATTGCCTTACGACCACGTGCGCGAAGCTGATATTTTCTGGGAAAAACGCATCTGGCGCGTACTCGACATACGTGAGAAAATGAACCTGCCATTCGCTTACCCGGAGCGTCCGTTCTTCACCATATTGATGGAGGCTGCCGAATCAGGCGAATTGACAGTTTACGGTACAGAAGACGACAAATTTTCAAGCAAGCTGACGCCGGAAGAAGTTTCTTCCATGGGCGCTACGATTGATACAGTCATCACCTTCGATCCGGTGACTTATCAGGAAAGCATCCAGGTCGTTCGCAACGAACTGAACCCGGAAGATGTCAAGCGCTTCCGCTTTAAAGAAGTTTGGTTCTTCGACGAAGAAACCTCTACCCTTCAGGTGCGCATCCTTGGCATTGCGCCGCTGCTCGATGTAAAAGACGATAACGGCAACTTCAAGTACGAACAACCCATGTTCTGGGTGTATTATCCGGATGCAAGAAAGATGCTGGCACACGAACGTGTGTTCACTTTCGGCAACGATGCTGCACCGATGACCTGGGAAGACCTGCTTGAAATGCGTTATTTCTCCAGCTACATTTTCAAAGAATCGAACGTACACGACCGCCGTTTGCAGGAGTACGTGACGGGCGTTGACATGTTGCTGGAAGCCGATAAAATCAGACAGGAGATCTTCAATTTCGAACACGATTTGTGGTCGTATTAATTGTAACAGTGCCTGTTTAAAAGTCGAAGGCCCGGAGCATCATTGCTTCCGGGCCTTTGTCGTATACCGTACCGCCGAACTCCGATTCGGCAGCAAAGCAAGTACCGCCGAACTCCGATTCGGCAGCAAAGCAAGTACAGCCGAACTCCGATTCGGCAGCAAAGCAAGTACCTCCGAACTCCGATTCGGCAGCAAAGCAAGTACCGCCGAACTCCGATTCGGCTGAAATACGCAGTATGCATGTATGATTCAACAGATTCGGCAGCAAAGCAAGTACCGCCGAACTCCGATTCGGCGGCAAAGCAAGTACCGCCGAACTCCGATTCGGCTGAAATACGCAGTATGCATGTATGATTCAACAGATTCGGCGGCAAAGCAAGTACCTCCGAACTCCGATTCGGCAGCAAAGCAAGTACCGCCGAACTTCGATTCGGCTGAAATACGCAGTATGCATGTATGATTCAACAGATTCGGCGGCAAAGCAAGTACCTCCGAACTCCGATTCGGCAGCAAAGCAAGTACCGCCGAACTCCGATTCGGCTGAAATACGCAGTATGCATGTATGATTCAACAGATTCGGCGGCGGAGCAAGTACCGCCGAACTCCGATTCGGCTGAAATACGCAGTATGCAGTATGCATGTATGATTCAACCGAATCAGGGGCAAAGCAAAGCGGAACGCAAAGTTGTTACTGCCGGATGGTCGTTCTGAATCGCTGGTCTAAAAGCGGGGCATTTTGAATCAGTTCTTTTCTGGAAATCCCTGCTTGGTCTGCCTTTTTGTTTGTCTTTTTGAAGGCATTGGTATCGTTGGTTTTCACAGCATCTTCCAGGACAATTGAAAAAACTCGCGGGTCTTTTGAATTATTGGCAACTGCCGCTTTTGCAGCATAAAGCGCCTCTTTTTCATTGCCCAGCGCTTTGTCTGCGCTCGCTTTATCTTCCAACGCCTTCATATCATTCGGGTTGGACTGAATCATAAGCTCCGCTTCCCGTTTTATCCTGATTTGCACTTTTCTTTCATCGGAGATTGCTTTACTCAGTTGCTGAATATTCTTGTCAGCTTCGGGCTTTAGTTCACTGGCTTTTTCAAGGTCTTGTTCCGCTTTATCTAATGCCTGAATTTTCAGGTAAATAGTACTGCGCGTCACAAACGCTTCAGCCAGTTTATTCGTGTCCGGTTTTAGCTCAATGATGGCGTTAATATCGTTCAGAGCCTCTGTCGTATTGCCCATCTCAAAGTTGAGTATAGCCCGGTTGTTGAGCGCTAACGGGTAGGCCGGATGCGTTTCCAGTACTTTGTTGACCGATTCCAGGGCTTTTTCGGGGTGGTTGGTCGCGAGGTGACTGTCGGAAAGTACCATGTTAACAAGCACATTAGCTGCCGAATCGCCTGGTTGAATGTTTTCCAATTGTGCAATTGCCTCCTCCGGTTTTCCCATTTCATTGGCAATGACGCCAAAAAGCAGTTGCATATTGGAAAATATACCTTCAGTGAGCAAGCCTTCGGTGAAGATACTGGAGAGGGAGGTAATCGTATCCACCTCCGTACCGCTGGTGATCAAAAGCTTCTTTAAGTCTATGTTCAGGAATTTGTACTTGGTAAGCACGATATTTTTTCCCGATGCTTCATTTTCGGTAGTGCCCCAAATGATGAGCTGGGCATTGCAATTGCGGGCAATGCGTTCTGCCTCCTTTGTCGTAATCGGATAGCGCACTTTGTCTTTGATGACATCAATATTGTAAAACTCAATCCCGGCATTGATCCCGGCCTGATCATTCAACTCAGCCAATTTTCCTTTTATTTGCCAGTGAATATCATCTGATGGTACTTCACCCTGCTTCAAAGGTATGAAAGGCAACACCAGAATTTTGAATGCAGTCGTATCCTCGAAAACCGGGCAAAAACTGTCGGCAACAGGAGGTGGATCCGCTTGTTTATTGCTAAAAACCAACGCCGCAACTACCGCCGCCAGCGCCAGTGCCCCGCCCACAATCCACGGAAGCAGGCGCTTCGCAGGTTTCCCCTGAATGTCGCTGCCGCCTTCTTTTTTCAGCGCTTCCAGCAAATCCAGGATTTGATCGGTGACTTGGTTATAGTTCAGCCTGGCATTATCAAAACTAACCAAGCCCTGTTTTTCATCCTTTTGTGTTTTCTGAAACAAGGATTGCGCCTGAATGGCATCATTGGCTAAGCTGCTGCCTGCCTTCTCCAATTCTTCTACTAAGCGCTGCAAGGCATGTTCTATATCGGCTTTGCCGACCAAGCGCTTGATTTCCGCAATCAGTTGTATTTTATCCATTAGATCACCATGCGTTTAATATAGGGAAGCTATTTTCACATCAAAGTTAACAATCGCTTGCAACACTGCAAATGGATTAAGCCCATAGCTGTCTGGAACATCGTGTAACACAACTCTTTTCCGTGTTGTCCGTGTCCTTCGTATCGTCCGCGTTCCAAAAAAACATCAATAGGAACACGGACTACAGGGATTGCTGTGCTTGTTTCCCTATGCATATTCCGCACATGGGATAAAGCCCTTTGACTTGTAAGAAGGTGTGTGCGGCATCATACTTTTTTTCCAAGTTCAACCGCGCGGCTCAAAGCGGCATTGGCGCCTTCGATGATCGCTTGTCGCAGATCCTTTTCCGCATAAGACCGGAGCGCTGCCTCGGTGGTACCGCCCCGGGAACACACCTTTTCAATCCACTCCCCGCAGGAAAAATCCGATTTATCGTACAACTCGATGGCACCGCGGAAGGTTTGGCTTACCAATAGTTCTGACTCCGACTGGTTGAAACCCATGTCGCGGGCCGCGCTCATCATGGCTTCCATAAAAAACCAGACGTATGCAGGGCCGCTTCCCGACACAGCCGTTGCTGCGTCAATAGCCGATTCCTGCGCCACATAAACCGTTTTTCCGGTCGTATTCAGCAGGTTTTGAACCATAACCAACTCGATGCGCGTGACCTCGTCGGAAGACGTAAAAGCCGTCATGCCCATGCCGATCTGGGCGGGCAGGTTGGGCATGGCGCGGATGATTTTTCGCGCCCCCAATTGTTCTCCAATCGTTTCGATGCGCACCCCGGCCATGATGGACAGGAACACCTGCTGCGGGTCAATCAGCGGGCGCAGACCCTGGAACAAAGCTTCTGAATCCTGCGGCTTAACGGCCAGGATGACCAAATCGGCGGCCCGGATACAGTTTTCCGGCTCGCCATACACCGTGCCGATGTCTTTTTTACTGAGTTCATCCGCCTTTTCCGGCGATTTTTCTAAGATCATCATGTCTTCCTTCACGGTAATGTGCGAGCGGAGAAAGCTTTGTGCGTACGTCAGCCCCATGTTGCCGCCACCAATGATGAGTATTTTCATGGATATGTATTATTGCAGTGTTTCTAAAGCCGCAAAGTTAGGTTAATTTGTGTAGCTTGTTTAGGTGCGCTGAATGGAACAAACCCTGGTTCCGCCGGGAACCTGATTTTCGGCGGCTTCAGTGGGAGGCATGCCAGCCAGAGACCGGCAAATATTACATGCGAGACGGAGCCATCGCGCGATCAGGGATGGCACACCTAAAGCACAAAATAATCCCGGCGCTGCTCGCTTTTTTTACCGCAGCACGAACCTTCCCGTCGCCTGAATTTCCCCGTTGCTGATTTCATAAAAATAAAGCCCTGCGCCAGGAAGATCTTTGTTTTCGATGCGGAAGTGATGAAGCCCTTCCGGGAAAACGTGGGCCTGTTGCGAAACCAACCGACCGGCAACGTCGTAAACATTCAGGGAAACCCCGGTTTCGCTACCCGTGCGGAACTGGATGTCCCCGGCTGCATTGAACGGATTAGGCATACAACCCAGCAACGTCAGGGACGACAAACCGGTCGGCACCTGCTCAAAATCCAGCACAACCGATCCAACCGCCACTTCGCCCTGCCCGTTGAGAAAATAACTTTCGGGGTTGAGGCCCTCTGGTAAAATGCGGAGCGCCGACTGCCAGTCGGTTGGCGCTTTGGCGCGAAACTGCAACGCGGCTGTCGGTGCCGTTCCCGGACTCAACGGGTTCCAACTCACGCGGATGCGCCCTTGTTCAGCTTCCGAAGTACCGAAATTGGCGTCGTTCATCGAAGCGGTTGGCGCGATTTCCAGGAATTCGAGCAGATCCGGGTCAAATTGCAACAGGCACTGAAATCCCAACGCATCAGATCGGCTCCCTTCAAGTTGCAGGGTGTAAGCTTCGCCCGGCGCCAGCGGGGTATTGGCAGCACTGAAACGCAGGCTTTCGCTGCTGCGTGGTTCGATGTTTTGAAGTCCTGCCGGGTTGGCGTTGTTGTTCACATCGCCGATTTTGATCCCGACAAAATTGATGGTGGTATCGCTGCTCAGCTCCTGGATCAGCACACTTTCCGGGAAATTTTGTCCAAAAGGGTTGTTTGGGTCGGCGAAGGCGAAATCCTCCGGCACAAACCGCCAGGAGGTATTGTTGCTGAATGCAGTGTCTATGCTGAGGATGATCCGGCGCAAGAGGATAATATCGAGGGTGGAGACATTGCCCGAACGGTTGGCGTCAGCAGCAATTACCTTATAGGGTGAATTGAGCAATTGCGTGACCGTAATGTGCCGGCTGATGAGGATGACGTCTACGGTGGAAATGCCGTTGGGGTGGGCAATGTTTTTTCCGGGATCTACTTTATACCCCATACCAGGCGGCACCTCGGTGAACGCATAAACCCCGTCGCTTTGGGTGATCAGGGAATCGTTGTAAGGCCCGTTCAGTAAAACCTGCGCCTGGCCGATGCCTGCACCCGCTTCGGTGCGGAGGTTGCCGTGAATGCGCCAGGTTGGAACGCAGGCATTGTTGGGGTCATCAATGACAAATTCTACGGTGCAGGAACTTAAATTCCCGGCATCGTCGCGCGCCCAAAGGGTCAACTGCTGTAAGCCGATCGAGTCGCAATTATAGGCAACGCTGTTCAAATTGCCGTCCGGCGAAAAAGAAAGTGCCGCTTCGGAACAGTTGTCGGAAAGCACCGCCAATAAATCGCCCGGCACCAGGGTGAGTTCGGTTTCGGCATCCAATTCAAATACCAAATTGCCGGCGCAAGCCAATGTTGGCGGCGTACAATCCTGCACTTCAAAATTGAGGGTGTGTAAGGTGATGTTTCCACAGGCGTCGGAAACATTGACCAAAAAAGCATGTTCCCCTTCCGGATATTGTCCGCTGATGCGGTAAAATGAATCCCCAAGTGCGCTGAGCACGCCAAGCATGTCGCTTTGCGGAGGCTGGTTGTTGAGCCTCAAGCTGTGGAAAACGGTCAAGCTGCCCGGACAGTCGTCATTGATGGAAAAATCAAAATTTACCGCGCCGGTGCAACTTCCGATTGCTGTTGCGCACACGGATTGGGAGGAAACAGGAACATGGATTTGCGGTGCCTGATCGTCTGCGACGCGGATAATTTGCTGATACCTGTAATGACCCGTTGAAGCGCCAATTTCCACGGCTGCGCCGCCCGATGTCACCCGGTAAAACATCTCCCCGTCGGAGTACAGTTCGTAAGGTGTTCCGGCAGGAAAGAAGAATGGCCCGCGCGGGATTTCAAACGCGGGGGAAACGCCGTCGTATTCGCACCAGTTAATGAGGGTATGGGTTCGGATGATGCGGTAACATTCCGGGCCACCGGTGTTTTGCTCTATGGTTTCCGATACCGCAACAGTAATGCTGTCGCAGCCTTCAGTGGTGATCGTAAATGCTGAAAAATTAAGGTCTAAGCAAGAAACGGTCATATCTCCCGGTGTCATAAAACGGTAGTCGTGCTCACTGCTCAGGGTGATGACCTGGGTGGCAACGGCAGGAGCGTTGCCCGGATTGTCTCTTGCGATCCAAGTACGGGTGATGGTTCCCACATTGCAGGGGCCAAGGTTTTGCACCACTGAAAATTGAACATCAAAACTACAATTATCCGCAAACTGGGGTGCGTCAAAGGCGGCAGTGAGGTAGGGTGAAAAGTCGCTGGTGCAGGAAATGGTGCGGTTGGGGGCAGGCTGAACCACTTGCGGCGGTACGCGATCTTCAACGGTCACCAATGAATTGCATTCATTAAAATTGCCATAACAATCGTACAGGCGCAATACCACTTCAACGGTAGCATTGGTACAAAAAAAGTCAATGCTGTCGCGGAAAAGGCTGTCGGGTTCGTCCACAAATTTCAATTTGAATTCGCCGACGCAACAGTCGTCGAAGCTGCCCTCGTCTATATTTGACGGATAAAGGCGCGCAAAACCAGTTGACGTCAGTGAAAAAGATACTGCGTTGTCGCAAAGCATAAAAGGGGTTTGATCGTCTGCGATTTCCAGCGTTCCCGTCATTTCATTCGTATTGCCGCAGGCGTCTGTGGCTTGGTATATGATGTTGTGTACGCCTAATGGCAGACCCGGAAAAGGGAGAATTCCTCCGTCGTTGCCATTGACGCCATTGACGTAAGTAGCTTCGCCCAATGGGGTGAAAATCCTGATGGTAAAGGCATTGCAGGGGTCGTCCACAATCGGCGCCGGAATCAAACCTGCGCCGGTGCAATACCCCAAACCGTTGATCTGTGGAGAGACGGTAGCGCTGATGACGATGGGGGGCGCTTCAATAGTGGGCGGGGTCACATCGCGCACCACAATGAACTGGATATTGTCGGCGCCCAGCCCGTCGGTGCTGTAAATGGCATTCGTGCAGGCATCAATGACAAACCAGGTGCGCCGGATGGTGAAACTGACATCCGTATTGCCGCAAAGGTTAATGCGTTGATCCATAAAGGAATAGGCCATTCCGCAAAGCGGGTTGTTCACTAAAGTTGGAATGCCGGCCTGGCCGGCGGTTCCATTAACAATACCGGGGTTGGCCTGGTATGCTTCGCAGGTAAAGGTTAGATCCTGGGGGAATCGAAGTTCCGCCTGCGTGCCCCGTGCAATGGAAATGGTCTGGATTCTGGTGCGCACGTTGCCCACGGCATCTACCGCGCGCCAGGTGCGAAAAATCCGAACTTTGGGGTTGCCGCATTGCGTTTCAGTCCACTGATCTGTGTAGGTTAATACTACGGGCGTGCAATCGGTGGCAATTGCGAAACCCGTTGCTTCCGGTTGCCAGGACGCCGTGCAGGAGATGGTCATATTTGGTGGCGTCGTGAGCGTCGGCAGGGTAAAATCTTTGACATTGATGTTGGTAATGCAAAACAATTCGCTGCAATCGTCCTGAATCACACCAAGTAAGGTCTGACCTGCATAATCGGCTGTAATTGTATCGCCGAGGTTTTGCCCTGCATCATTGTAGACTCCGACGGTGTAGAAATCGTAGGTAATCGGAGTGCCGGCCAACAGCATCGCGGGTGTAACCGGAATGATGCAAGTGGCCGGGTTGAGGGTTACATTGATGGTGCTGTTGCAGGCTAACGAAGCGGTACTCCGCACGATGACCTGCTTTTCAACGGTGGTTGCGCAGCCAGTTTGGTGATAAGCTCCGTGGGCAGGCACGCCAACATCGAACGTATAGCGCACCTTGTACGTCCCCTGCCCGAGTGTGGAAGGAGAAAACGTTTGTGTGAAAAACGTCTGGTTGTTTTGCACGCGGGTAATGCTCCAGAATTCACTGGCCGGATCCAGATTAACCACGTTGCCGTCGAAATCGGAGGTGGCGCTGCCCTGTAGGAGTACATTCGGTGCATTGTCGCAATAGAACGTACCGAGATTTTCAATGAGTGGGTCAGGATAATAGCAAGTATTCGTAACCGGACCAAATACCAGTCCCGGTAAATTAGGGGATTCCACCAGGGCGTACGACGCGTTGGCATCGCGCACGGCCGTCTGCAACACATAGACCCCGGTGTTGCCAATTTCGGGGATATTCGTACCCTGCGGCACAGATAAGAGTGAAGCCCGCAAAAATACCTTATCTGAATCCACCACCCGCCATTGCTGGCCCGAAACCCCGGTGGCGATGATCAATTGGTCGTTGAAGTAACCGCTGTTTGGGTTGCTTCCATTGGCAATAATAGGCTGGTTGAGACAGGAACAGGCCGGGATGATATCAATAACCCCATCGGCGTTTAAGTCTGTTCCGCCTTCCGGGATGTTGTTCAGGTTTGTAAATGGCACCATGAAATTGCCCGGTAAGGCAAATTGTACGGCTTCCAGAGGACTGGATATGGGTTCTGCTTCCGCGAACAATAAGAAGCGGTTTGAAAATAGATCGGGCCATAAGCTGAACCAGAGCGCGAAGGCAACAACGGGAAGATAAACCGGTTTTGGAAAGGCCAAAAAGCCTTTATGAGCTAGCTTTTGCATGGGATGTGGAGTAAAATCGGTTTTGAGAAAAATTTTAGCAAACGGGAACACCGTCGCCAAAAGAAAACAGCAAAAGGGTAAGGCAGTGGTCAGAGAGACCTTACGGAAAAAAAGCCGGCAGGCTTTCAGTAAAATCCAGTACAGGTTTTGGGTAAGCACAGATGAATCAGTGGTATTGGCCTCGTTATCAGGGTGTTAAAATGCGGGAGAGTCCTACTGATCGCAGTATAGCTGTTCATGTTCAAGGGATTGGGATGACTGTTCAATATAAAACGAATACAAATATAGCGAATTTGAGCATTTGACAGTGCTCATTGCCCCCAACTTTAACCTTTAACCTTTATCCATCCTCAAACCTTCCGTTCCAACCCCTCCAGCAATCCATCCAGCGTAAAGTGCAGGTTATTATTAATGTCGCTGACTGCTTTTTTGATTTTTTCAACCGAAGCATCAATCGTAGGTTTGTCTACCGGACCTTCCGCTATGCCCAAAAGGAAAAATTCTATAATTGCCTGAATGACTGATGCCTGGGTCAGCGTCCAGGTTCCGGCACTTTGGTTGTTTTCGTCATATAGTTCAATAAATACGCATTCCAGCGAATAAGTCAGCGCCAATTTTTTTTCATCGCCGGCAGCCGTCGGAATTTCTATAACAATCATCTGCTGGCGGATAGCAACGGTTTCCAACGCTTTTTCGATCAGGAATTTCACCGTTTCGTAAGGAATATCCCGGCCATCCGGAATGCACTCTAAGGCGCGGAAAACGGCTTCCATAACGATGAGGAGGAGCTTGTCGTTGCGCACCCATTGCGGATTTTGCAGGGTTTCGCCGATGACTGTGCTGACGATACCCAACACTTGTTCCGGGCTGAGTGCGGGTTTCCACTTGCCGCGTTTGGGTTTGGCTGCAATGGCGCGCAGGGTTTGTTCAATGGCGGTTGAGATGAGGTTTTTAGGCCCGTCGGGTTTCAGGTTCATGATGCGATCTACCTGCCCTGCTGTGTTTTCCAATGCCAAGCGGAAAAGTTCCGGCAGCAATTCCGGCATCGGAAGTTTGGAAGCTTTGAGCGCCGAGGCGGTATCGCCCAATATTTTTTGGAATACGGCGTCGCGATTGACCAATTCCGGGTGTTCGGAAAAAACGCGCAGAGCCGCGTAAGTGAGCCGTTCGGCTTGCTCGCGCCGAAAACCGCCAGCGATATCGAATTCGGGGTCTTTGAAAAAAATCAGGTTGAGCAACAGCAGGCTGCGCTTGTCGGGGTACTGCGCCACAACCATATCCAGCGCATATTCTGTCAATTCGAGCAATTGCGCCGTTTTGTCAATGGAAGCCTCGCAGCCTTCCGGGAAAACGTAAGCAAAAATGAGATCTAATGCCTTGTTAAGCAGGACGATCTCTTCTTCATCGCGACCCCAGTGGATGCGGTCAAGCAATGTTTTGCTGCGGGTAACGGCGCGCAAAGACATTTTTAGCACCGCTTGGAGTGCTTCGGGAGTCAGGCGCTGGTCTTTGGGCAGGTGGCGGAAAGCATCAAAAACGGCATCCAGCGCAGCGCCCAGCAGAGATTGTTCGCCAGCGGTGGCGATGACCCAATCAGGGTATTGCACCACCTCGTCGAAGAGGTTGTGTACCAATTGAAGCACTTGCGCCCCGGTCAGGCGTGGCTGCCAGCGCCCCGAGTCTGGTTTGTCAGAAACCGCTTCCAGGATCTCTTTCAGCGCCAGCGTGAGCAAATATTGTGGCTGGCCATGCTCAGCAGGGATAACCAAGGCCGCATTCCTGGCGGTGTGTTCCAAGGCTAAGCGCAGCAATTCGGGCAAGATGCCTGCCTGCCGGAAACTCGAAGCTTCCAGTGCGCCGGCCACTCCGGAGAGGATGGCTTGCAGGGCAATATGGTTGGTGACTAAATCCGGCCTTTCGTTCAATACTTTCAGCGCCGAGTTGAGGATTTGGTCGGCCAATTCGCGCTTAAAGCCGCCGGCGTAATCTATGCCCGGTGTTTTGAAAAGTACCAGATCAGCCAAAATAAGACCTTTCGAATTTGGGTGTTTGCTAATGATGACTTCGAGAATGTATTCCAGCAAGTCCATGAGCAGCGGCACCCGGTCTGCGCCTTTCGTGTTGTCGAGGTCGTCCACGTAGTGAAAAACCATGTCTAACGCTTTGTTGAGGATGGTTTTTTCCTCAGCATCGTCGGCCCATTGGATGCGCTCCAGCACCGCGCGGCTGGTGACCGCCGTGCGAATGCTCAGGCGAATGAGCAGGTTGATGACTTGGACGTTGAGGCGCTGTTCTTTTGGAATGTTTTCCAAAGCGTCGAAAACTGCGCACAGCACTTCCTGAAGCATGGGTTTGTCCTGCACCTTGTCTGTCACCCAGGCCGGGTTTTTCACGACATCGTCGAGGAGGTTGGCCGTAATGTCCAGCAGTTGCGCTTTGGTCAATTGTGGTCTCCATTTTCCCTGTATCGGCGGGCGGGATATTTCGATTAAAATTTGCTGGAGGCCCATAAAAAGCAGGTGTTCGCCATCGGGGGCAACCGACCCCCAGAGTAAATCGAAATTTTGGGCAGTATGTTCCAGGATAAGCCGCACTAATTCGGGCAGGAGATCCGGACGGTTTTTGAGCACCGGGTGTGCTGCTAAAGTACGGGCTACTCCGCTGATGATGGCTTTGACCCCCTTGTGCCTTTTTTCAATCAATTCGGGGCATTCAGCAACGGCGCCCAGTGCAGCGCGCACCACTTTATCCAACGTGTCTGTGCTGAACGCACCCTTGATGTTAAACTCATCTTTGGGTGCATCAAGTATAGCTTCCAGGAATGCCATGCCGGTGGATTGGATGAGCAGAGCCTGGCCCTCATTTGCGCCAAGCAATTCATCGGAGGAGTGGAACACATAATGTCCAGCATTTTTGACCATGCTGCGCAATAGCATTTGCCCCCACTGGATCGCCTCCTCTTCATCGCCGCCTTCCCTCGAACGCTTGAAAATATCCTGGGCAATGCCTTTGCTGGTAGCCTTGATGAAGGCCTGAACTTTGGGGTCTGCGCTGATCTCGGAGCTGAGTTCGCCAATCGCTTCGGCTGCCGAAATGAAAAGCTTGGGGACAATTCGCTCTGCCGAGGTTTTGAATTCCGCAGCGTTGCTGAAGGTTACGTCGTCTATGGCAGAAAGGAAACTTCTAATAATGCGGCCATGCGACGAACCGGTGTTTAACGCCCCGGGAACCTGGTTAAAATAGTCAATTCCGATTTCAACTAAGGTGCCGGCCACCAATTGCAGGGGCGAAGTTGGCGGTTCTTTGCCGGTTTCCCATTGCCGGATGCGCAGGAGGGCAACCATGTCTTCTGTATGGATGCGGGTATCATCCGTTTTGGCCTGATCTTCTTTAAGTAGTACCCAGAAAAGCTCGTAATAGCTTACGTATTCCAGCGCGCCATGCTCATCCAGACCGGCAGTCAACTGGGTTTCGTGCAGTCTGCCCAATCGCTCAATGCGTCGTACGAACTGAAAGCCGCCCGTATTGTCGTCGTCTATTGAGAAAAACTCCTCTGCTTTCATCGCCGTGGGAATGCCGTCGAAGGCAGGCAAAGGCAGGATCAACTCTCTTGATTTCAAGTTTTTAGCGTATGCGCGCTGGACGTTTCTGCCTAATTTGATCGCCGAATTGATGGCAAATACAATTGCTTCTGCGGTGAGGACAGCCATGTGTTGGGTTTTGGATAAAGACAAGGAAAATTATCGGGGCAAATTAGCTATTTTTTTTAGGTTTAATACAACTGTTCTACCGCACTTTGAAGTAATAAATTCTGGTTGGACAATCAGGTTTTTATCCTTATTGTGAACCGTTTTTTAAAAAATCTTTATGTTTGTCTCCACCTTTTGCGCCTGTCTACTACAAGTTAAGGGCTTGTTAAAAAAAAATGATGCAATCCGGATTTACGTCCAACCATCATATCTCATTTTATCGAAACAAACCGGGAGCGTATACCGCGTAGCTGCCGGGATGTTTACTAAACTTTGAACCTATGGCGCCATTTCGCCCGATTATCAACATTTCGATCCTTTTTAGTCTTGCTTTTTTGTTTAACCCTGCTGATGTTGCTGCCTCTGGTTGCATAGCTGGGAAGCGGGTGATGCCCGGTGACAGTGTCCAAATGGTGTTGTGGCAAATTTCGAGACGAGCGCCCGACATGGTTTCCTATATTCCGGAAACGAAGCGCTGGTTTCTGAATGACCCCCGAAGGGATGCCATTTCCGAAGCCTGGTTGATCCGGCTGCAGGATGCTTTTTATTACGATGTAAGCGGGGCTTGCCAGTTTTACGGACGCAAATATTTGGCGGATTGGAAAGCCCTGATGGCCAAAGCGGCGAGAGAAACCTTCTGGGGCGCATCCTTTCTTTGCAATCGGACCAATAATTATTTTGGCATTCGCAGGATGAACAAAGAATGGGTATGTCAGTCGTTTTTCTTCTGCGGCGTTTTTATGAAAAATGATCCGGAACCCACAGATTTTGTCATCTTTCCCAATTTTGAAACTTCGCTCTGGATGTTTATCCACACCATTTACAGCCGCCATTATTTAGACCGGCTGCCCGATTTTGGAGATCGGGTCGCGTGGGCCATAGACTTTGAACGAACCAATCGCGTCCGGTACTGGCAACCAACGCTTTATGGTACAATTTTTACCGAACAACTCACGGGCTTCCACTACACAGATGAAGAACTGATCTATACCTGGAGTGAACATCCCATCAATAACCTATGTGTCAACTGTTCGCGACAAACCGACCGGGAATGGGTCAATAAAATATGGGTTGCCGCCAATCGGGCCAGAATCTAATGGAACACCAATCTTTTTTAGCCTTCTGTTTGCTTTTCAGCGAACGGATAGGGATTTCTTTACCTAATTAACAACGACTGTTTTATGAAAAATCAATTGCTGTTTATTGCGCTCCTGCTGTCTGGAATGGCTGCATTTACAGGCTGCGCTTCCTTGACTGGGTTTCAGGATGGCCGGGCTGTGGGTCAGGAAAATGGCGAGGTCAGCGTTTCGCTGAACTATTCACGAAGCCCCGACCTTGACAAATTGAAAGACGAGGCCGAGGATTCTTCGAACGTGAACATCCCTATTGATGGTTTTCCTTTCATTGAGGTTTCAGGCCGTTACGGGGTGACGGATAAATTGGATATTGGCGTAAGACTCAATTCCAACCTTAACCTGGGTGTGAGCGGTAAATACCAGCTTGTCGGGGATCAGGAATCGCCATTCGCAATGGCCCTCGGCGCTGAAATTGCTACGTTCGGTCTTTTTCTTGGTTTGTGGAATGTACAAGTTCCTGTTTATCTTTCAGTACACCCCTCCGAACGACTTGCCATTTATCTGACCCCACGTTATACCTATCAGTTTTCAACATTTGTAGGTGCCAAATACGGACTTTCTTACGTTGGTGCCAACGCTGGCATTATGTTCGGCGAGCGCAGTAAATTCGGACTCGATATTGGCTATCACAACGTTAGCGCCACCGAAGGCAGCGGCAACTTAGGCTTGTTGCAAATCGGGGTTGGCGCTCGTTTCCCGATCGGAGGCCGGGGAAGCCGGAAGTAGGGAACTTGCAAATTTGCAAACTTGCAAGCTTGCAAATTCAAAACTTATACCGCGCCTGCACACTCACCAAGGATCGTGTAGGCCGGTTGGTTGCTTCCAGACTACTGCCCACTGTTTCCTGGTCGTTCCAGTAGGTTTGTTCATAACGCGCTTCTACGGTAAGTGCGCGGGTGAGCCGGTAACGGCAGTTGACATAGAAACGCATGCCCTGGTTGTAATAAGGCGGAATGGAAAAGGTATAGAGCAGGTTGTTTTCATACGCATAAAAACGTACCGCATACCCATCGGTGTCAAACAGGGCGAACCGGGTGGAAAACGAAACCGGCGAAGCAATAGGCTGATAAATCAAATCCTGATAGATGGCAAAACCCTGCTGAAGGTCGTACACTTCGTTTTCTACAAAGCCGGCATCCACGCGGCTGCGCCATTCCAATGCCTTGGAAACCTGATAATTGAATTGCAGCCGAAGCTGGTACTGGCTCCGTTCCGCTAAGCGGTTCACTTTGGTTTCAAACTCCGGCACATTGATTTCCTTCACTTCATTCCTGAATTCGGCGAAAGCCTCAAACCGGCGTTTGCGAAAATGCGTCAACCGGATTCGGTATTCGTGCCCTTTTGAAGGGGCGTCTGCATCGAAGCGCAACCAGGGGTGTTGCCAGATGTCGAAATACCCGCTCACAATCCAGTTTGCCGCAGGGCGAACGACGATGCCAGTGTATAGCCCGGTTTCATTGCGCCCGCCGGTGGTTTCGCCAAAAGGATCGGCGTTGAGCGCCTGGTAATCGCGCGGGTAGTGGCGAAACAATACGGCCATGTCTACTTTTCGGTCCAATCCAATCAACAAGCCGTTCAAAGTTGCAACAGCGCCATTGGGACTGGTTGCCGTTTCTCCAAAAAAGTTGAAGTTGCGCCACACCCACGAATAGTCTACACTGGTATTGAGCAGGCGGTCGCCATTGAAATAGAAGCGGTTATAAGGCTGCTGTGTGCGATTAAGCGGGGTATCAAACTGGTCATACAAGGCATTGACTGCAATATGGCCGTTTGAAAGTTTGTATTTCAGGCTGCCGCCAAGGGTGAATTGTTCCGTTACGTTTTCGTCCGCGATTTCAGCAGTCGTGCGGTGCAGCCCGTCAATGTCGAAGGAAGTCAGCTCCCGGAATTCAGCGTCTATGTCCGCCGTGTCGGATTGTACAATCAGGTTGCCGTCGCGTTTGCGCAGGGAAGCAAAAGCGGTGAATTCCCAGCGATTGGAAAAAGCCAAAGTAGCCGCTGCGCCACGCATAAAATTGGCCTCATTCACGGAAGTGTAAGGCCGCAGGGTGCGGGCACTGCGCTTGAGGGTCGTCACCAAAGCGCTTTTGCCGGCACCGAAGCCCGAAAACAACACCAGCCCATGCCCGAAACTCACGGCGTAGTCGCCGATGGCCAGCGCTTTGAGGATTTTACCTTTCCCGGCTTCGGGGTTGCTTATGAAAAAATGAGCCGAGTAATAATCAAACCCGTTTGGATTGCTGCCTTTAAAAAACTCCTCGCCCCGGTCTTTTTCCGCCGTAAAGCCCATGCTCATGCGGTTGCCCAGGGTGTGCCGGTAGCGCAGGTAAAACCGGTTTGGGTCGCCTAGATAGCCATTGGTTCGCGCGGGGTCGTAGCCTTCCTGCTGTTCCAGCACCCGCGACCAGCTCATAAAAAGTTCATTGTCGCCTTCGCGGAAAAAGCGCCGCAGGGTATACGTTTCATTGCCGCCGCCAACAATGCTCACGTAAGGCAGAATTTTCCGAATGGTGCTCAGGTCAAAACCCGGCACGGCCTGTAATTCCTGAATGGCCACCAGATCTCCTGCGACAGCGCGGTATTGGAGCAGGTTCATGATTTGCACGTCGTTCAGCAATTGCAATTCGCGCAAAGCCGTTTCATCCGCTTTGTTGAGGTTGAGCGGGCGTTTGGCGTAAGCCTCTAAGTTTTCAAAAAGGGTATTGAAATCGAAATCGCCGTCGCCGCCCTCGTTTTGTAAAGCGTCTTCAATCATCTGCTCTACGGGCGCCGATTCGGGTGGGGGCAGGCTGTCCTGCTGTCCCCACCCGAAAAAAGGCAGGAATAAGAGGGCGAAAAATCCGGACTTTGCAAAGCATTGAAGGTTGACCATGTTTCGGTTGTTTGAACGATCAGGAACACCTCCGAAAGATAGACAAACCCATAGACCTATTCGAATATCAACTTTCCTTTTGCGACCAATTCATTTTTCAGGGATCGGATTTTAAAGTGGTAAAGCCCGTCGGGAAGCCCGTTTCGGTCTAACCGGAAACGGCCCCCCAAAAAGCGGTGGTTTTTACAAATATGTCCTAATGTATTAAAAATCAGTAATTCGTATGATTCGCCCCGATTACCGGAAAGCTGGAACACAACATAGTCAGATGCCGGGTTAGGGTAGACGATTACAGCGGGGGAGTTTCTGTTTCCGTCACCGCATTTGGCGTTTTGACGAGTAAGACGGGTGTATTTTTTTACATCTATGTTTTGGACAGCTTGTGGTGACACCTAAAAAAACCGGTTCCCGAGTCGCGAAAATTGAGACAACACCTGCCGCTTTAGGGCGGCGAGATGGCGCCTCAATTTCCGCTAAGTTGACGACAATCGGCAATAATTGTGCCGGCACTTGCAGGAGGGCACCCCAACAAATTTGGCTATTCTCCTTGCTTCTTCCACCCAACTTGAGTATTTTGCGACCTTAATGTCCTTTGCCTGAGCAATAAAGAAGAGATTGTCAATAGGAAGAAAGGAACTCGAAGAGAGATTGGTCGAAAAATACAAACCAAAATACAATGCAAGAGGAAAGAGAAAGTCAGCCGAAGATGAAAAAACGTATTCGGTCGCTGAGAAAAGAGAAAGCCATGAGAATGCTTATAGACCCTGGACAGCCGAAGATGATGAAGAATTGTCTCGCCTTGAAAAAGAAGGAAAATCAATCGGAGAGCTTGCTTTGATTTTTGGACGGAACCGGGGGGCAATTACATCTCGATTAAAAAAAATAAATGAAAAACATTCATTCAGCAAATAAAAGATGAACTCCATTGCTTTTATTGACACCGAGATTGAGCTAAAGAGCGGAAAGGTTCTTGACATTGGAAGTGTCAAGGATAACGGCAATTCTTTTCATTCAAATTCCGTTGCTGACTTTATAAAATTCTTAACCGGCACAGCGTTTATTTGCGGACACAATATTTTAAATCACGATTTACTTTATATTCAGAAAGCGGTAACCGACGCCAAAATAGATTCAGGAAACATCATTGACACTTTATTTCTCTCTCCTCTTTTGTTTCCGACAAAGCCCTATCATGCTTTGCTCAAAGACGATAAACTGCAAACAACGGACACCAACAATCCGCTTAACGATGCGATAAAAGCCAAAGACCTTTTCTTTGACGAAGTTTCTATTTTCAATCAAGCGGAAGAAAAATTAAAACAAATTTTCTATTTGCTATTAAACGATAAAAAAGAATTCCACTCCTTTTTTCGTTTCATCGCATACAAGAGCAGCGAATCGGATCTTAAAAAAGTAATCAGAGAAAAATTTCAATCTCTAATTTGCGAAAATGCAAACTTGACTAAAATAATTTCTGAACACCCAATTGAATTAGCTTATTGCTTAGCACTCATAAATTGCAACAACCGTTATTCAATAACACCGCCGTGGGTTTTAAAAAACTATCCTAAAGTTGAACGAATCATGTTTCTGCTAAGAAACAATCCTTGCTTGATGGGGTGCGTGTATTGCAATCAGGCATTAGACATACACAGGGGATTGAAAAATTATTTCGGCTTTGACAAATATAGAAGTTTTGCAGGTGAACCATTGCAAGCGAACGCCGTTCAGGCAGCGGTTGACAGCAAATCAATTTTGGCAGTGTTTCCAACAGGCGGAGGCAAATCAATCACATTCCAGGTTCCAGCTTTAATGAGTGGAGAAAACGCCAAAGGTTTGACCGTTGTAATTTCCCCATTACAATCTTTGATGAAAGACCAGGTTGACAATCTTGAAAGAATTGGAATCACAGATGCCGTTACCATAAATGGTTTGCTTGACCCGATTGAAAGAGCAAAATCAATTCAAAGAGTTCAGGATGGATTGGCATCCATTCTTTATATCTCGCCCGAATCTTTGCGTTCAAAGACAACAGAAAAATTATTATTAGGTAGGAAAGTTGTTCGCTTTGTAATTGATGAAGCGCACTGCTTTTCATCGTGGGGACAAGATTTTAGAGTTGATTATTTATACATTGGTGATTTTATTAAATCGCTTCAAGAAAATAAAAATCTTGAGGAACAAATTCCGGTTTCGTGTTTTACAGCAACAGCGAAACAAAAAGTGATTGAAGATATTTGTGCGTACTTCAAGGAAAAGTTAGGAATCAAGTTGGAAATTTTTCCTTCCAAAGCGTCAAGAACAAATCTGCATTACAAAGTTTTTGAAAAGGGAGACGATGAAGATAAGTATAACGCTGTTAGAGATTTGATTGAAGAAAAAAATTGCCCGACTATCATTTATGTTTCAAGAACAAAAAGAGCAACAGAACTTGCAACCCGATTGAGTGAAGATGGATTTAATGCCAGCGCATTTCATGGCAAAATGGAAAGTCAGGAAAAAACAGAAAATCAAAATGCTTTCATTGCAGGTGATGTTCAGATAATGGTTGCGACTTCTGCTTTCGGAATGGGCGTTGACAAGAAAGATGTTGGAATGGTCATTCACTATGAGATTTCCGATTCACTTGAAAACTATGTTCAGGAAGCAGGCAGAGCAGGACGAGATGAAAATATAACAGCCGACTGCTATGTTTTATTTAACGAGGAAGATTTGGGAAAGCATTTCATTTTGCTAAACCAAACAAAACTCAATAGACAGGAGATACAGCAAATTTGGAAGGCCATAAAATTCATTACCAAATTCAAATCAAGTGTTCAAAAATCTGCTTTAGAAATTGCAAGACAAGCAGGTTGGGACGACAACTTAAAAGAAGTTGAAACGAGAGTAACAACTGCCATTGCAGCATTGGAAGAAGCGGGCTATTTGAAGCGGAAGCAAAATATGCCGAGAATTTTTGCCAATAGTATTCTTTCAAAAAATACACAAGAAGCAGTAGACAAAATAATGCATTCTCAAAAATTTAGTGAGGAGGAAAAAATTACAGCAACAAGAATTATCAAAACGCTGTTTTCAAGTAAGAGTAGAAAGCATTCAAATCAAGACGAGGCAGAGTCAAGGGTTGATTATATCTCCGACAACTTAGGAATTGAAATTAGGAATGTGATTTCAGTAGTGAATCTTTTGCGCGACGAAAAAATTTTAGCTGATGCAAAAGATTTAACTGCATTTATCAAAAAAGGAGTGAGTAAAAAAAGTTCACTTGATATTGCTGAATCCTACAGACTAATTGAAAATTTCCTTTGCCCGTTGTTTGAAGAACAAGAAAAAACCTTTCACATCAAAGAACTCAATGAACAAGCGGAAGAGAATGGATGCAAAGATGTCACGCCAAACAAAATAAAAAACCTTTTAAACTTTTGGGCAATTAAGAATTGGATTAAGCGGTACAACAAGGATTATAACAAAAATCATATTGTAGCAATAAGTTGTCAGCCCAAAGAAGAATTAAAAGAAAGATTAGAGAAGCGACACCTCTTATCAGAATTTATTGTTGGCTACTTGTATGAAAAGAGCACCACCATTAAGGAAGAAGGAGAACCTGAAAAAGATGAAGTGATGGTTGAATTTTCTGTGCTTGAATTACAAGAAGCATTTAGTAAACAGCTCCAATTGTTTGAAGTCAAAGCAACTATTGAGGATGTTGAGGACACTTTGTTTTATCTTTCAAGAATTGAAGCGATAAAAATTGAAGGCGGCTTTCTTGTAGTTTACAACAGACTCACTATTGACAAGATTGAACAAAATCCGAGAGTTCAATACAAGGAACACGATTATCAGAAGCTAAGTGATTATTACGACCACAAGGTTCAGCAAATTCATATCGTCGGTGAGTATGCAAAGAAGATGATTGATGATTACACTGGAGCATTGACTTTTGTTGACGACTATTTTCAATTGAATTTCCCTTCGTTCCTAAGTAAATATTTTAAAGGCAGCAGAGCGTCAGAAATAAAAAGAAACATCACCCCTCAAAAATACAAGCAACTTTTTGATTCGTTATCCGATGTTCAACGAAGAATAATTGACGACAAAAATTCCCAATACATTGTGGTTGCAGCAGGGCCAGGAAGTGGAAAGACAAAAGTTTTAGTTCACAAATTAGCTTCCTTGCTTTTGATGGAAGATGTAAAACATGAGCAATTACTCATGGTAACATTTTCAAGAGCAGCAGCCACAGAATTTAAAAAGAGGTTGATTGAACTAATTGGAAACGCTGCCAACTTCATTGACATAAAAACTTTTCACTCCTATTGCTTTGACCTGTTAGGCAAAGTCGGAACCCTTGATAAAGCAGATGCAATTATAAAATCAACAGTTGAAAAAATTAGAAACAACGAAGTTGAGATTAGCAGAATTACAAAAACAGTTTTGGTAATTGATGAAGCACAAGATATGGACAGGGATGAATTTGAGTTGATAAAAGTGCTAATGGAAAAGAACGAAGAGATGAGGGTGATTGCAGTTGGTGATGATGACCAGAATATTTACGAATGGCGTGGAGCAGATTCAAAATACTTGTTGAGTTTTATTACAGAGAAAAAAGCAGTCAAATATGAACTTATAACCAATTAC
Organism: Chitinophagales bacterium; assembly: GCA_038323375.1. Classification (GTDB taxonomy): domain Bacteria; phylum Bacteroidota; class Bacteroidia; order Chitinophagales; family Saprospiraceae; genus JABWAJ01. The sequence goes on from JBBQGV010000021.1 coordinate 53,018, forward strand.
AGGAGCAAAAGGAATTTGGTTTCTTTCACTAATCAGTTTGTAAAGACAATCGCAAGACGACTAAAAGAAATTCCGGTTGAAGCAAAACAAACCGACAATGGAAAAATTAAAATTGTTCATTACAAGAATGGCAATCTTATCACGCCGTTAATTAACGACATACTTTCTACCGGATTAGCAGGAACAACTTGCGTTCTTACACACACAAACGAAGAAGCGTTTCAGGTTGCAGGGCTTTTGACAAAGAAAGGATTGCAAGCTAAGTTGATTCAATCCAATGATGGTTTTAGTTTGTATAATCTTGCAGAAATTCGATTCTTTTTAAATGAATTAAAATTAAGCGAAGATGTATTTACAATCAGTGATGATGTTTGGGGAAACGCTAAAAGGAAAGTGATTGACAGATACAAGCAAAGTTCAAAGTTTGAAATCTGCAACAACCTCATTAAAGATTTTGAGGCAACAAACACAAAGAAGAAATACAAATCCGACTTTGAAGTTTTTATCCGAGAATCAAAACTTGAAGATTTCTTAAATGAAAATGGAGAAACAATTTTTGTTTCAACTATTCACAAAGCAAAAGGAAAAGAGTTTGACAATGTTTTTCTAATGCTTGAAAACTTTGATGCAACAAAAGATGAAAAAAAACGACAATTATATGTTGCCATGACACGGGCAAAACAAAAACTAATCATTCACTTGAATGGAAATTATCTTGACAGGTTAATGACAGAAGAATTAGAGCGCGTAGAAAATAACAACACTTTTGAACTACCAAGCGGATTAGCATTACATCTTTCTCACAAGGATTTACACTTAGGATATTTTGAATTCATACAGAAACGGGTTAACGCATTGACAAGCGGTGATTCAATTACTATTTCAGATGAAGGATGCAAAAATGAAAAAGGAGAGTTGGTTTTAAAATTTTCAAAGAAATTTGCTAATAGATTAGAAGAAATAAAGAAAAGTGGTTTTGAGTTGAAGGAAGCAAAAGTGAATTTCATTGTTCACTGGAAAGCCGAAGACAAAGAACAAGAAGTAAAAATTGTTTTACCCGAATTACAATTTGAAAAAACAATAAGGAACGAAGAATGAAAAGCCAACGCACAAAAAATACACGCTTAAAAGTAGGCAACCGATGAACCCCATCAAGCCCTAAGCCTTTCTGCGCTTTTGGGCGAGTTCACTGAGCGTGCAGTTGGCCAGGTGGCTTTCGGCCCACATCGGGATGTCCAAATAAAGCGTCGCTTTGCGCTCGTAAGGGTTGGCGGCGAGTTTCAGGACTTGCCGGTGGAATTTGTCGAAGGCTGCACGACTTTCCGAGGTCGGGACCCGGATCAGTTTTTTTACAAATTGCAGGGTGGCCTTTTGCAGCTTGCTGATGTCTTCCGAATTGCCAAAACTGCGGTGCAGGGATTCGGAAAGATAAGCAATCAGGTCGTAATTCCCCGATTCGTAGTGACAAAGCAGGTGCAGCAGGCGTGCATTGAAATGCAGGTCTTCCCGCAGGGAACCGCCCTTGAGGTGGATGATTTCATTCAGGTACTGGAGTGCTTTTTCAAAATTGCCGCACCCGAAATAGAGGTAGGCAATTTTGTAATAAAAAAGCAACATCCGGTGAATATCAGAGAGTGCTTCGTATTGCGGTATGGTTTCCAGAATATGTGGCGCCAGGTTCAGGCCGGCTTCATAGTTGCCGGTGAGGTAAGCGTAGTTGAGTTTGGACAAGTGCAGGTACACAAAAGCCACCATACCCGAATTGGTGTTGAACAAATCGCGGTTGGCTTCCGAAAACTGCTCAAAAGCCTTCAGGTTGCGTTCAAAGGTGGGGAGGTCGCCCAAAAAATAAGCAGACATGAGTAAATAGTACAGCCCCCGCATGTAGAGGTCGGGGTCTTTGTCCTTCATTTGCGGATAAGTCTCGAACAGCTCTACCCACAACCCGGTGTAGTGTCGGCACGCCTGAAAATCGAGCAAAACATAGTTGTACCACAAATACGATTGGTAGAGGTTGATGCGCTCAAAAAAGGTCAGTTTTTCCGTATTCAGTTCGCCGGGGAGGTTGGCTTCGAAAAAGGCGCGCACCGCTTGGGATTCGCGGTCGTTTTTGGCGTGGCCAAACTGGATGTACCAGCCTTGCACGGAGATGTTGAAATTTGAAAGTTTGCTGGCGGTGAGGGTGATTTGGCTGCGCCGCAGCGACTCCTCCAGCAGGTCTTCCATTTTATTTTTGACCTGGCGGCTCCGGGTAATGTGCCGCGCTTCGATCAACTTTTGAAATTCGAGAATTTCGAGGTGCAAAATGTCCTGGTGGTGGTCGAGCGCAATGCGTTTGATGCGTTCGAGCAGTTTCAGGGCCTGCATATACATGCCTTTGCCGTATAAAATGCGCGCAAAGTCAATTTGCTCGCGGATCTCAATGTCTATATTTTTTTGAATATAAATGAGGCGCAGGCTGATGAGCAATTGTTTGTAAAGGTGCCGTTTCAGATTGGGCAACTGCGCCTTTTCTACACCGCCCTGTAATTTTTTCAGGAGCAGGGGTTCATCATAGTCGCTCAGCTTGTCCAAAACATCAAATAATTGCAGGAACTTGGTGTCGCTGCCGCTCTCCAAACGGGTGGCATAGAGGCGAAAATTGCGCTTTTCCGACTTGGTAAGCGACTTTACCAGCATAAATAACTGATCTTTTTGCGTGTTGAGCATAACAAAAAAAGAACAATCAAGTAATTGATTTATAATTATTTAGCTGGCTTGGTTGCCGCATTGGGCATAACATAGCGCTTGAAAATTGAGTGGTAGACAAAGCTTTTGTCAACGTAAATTTGAGTCGTTTTTAAGCTCTATCCTCTTTGCAATTCAAAATCTTTCGAGGTTCGCTTTAGCTACCTTTCGAGAGCCGGTGTCTCATAAAAGGCAGATATTTTGAAAATCCTTCGATTTGATCGTCAAATTACAAAAAAACTGGTCAATTTCAAAGGTAATCAAAACTAAGTTGCCCCTTGCCTCTTGGGACAGCCGCTTTCGGCAGATTTTTTTTGCATCAGCAAATGTAATCAAAAGCGAATTACAGCATTGCGTTCAAACAACTTTTAGTCACAAATAAAATAGCTTATTCCGATGGCAAAATTCAAATTCGAGTACATCTGGTTGGACGGCTACAAGCCGGATCCGAGTCTCAGAAGTAAGACTAAGGTGTTGGAGTTTGATTCCTACAATGGTAATGTAGACGCATTGCCGGAATGGTCTTTCGATGGCAGCTCTACGCAGCAGGCCGAAGGCCGTTCGTCCGACTGCCTGCTCAAGCCGGTAGCGGTTTATCCAGACGCGGGTCGTACGAATGCGTGGCTCGTTGTTTGCGAAGTCCTCAACCCGGATGGTACGCCGCACGAAAGCAATACCCGCGCATTGATTCAGGACGATAGCCCTGATTTCTGGTTCGGATTCGAGCAGGAATATGTGTTGGAAGAAAACGGCATGCCGATGGGCTTTCCTGAAAAAGGCTACCCTGGCCCGCAAGGTCCTTACTACTGCGCAGTTGGCGCAGGCAAAGTTTCTGGTCGCGACATCGTGGAAGAACACCTCGACCTCTGCCTCAGCGCAGGGTTGGGCATCACGGGCATCAACGCAGAAGTCCTGCTTGGCCAGTGGGAATACCAGTGCTTTGGCAAAGGCGCCAAAAAAGCATCTGACGACCTTATCTTGTCCCGCTACCTGTTGCACCGCGTAACGGAGCAATACGACGTGGTGGTCAACATCCACCCGAAACCGCTGAAAGGCGACTGGAATGGTTCGGGCATGCACACGAACTTCTCGAACAGCGAAATGCGCGACGAAGGCGGTCAAGCCCTGTTTGAAGCGATCTGCGAGTCTTTCCGCCCGGTACACAAAGATCACATCGCGGTATATGGCTCCGCCAACGACCAACGCCTGACGGGTCAGCACGAAACGCAGTCCATCCATCAGTTCAGCTACGGCGTCAGCGACCGCGGTTCCTCTATCCGGATTCCGGTATCTACGGCACAAACCTGGAAAGGTTATCTTGAAGATCGCCGTCCGGCTTCCAATGCAGATCCATATTTGGTAACATCACGGATCATTAAGACCGTTAATACCGCTCTAGTTCCTGCATAGGAATATGCTATTATTTCCTGCCTCTTATTGTATAATTTGAGGCAGGTTTTTAGTAGTTTGTATCCGTCTTTAGCGTCCGATAGCTGCGTTATGTTTACCCCCAAAATCGGTCATTTACACGAGTGAAATCCCGTTTTTGGGGGTAAACATGCCTTGCTCTCGAACGCTAAAGAACAGACACAGTAAGAAATAGACGAAAACTATTTAATCAGGTTTCTAGTTTGTATAAAACAAAAACAGGAGTCATCCCCATTGTGGTGAGATGGCTCCTGTTTTTTATTAGAAAACTGATTACCGCACAATCACCAATTTCCCGCTTTGCGCACCTCCGGCATCCGTTCGGATCAGGTAATAGTACATCCCGGGCAGTAAATCGCCCCAATCGAATTGTTGCGGGCTGCCGGCGTAAAAGGTTTCGGTTTTCATCGCTCGCCCCTGCGCGCTGAGGCGCACGAGCCAGACATTGGGGTCGTTGATGAAAGGCATGGCGTTGGGGAAGGTGTCCTGATACAGACCCGTAAATACTAAATCGCCGTCGGCTAATTCCACGCCATCCCAGAATCCCATGTCGTATATCGGCGAGCGGTAATCGTAAAGGGTTCGATCCCAGATGACTTCTCCACTGTCGGGATCGAGGCGGAATATCCAGCCGCCGATATGGGAGAAATTGCACATGATTAAGGTAAAAGAACCAGCTTAGTTTGATACAGGACTCCTATTTGTCCGTAATGCGTAAGAGATAAATGCCCGGCGGGGAATCGCGGGTTTGCAAATCATACGAACCACTGTCGTCAAGCGCGATTTGTTTTAGAAGCACCCCGTTCAGGTTTGCTAAGTGTAGTTGTTTAGGCACCGTTATTCCGAAATTTTCCACAGGGTAACGTACCTGAACGGTCTCACTTGCCGGATTAGGTGCTACCTTGTATTCGGGCACGGACGTCTGTGACAGTGCCATTTGCGGCGTGTTAGGAGATTCTATCAAAGGCAATTCCGCTTCTGCTTCATCTAATGGAAACCGCTCCTCTTTCAGCAATACCAGTAGAGAACGTGCATAACTGCGATAGGGTGATTCGCTATAAGCGATGTCCATCAGAATTAAAGGAGTGGCAAAGTCCGGTGATATGCCCTATTTCGTGAATCAGTACTTTGGCCATATAAACAGCTCCTCCAAACCAGTCATCTTCGAAACCTGGTCCATTCTCCAGACGCTTGTGCCAGTTGTTTAGAAATAAGTGGTTGCAAAATATTCCTGTGCCACAAGCCCGGCCATCAAAATTAGTTGACACATCGCGTACAATAATGTGCACTACCTTTTTGCCGTATGGCAGTGCATCCGGGGCTGGGTCGGTTGTCCTGTACCAAATGCCGCCATACTTATCTGCAGCGTTACCGGCTTCAGAATAAAGTTTGAAGCGGATGCGGCTGTCGCCGAGAAAGTCAGCAAATCCGAGGGGGTTGTCATTCAGGTTCGACATAATTAAATTTGCTCTTTCGATCATGGCACGGGCAGCAAGATTGCCATTAGAATATGCGTAGCCGAGGCTTGGCGGTAGCGAGGGTGACAGCCCGTGGTGGGATGGACAAGGAGAGCCGACAGACAGCCATCCGGTCAGGAAAGGGAGAGATCGCGGTTCAATATAAAACCGCAACAAATGAGGTGCTAATGGGATGCCCTCCAGCGTTCGACGGTCGTTTGCTAAGCCCCCTTCGGGGGTTGGGGGCTATTACTCCCCAGCCTTAGCCAGCAAAAACCTGAAATTATAATTGCGCAGCGTGGTGGTAAGCGTCATGGTAGAATCTGTAACCGCTTCGATGGTATAATCCGCTTCGATTTGGCTTTGGCGTTGCAGGATTTTGTTGTCCTGCACTTTGTAAGCGGCGGTTTCTTCGGTGGCGGACAGGTTGGTGCGCATGACACCGCCCGTTTGGAATTCAAAAAACAGACTGGCGAGCGATTCGGTGAGGTCGCCGTTTCTTTTGGCTTCCACGATTTCCCAGCGACCCAATATTTTTTCGGAATAGTCTTCTTGTTTTTCTGTCTTGCAGGCGATTACCCCCGTTGCAACAGCCAAAAGTGCAAAAAAAGCGAACCACAATTGAATCGAGCGTTTCATATTGTTGATTGGTTTAGAAAGTTTTTTTCGGCGCAAAAGTATCAAAAGATAAGGGGTTAGACAACTCTTTGCCCTACCTTTTCGCCGCAGCACGCCGTAAGCGGTCGTTGATGGCGCGTCCGAGCTGCACTTCCGGCAGCAATTCCGCGAGGATTAAATCCAGATTCAGTCCGTCCAAATAGCGCAAACCGGCGAATAAATGTTGTGCGGCTTCTGCAAAATCACCTTTTGCGGAAAGCACAATTTGCTGCTCATCCGGCAGGCCAGGCAAAGGTTGTTGGAATGCAAGGACGCCGATTTTTGCACCGGGATGTTGCGCAGCTAATTCCCGCAAATCGCCGAGAACAAGCGGCGTGCCCGGTGCATAATGGCTGAGCAACATGCCCGGTGCCGAAGGTTTGGACGAGGAATGCTCCTGTACGGTTACGGGGCCGATGACCTGTTCAATGGCTTCGATGGGGATGCCGCCTTTGCGTAAAACAACGGAGCCGTTAGCCTCAAACCCGACGATGGTGCTTTCCAAACCGACCTGACAAGGGCCGCCGTCGAGGATGTAGGGGATTTTTTCGCCCAATTGCTGCGCTACGTGTTGCGCTGTGGTGGGGCTGATGTACCCGAATGGGTTGGCGCTTGGTGCGGCTAAAGGAAAATCGAGGGCTTCCAGCACTTTCCGGGCCATCGGGTGTTCGGGCACGCGGATGGCAACGAACGGCGAACCGGCAGTGACGAGGTCGGAAATGACCGGGCGTTTGGGCAGCAGCAACGTCAAAGGGCCGGGCAGAAAGGCTTTGGCCAGCGCTTCGGCTTTCTCCGGAATGGCCAATACCCAGCGTTCCGCGTGGCACCAATCGGCAATATGGAGGATGAGCGGGTCGAAAGTGGGGCGGTTTTTGGCTTCAAAAATGGACGCTACGGTTGCTTCGTTCAGGGCATTGCCAGCAAGGCCATACACCGTTTCGGTGGGTATGGCAACGAGTTCGCCGCGCTGGAGCAGCGCAATGGCGTGGGGGATGTCGGTTCCGATTATGGACATGATAACTTTGGCGCTGACTTTTACCGGGCGCAAAGGTATGTTTTTTGAAAAGTAAAAGGTCAGTTTATCAAATTGGACACCTGCCTTTTTATCCAGTTAACCTGCCAGGTTTTGCTATCGGCACCATAGCCGACGATACGATACTGTATGATGCGATGCTGGTCAATTAGTAATTGGGAAGGATATACTGTAACTAAGTTTGATTGCTTAAAAATGCCTGAAGTATCTACTAAGATGGGGAAATCGTAGCCAAGTTTTCGAACGCGCCTTATCCCTTGTTCAATTTCTTTGGGGCCATCCGAGCCATTGTGTACTGCATAAATACTGACGTTTGGATTATTCCTATAAAAATCGTGCAATACCTGGAGTTCTTTGAAGCCTTTGAAGCAGGATCCACAACGGGTAAACCAAAAATCAAGGAACAGGATTCTTTTTTCTGATTTTCCAGAAGAGTCAGGTAAATGCTCAATGGCAGAATAAAGCCAAACAGGGGCTTTTTCATTCATTTTTTCGCTTAAACGGGAAGCAAACTCTGAATATGGGATAAATAAAAAGTAAACACTTGCAAGGGTAATTGCCAATGCGAATGTGAACAATAATAAAGAGCGTTTATTATCGGAGTACTTGCTTACTAAGTGTCCAAAAAGGAAAGGGAGTAGTAAAAAAAGTATGTCTATCGCCCACCACCATGGATTAGTAAAATCAGTAGAATAGCCAACTATAAGCCACCATCCTAAATTAGTAAAAATAAAAATTGGTAAAAAAGAAAGATTTAGTTTTTTTTAAAAAAAGAATCCTGTTAAATAATATACCGAAGCACTTATTGCGAATACTAAACGAATGCTTTGGTTCGAAGAAAAGGATACGAATTTTTCTTTTTGTAAAGATGAAGAAGATAGCTGAAGTAGTTCTTGTCTTGCGCTACTTATTGCAGAAGTGCTTTTTTCTTTTTCGCAACTAAAAGAAATTGCGATAATGCAAACAAAAAAGATAAGATAATTTTTCATGATAAAACCTTCTTTTTTTAGCCAGCGATCAAAAGTCCACCGGCTGATCTTGTATTCAGCGGCTACTTCTTGTCGGGTTTTTGCTTTTTCAAGGTGTTCCATTAAATTGTTTTGAGCGCGGTTATTGGATCAATGATTTAGCGGATGTTCGGGATTTTCTGAACACATGCTGGAGTACAGCAATGGTTGGGGCAAGCTCTAGGGCCTGCCCGCTGCTTTATGTGTTTGTTCGTAAGTGTCCTCGAGAATGAGATAGGAGGGATAGCGGCTGCCATAGCCCTTCTTTTTTTCGGCATTGTATTTAGAAAAGCACGAGACCTTTCTAATGACAACCAGAAAAAATGAACGGTTATTTTTTTTTTTTCATATTTTTTTTGGAATTTTAACATAGTGCACTCGATTTTTGCCAAATCAAATTAAGAAGCTTATTCGACTTTGGACACTTCTCGAAATCGTTCCGCAGGAACGGCATCTGTGTAGAAAGACCGAATATGATTCGTTTTCCGTTCCATCGGAACGGCATCTAATGAGCAAAAGATACCGTTTCGATGGAACGAACAAAAACATCGTTTGGCAACCGCTACTACAAAGATATCGTTCCGATGGAACGAATATGCCTTGTGTCCAAAGTCTAAAAGCTTATGACAGCGCTAAAAAATATCACGGCTTTTTTATACCTTTGCGCTTATTTTCCAAAGTGTAAATCTTTTTAATGACACCATTCAAAAATCTCGGACTGAACGACGATCTGTTGCTCGGTATCGAGAGCCTGGGGTTTACGACCCCAACGCCTATTCAGGAATTAGTGATCCCCGCAGCGCTTGAATCCGATAACGACCTGATTGCCCTGGCGCATACCGGAACGGGAAAGACGGCTGCTTTTGGCCTTCCACTATTGCAACTGATTGATATAGAACGGAAAGGCGTGCAAGCGCTGATTCTTTGCCCCACGCGCGAACTTTGCGTACAGGTGGCGAGCGACTTAGTCAAATACGCAGCCCACGCACACCAATACAAAGTCGTAGCGGTGTATGGCGGCGCGCCCATTGGCGACCAGATCCGGCAATTGAAGCCGGCTCCGCACATTGTGGTGGCTACGCCCGGGCGGTTGGTAGATTTGATCAACCGCGGCGTGCTCAAGCTTGAGTCTGTTTCCAGGGTTGTATTGGACGAAGCGGACGAAATGCTCAACATGGGTTTCAAAGAGTCGTTGGATACCATCCTCGCGACCGTGACCACCGAACACACGACGTGGTTGTTTTCCGCCACGATGTCGAATGAAGTGCGTCACATCACGCGCAACTACATGAGCAATCCGCGCGAACTCAGCTCCGGTGGCCGCAACCAGACGAACGTCAACATCGAACACGTCTATTACCTCTGCCACGCCAACGACCGCTATGCTGCGCTGAAACGAGTAGTGGATGCGACGCCGGGCATTGTGGGCTTGATTTTCTGCCGCACCAAAGCTGAAACCCGCGAAGTCGCTGAGCAAATGATCCGCGACGGTTACGACTCCGGCGCGCTGCACGGCGACCTGACCCAGGAAGACCGCGACCGCGCCATGACCCGCTTCCGCGAAGGCAACCTCCAATTGCTGATCGCTACGGATGTCGCCGCACGGGGCATTGACGTGAGCAATATTACCCACGTCATCAACTACGGCTTGCCGGATGACCCGGAAATTTATACGCACCGGAGCGGTCGAACAGGCCGCGCAGGCCGCACAGGGATTTCCATTACCATCATCACGCCGAAAATGGAAGAGCGCATCCGTCAATTGGAGCGCCAGACAAAGGCCACGTTTAAGCGCCTGTCTATCCCAACCGGCGATGAAGTGTGTGAAAAACAGTTGTTCCACATCGTTCAGAGCATTCGCGACACAGAAGTGCAGCGCGAAGTGATCGAACCATTCTTGGAAAAAATCTACGAAGCGCTGGCCGACCTCACAAAAGAGGAGCTCATCATGCGTTTTGCCAGCGTGGAATTCAACCGCTTTTTGGCGTATTACCACAACGCCCCGGACATCAATATTCAACCCAAAGGCGCACGGCGCGATGGCGCTTCCGACCGCGGCAAGAGCAGCAGCGGGTTCTCCCGTTTGTTTGTCAATATCGGCGAAATGGACGGCGTGACGAAAAAAGAGTTCATCAAAATACTGACCCAAAAATTCTCCATCCCATCAGCGGCAGTCGGAAGAATTGACATCAGCCGCTCTTTCCTGCATTTTGACATCGAAACCGGCTATGTGGATAAAGTGCGCGAAAGCCTGCTCCAGATCACGGTGAACAAGCGCAAATTGCGCGTAGATGACGCTTCGGATCGGAAAGGCGGCGGTTCGGATGAAGGCGGTGGCCGGAAGGACAGACCCAGAACCAGTCCGTTCAAAGGCAAAAGCGATTTTGTGAAGAAAAAGTGGTAGTGCCCTGAGTCGTGTCTGTCTTTTTAGTCCGATAGCTGTGCAGTGTAAACGCAGAGTTCCAAGGAGCTTTTATGACTTGCTCCGCCAGACTCCGCGCTACCTCCGAGAGACTCCGCGAAATTAAATGACGCAGAGTTCCAAGGAGCTTTTATGACTTGCTCCGCCAGACTCCGTGAAATAAAAGTAGTCCGGATAGACTGCCCTTGATCGCTTCGCGTCCACTTCCTGGACTTTTATATGCCTTGGTTTCGAACGCTGGGGCACAGACACCAGACTACTAAATGGACAGGCACTACGTAATAGGGCAAGAGTCCGTAATTTCAGGAAAGAAAGTTACTACCAGCAGCCATGATCCAATTCAGCAAGCAAATTTCTATCCGCTGGGCGGATCTCGATCCTAATTTTCACATGCGCCACAGTGCGTATTACGATTTTGGCGCGCAACTGCGCATTGAAGTGCTGGATCAACTGGGGCTGAGCACCCACCTGATGCAGGAACAGGGCTTCGGCCCGATCCTTTTTCGGGAAGAATGCGTCTTCAGGAAAGAAATCCGCTTTGCCGATCAAATTATGATAGACGTCAAAATGGCGAAATTGAAACCGGATGCCTCCCGCTGGACTATCCGGCACCAGTTTTTTTCTCCGGAAGGCAAGGTTCATGCCGTGATCACCATTGATGGCGCGTGGTTGGATACCAAACTGCGGAAACTCGCTTCAAACATTCCCCAAGCTGCGATTGATGCGTTTCACGCCTTTCCGAGGACGGAGGATTTTTGAATATGGAATAAGCAGAAGCATTTCATTCGACGAAATATACTCAAGCGAAAGCCCTTCGGTGTCAAATCATTACCCGGGAAATTGCCGAAAATGCTGGCATTCCAAAAAAAATTTTAGAACAGATTCTTTTGAAATTAAAGAAAGGCCATATCCTGAACAGCAGGCAGGGCAATGCAGGCGGGTATTATTTTGATGAAAAGCCAGTTGATGATTTGATATAAGAAGTTGATGCTTTCCTTGTGTCATTGCCTGTCGAAACCGTCTTGTGGGCTATTTCTGCTTTTTTTCAATATCAAGAATTATGGCAAAAAAAAACAACGCCGGAGAATCTGTTCCGATGCCTGCGAAGGCTAACTCCCAAACCGGGTTTTGGGCGCGGTTGACAGAAGATGCCTGGGCCAATATCATTGGGGGAAGTTTGGTTGCGGGCGTTTTGTTGTGGGTTTTTGCGCTTCAGGGCGGGAAGCCGGTTGCTCCGGTTTATGCCTGGGCCAATGCGGATGTTTTATTTGGTAAAGTCTTGCATTGGGACAACCTCAGTATTGTGGCGTTGTCCGGGGTCGTGTTTGCCCTGTTGTCTTCGGTAGCTGTGAAACTGTCAGGCGGTAGCCTCCCGAAATACCTTGCAGGTTTTTTCATCATTTTCGGCTTGGCCATATTTTCCATGATTGCAGCAGGTAACAGCGGCGCGAGTGCGTATGGAATTGAGTACGTGATATTTGCGCTGCTTGCCGGGATTTTGCTCAATAACCTGTTTAAACTGCCGGAATGGCTGAAGACTGCGGCACGGTCGGAGTTTTTCATCAAAACCGGCTTGATCATTCTGGGAACAAGTGTGTTGTTTACCGACATCATTCGAGCAGGTTTTCCCGGCATTTTGCAAGCCATTGCCGTGGTGAGCGTGGTTTGGTTTTTTTCCTTGTGGCTTTCCCGGCGCCTGAAAGTGGACGACGAATTTGGTGTCATATTGGCCTCGGCGGTATCTATCTGTGGCGTTTCAGCGGCCATTGTTGCCAGCGGTGCCATTCAGGGCGATAAGAAAAAACTGTCGTACGTTACCACCTTAGTGCTGTTGATGGCTATTCCCATGCTGATTTTACAACCCTGGGCCATTCATGCCTTCGGCATTTCGGAAATCGTGGGTGGGGCATGGTTGGGCGGCACATTGGACACCACTGCTTCTGTTACTGCGGCGGCAGAACAGGTGGGGCCAGCGGCAACCAAAGCGGGCGTGATCGTCAAGTTTTCCCAGAATGTGCTCCTCGGCGTGGCCGCGTTTTTTATCGCTACGTGGTGGGTATTGAAAAAAAGCCCCGAAGCTGCTGCGGGCCAGGAAAAACCCGGGTTGAAGTTGATCTGGGAGCGGTTTCCCAAGTTTGTATTGGGTTTTATACTGGTTTCTTTGATTTTTTCTTTTCTCATCCCCCTTGAAACGGTTAAACAAGCTTCCGGATTTTTGAATAGTTTGCGAACGCTCTGGTTTGCGCTGGCCTTCGTCGCCATCGGGCTGGAAGCGCGGTTTTCCGACTTGCTGAAGACCCAGGGAGGGCGGCCTGCGCTGGTTTTCATCGGCGCGCAATTGTTCAATATTGTCTGGACTTTGCTCTGGTCTTATTTGTTGTTTGGCGGGATATTGCTGGCGGTACCGGATATAAAATAGGATGCCTTTACCTGCCTTTATACTCCTTACCAACGGAATAAATACATCTGAAACATGCCATTCCCGACCATTCGCACGCTTCAACAAGAACTCTTAGCCGTCATTCACTGGTTTCATGCCAAAGGCTGGGCACCGGCCACCAGCACCAATTATTCCTTCCGGAATCCTGCTCCGGAGCAGGAAACATACACCATCTCCCGTTCCGGGGTAGATAAAGCAGCCTTCCGGCTTGAAGATTTTATGGTCGTAAATGCAGCTGGGCAGCCCACAGATACTTACCGGCATTTGCGGCCCTCCGCAGAAACGCTGCTGCATACCATGCTTTACGAGCAACCCGGAGTAAATGCAATTTTGCATACCCATTCTGTGGTCAACACCGTATATTCCTGGATACACCGCGATGAAAAGGCCGTAAAAATAAGCGGGTTCGAGTTGTTGAAAGGACTTCAGGGTATCACGACGCACGAAGCGGAGGTTTGGATCCCAATCTTTGAAAATACCCAAGACATTGCTGCGCTGAGCCTGGAAATCAAAGCCCGGCTTGCAGAATACCCCGAAATACCTGGTTTTCTACTGGCTGGTCATGGCTTGTATGCGTGGGGAAACAGCATTGCGGAAGCCAAACGGCACATTGAAACCTTTGAATTTCTATTTGAATGCCTGAATCAAATAGAAAGCAGGCGCTGATTCTTAATATAGAATTAACCCGAAAAGCAGTGCAGCCGGGCTAAAATGCACGAATTTTGTGTCATAAACCTTTCACAATGGCCGTTCTTAACATACCCGATCAGCAGTTCAACACCGCCGATGCTGTTGAAATTCGCACCTTTCTCAATGCGCGCGGCATTTGGTTTGATCAATGGGAGGCAAAGGAAGCCCTGGAAGAAAATGCAGAGCAAGCTGTAGTATTGAATTCCTATGCACATGTTTTGCAGCCGTTTATGCAAAAAAATGGCTACCAAACCGCCGATGTCATCAACATCAACTCCACCACGCCGAATTACGAAGCTTTGCGCAATAAATTCCTCAGGGAACACCGGCACACAGAAGATGAAGTCCGCTTTTTTGTTGCGGGCAAAGGCTATTTTTGGTTTAATTTAGACAACGGCAGCGACCCTGTTTTTAATGTTTTGTGCGAAGCGGGCGACCTCATTTCCGTACCGGCGAATACCCGACATTGGTTTGATGCTGGCCAAAACGATCCTTCTGTAAAAGCTATTCGCATGTTTATTGATCAGTCTGGCTGGACGCCGCACTACACGGAATCGGGCGTTGATCAGACTTATCAAACCGCCCGAGCCAATGTTTAAAAGGCAATACATCCTGATGGACATTGAAGGTACGACTACCTCTGTTGCTTTCGTATATGATACGCTTTTTCCTTATTTCAAGCGCCAGATCCACGATTTTTTGCGGGATCGGGCTTCTTTGTTATTGGTTGCCGAGCCTTTGCGCTTGGCGCAAAATACAATTTGGGAAGAATCGGCTATGACGCTTTCTTTGGGAGAACTTGCCGATCAATTGGTGGCCTGGACGGAAGCAGATCGAAAACACCCGGCGCTCAAAGCCATTCAAGGCATTGTCTGGCGCAACGGCTATGAAAATGGCGCTTTCCGGGGGCATGTCTATGAGGAAGTTCCGCCTGCATTGACCCGCTGGAAAGCTGCGGGCCTGGAACTGGGCATTTATTCTTCCGGCTCTGTGGAAGCACAGCAACTTTTATTCAGATATTCCATTTTCGGTGATTTAAAGCCTTGCTTTTCCAATTATTTTGACACCGGCGTTGGGCCAAAACGCGAGGCGAATTCCTACCAGAACATTGCCAAAACCCTTCAATTACCGCCCGATGCTATCCTTTTTTTATCGGACGTTGTTGAAGAATTGAATGCTGCCGCTACGGCTGGCATGGAAACCATCCAGATCGTTCGCCCCGGAACGGTTGCCGGAACGGGGCATTTGGTTGCGGAGGATTTTGGGGAAATTTTCTTTTCGACCTGATCTTTGCTTCCTGATCACGGCACTTCAAACTATTTTTTCCCTCAAATGTTTTCTTCCCATCAGGTCAGTTCGATCTCAAACATTCAAGGACGGTAGGTTATGCAAAACACCCTATTCAGATCTATGCTACTCCTTGCGAGCTTGTTTTATAGCTGCGCGAATGCGGAAAGTCAGACCTCCATAGACAACAATTCCACCACCGCAACAAAAGTTTCCACGACAATGAAAGTAGAAATCTGGTCGGACGTCATGTGTCCGTTTTGTTATATTGGCAAGCGCAGGTTTGAAGCGGCGCTGTCGCAATTTGCCCACCGCGATCAGGTGGAAGTGGTTTGGAAAAGTTTCCAGCTCGACCCCAATCTGAAAACTAATCCAACCAAAAGCGTCAAACAGTTGCTGGCTGAAAGCAAAGGCTGGTCGCTGGAGCAAACCGACCAAACGATGGCTTATGTCGTCAACATGGCTAAAGAGGTGGGGCTTACTTACCATTTTGATAAAGCAGTGGTCGCCAATTCTTTCGACGCGCACCGCTTTTCGCACCTCGCTAAAAAATACGGAAAACAGGATGAGGCGGAAGAGCGCTTGTTTGCTGCTTATTTTACCGAAGGAAAAAACACGGCAGATCACCAAACTCTGATCCAATTGGGTTCGGGAATCGGCTTGAATGACGTGGAAGTGGCGCAGGTATTGGCTGGCAACGATTACGCTGACGACGTACAAAAGGATATTTACGAAGCCCGGCAAGTGGGGGTCACAGGAGTTCCTTTTTTTGTCTTTGAGGATAAATATACCGTTTCCGGTGCTCAGGGCAGCGCGTTGTTTTTGCAGTTGCTGGAGAAGGTCTGGGCGGAGCAATTGAGGCTGGAGCCTCAAAAATAGGGGGCACGAGGCGGCGCCGTCGCGCAAGCGGGGTCTTCTATTTACAGGGCTTCGCCCGCATCCCAACAAAAGCAAATTTACCACACAAAGTGGTAGCAAAAGAGCCGTCTGCGCGCTAAAGTGTTACATCACCACCAGCGTCACCTCCCTTCCGTCCACGTCCAGCACCTCCCAACTTAGGCGTTCTTCCCACGGCAATTCTTCGGAAGATTTTTTCTCAAAAATGAGAAGGTAGCCTGCTTTTTGGCCGAGTTTGTCCATGTAGCGGGACAGTTGTTTTTTGCCGTCGGGCAGGGATCGGGCATTGTGGTTGAGTTTGAGTTCGATGGGGATGATTTGGTCTTTCCAGAAGACGGCCAGGTCGGTGCGTCCGTTGCCAACAGCCATTTCGCGTTCGATGCGCCCGCCGCCGTTGACGATGCGTTGGAGGAAAGCCATGAGCAGGAGCTGGTGGCCAGCTTCTTTGTATTCAAAGCGCTCTAACCAGGATTCGGAATTCCATCGGTAAAAGTCTATGAAAGCCCGCAGGAGCTTGTCCATATCCAACGAACCATCGGGGAGCAGGTACCAGGCCGTTTCTACCAAATCCTGGTTGAATCCGTCGTGAAAACTGCTGTTGAGGATGCGGGTGACGATTTCGCGGTATATGGGATTGGCAAATTGTATGGGATTTCCTTGTGTAACGATGCCAAGATCGCGGCAGTAGCGGATGGCGTCGTTGTAGTTGTCGAAATTGGGACTTTCGCCGGTGATGATGCTGAGCACAATGGGCCGTACGCGGTCTTCG
>JBBQGV010000022.1:0-68134 GCA_038323375.1 Chitinophagales bacterium
GTTGCTCCTTACCGACCTGGATGGTCAAATCGGACAAACCGACGTACTGGCCGTTCAAGTCTTGGGTCAGCTGGAGGGCGTGTAATCCGCAGCGCTCTACCCAGTTGCTGATCGTTTTCCAAGCTGGGGCTTTATATTTCCAGCCCATCAACTCGCTACTGTAGAAGCCAATCGTAGCCGCCGCGCAGCGCAATGACCCGCCATGAAGGACGATGAACACGGCAAGAACCATCATCTGAGCGGGATAGTGGCAGGCAAACACGCGCTCCGGCTGAGTAATAGATTTGAGGTGGGCCACCTCCGCTCGGAGCTTGACGATGGTCTCATTGCGATCACGGATTTGATCTTTGAGTCGGCGGCGCTGACCAGTGCGCTGTTTGGCGCGTTGATGTAACCGAAATATCGTAGCTTTGAGCGGTGCCCACGTGGAGGTCGTTTTTGGTTTCACACCTCAAAATTACGGAAGCGTGGGCACTCTTTTGTCAACTAAAAACGCCGGGGTGAAAGGTAATCAGATTACACAGCATAGATGTTATTCAGCGCGTTGAACAAAAAATGTGGGTTCGTCTGTGATTTGAGGAACTTCATTTCCGCTTCCATTTTTTCAGCGCGCAGCGTGGCAGCTTCTTGTTCTTTTCGACTTCCAAACAATGAAATTTCGTATAAAGCACTGCCAATCAATGAAATAAGCAATGGGAATGTGAAATTGAAACCCCGCGCAAAATTTGGGTTTCCGCCCTGAAATGATGCAAAACCATCCGATTCGGGCAAAACCTTAAAGGCAAAAAAGAACAGTGCCCGACTCAAAACCATTACCGCGAACAAGCCAAAAAAGGCGTAGGCAACGTACTTTTTTTGAAAATAAAGCCTCGGCAAAAACACGAGCAAATTGAGCAAAACGACCGACAAAACGCCCAATTCCACAAGCAAAAAACGGGGCAGGTTTTGAAAAAAAGTATCCCATCCGCCGAACGCGAGCGGGATGAGCATCCACAAACTGCACCAAAAAACAATTTGGCGTGCGGTGTTTTTTTGAAAATTGGGTCGCACTTTTTTTTGGGTGTAATATATTTCAATTCCCCCGCAAACTGTTCACTTTGCGCCGGAATAAAGCTAACATCAGACTGGAAAAGTGTTCACTTTGCGCCGGCTATGACTGTTCACGTTGCGCCGTATTATGCAACACCAAGTGTATACAGACAGTGCAATGCCAATTATCCAACAATTCTCAGTCCGTTTCCGGCAGGTAATTCCTGGTCATTCCTGACCTTCAGCACCAAGTCGAGCCATAAAGATTCCACTCAAATATTAAAAATTCTGGAAAGAAAGTCAAACTGTAGCGCTTTGTTTCGTATCCTTGCCCGATAAATAATCCCGATCATATACGCTTCGACTTCCAGTACAGGTAGATTGATGTACACCTTAGCCTCAAAATAAACTTTTTACCCTTTCTTTACATCGAAAATTTCTATGACTCAAAAATTTACGCGCCGCTGCATTTTCTTTCTTGCACTTTTCTCTACAAAGTTACATGCCCAATCGACTTCCGACTACGCAGTACAACTCACCGCCACTACCGTAGTCTCTCCTGCAAGTATAACGCTGCATTGGATCAATGATCCTTTGGCAACTTCTTATTCCGTTGATCGCAAAACAAAAACGGCAACTTCATGGGAACCTGCCCTTGTTACTTTACCCGGTACCGCGAATCAATATAGCGACAATACTGTTGTGGCGGATTCTGCCTATGAATATCGCGTTCAGAAAGTCGCAGCTTCATACACAGGTCGTGGATATATCTATGCGGGCATCTTGGCACCTCCCATTCATTTTCGGGGAAAAATGCTCTTGATGATAGATTCTCTTTTTAATGCAGCATTGCCAACAGAAATATTTCAATTGATGAAAGATATCAGTGCGGATGGCTGGGCTGTAGAAAAATTTGTTGTGGGCAGAAATGATGCAGTGACGGTTGTGAAAGGAATCATTGTAAATGCATATAATGCAGATCCAATCCATGTAAAAGCGGTTTTGTTGGTCGGACATATTCCTGTTCCCTATAGCGGCAATATTAATCCTGATGGTCATCCTGATCATTTAGGCGCTTGGCCTGCTGATGTTTATTATGGAGATATCAATGGCATTTGGACGGATAATCTTGTTAATAATTCCTCAGCAGCGAGGCCTGAAAATAGAAACCTGCCAGGCGATGGAAAGTTTGATAATAGTTTTGTTCCTACCAATGTTGAATTACAGGTAAGCAGAATTGATTTTAATAATATGCCTTCATTTGCACAAGGAGAAGTGGCATTGATGAGTTCTTACCTGAATAAGAATCATGCTTATAAATGGAAAATGATTGAGCCAAGTCATCGTTCACTTGTGGATGATAATTTTGGTGCATTTGGAGGAGAAGCATTTGCAAGTTCTGGTTGGAGAAATTTTTCTCCTTTAGTGGGCGACACAAATATTTTTAATGTTGATTTTATTTCCTCCCTGAATACTTCCGATTACCAATGGGCCTATGGTTGCGGCGGCGGTTGGTTTCAGGGAGCGGGAGGCATCGGAACAACAGCAAATTTTTCAGGTAATTCAGTAAAAGGGATTTTCACGATGCTGTTCGGAAGTTATTTCGGCGATTGGGATTCGCAGGATAATTTTTTACGCGCGCCTTTGTGTGCGGATGATCCTGCATTGACCTGTGCATGGGCAGGGCGCCCCCATTGGTTTTTCCACCACATGGCCATGGGAGAAAATATCGGCTATTCTGCAAAATGGACCCAGAACAATAGTGGCACGTATGTAGAAAATTTCGGATTGCGCTATGTGCACATTGCGCTGATGGGAGATCTTTCCTTGCGCCAAGATGCGATGTTATCGCCATCAACAATAGAAATAAAAGTTTCCGAAAATAATAATGGCGTAACAGTTAGTTGGGTTTCTTCAACTGACTCCCCGATCGGATATTATGTTTACAGAAGTAATACGGAGTTCGGAAAATATAATTTAATTTCTCCTTTGGTCACAGAAAATTCTTTTTTGGATACAAATGAAACATCAGGTTTGTGGTATTACATGGTGCGCGCAGCAAAAATTCAGAATTCTCCTTCGGGGACATATATTAATCTGAGTGAAGGAATTGTAGATTCTTTGCAGGTTGATTTCACTTCTGGTGCTCATGATTTTATTTTGACAAATCAACTTTCGGTATTTCCGAATCCTGCTTCACAAAGCGTTTTTGTAAGCATTTCGAATCTGGAAACACATGCAGCGCTTCATATATATGACATGTATGGAAAATTAATTCTCAAAAGGACAATTTCATCTTCCCTGGAAGAAATTAATGTGTCAGAATTTCCTGCTGGAATTTACCTGCTGAGTATAAATACAATAAAAGGGAGCGTTGTAAAACGATTTGAAGTTCTGAAGTAGGGCGTTTTGCAATTTTGCCTTTGCCAGCGCCTCTTGGGCTAAGGAAAAAAGACCGCTACGTCAACTTGGGCGAAACAGGCTGTTCAACGCGGCAGTGCTAACATCAACCGACAGTGCTAAAAATAAACAATCAAACAAATTGACATAAAATAAAAAAAATACTCTTTGCTCTTTCAATGCTTGCAACAATTTCATCGTTTGCAACAAACTATTATGTAAGCCCAACCGGGAGTGCAAGTAATAACGGACTTTCGCCAGCAACAGCAAAGAACGACATTGAAGATGCAGGACTATTAACCGTTCTTGGTGACACCGTTTTTGTAATGAATGGAACTTACACTTAGGCAAATCCAAATGCGAATGTGGTAAACATTTATAATTCGGGTACTGCAAACAACTGGATAGTATTTATCAATTATCCCAACCATCATCCCATTATTCAATCATATAACTGGGCAGCAATTGGAATACACAATTTCAGTAAGCGAAGCTATTTCCATTAGAAAAGATCTTTTTGAGAAGTTAAGATTTGAGGTTTTGTCAAGCGAAGACATAACGGACATAAATGGCAATAAAAGCGTTTTGCAAATTGCAAAAATCAACGAACTTAAATTAGGTGAATCAACAGTTAAAGACATACCCGCTGTTATATTTGAAGAAAACCTGCTTACTAAATGCTTTGATGTGGATGGTTTTATTGGAAGTAATCTTCTTCGCAATTCGATTATTCAATTTGATTACAAAAACAAGTTAATTCGCATTTCAAGTGATTTGAATAAACTTGATCTTTCAAATGCAAAAACTTCTGAAATATTTATAGACAAGCAAAGTTCTCCGATATTTAACATACAAATTGGAGAAAAAGCCAAAGAAATGCTACTTTTTGATACAGGTGCAGATGAACTTTATTCAATGAGTAATACCAACATGAATAAATTTAAAAAGACAAAAACATTCAGTATTATTTCGGAGAGTTTTGGTTCAAATTCTTTTGGTTTCAATGGCTTGGAACAAGAATCAAAAAACTACAGGTTGTTGATTCCAGAGCTAACCATTCAGGGACTTACGCTGAAAAACATGGTTTCAGAAACAACCCAAGACTACAATTCACGCATTGGAGCTCGTTTACTCGAATATGGAGTACTTACAATAGACTACAAGAACAGTAAAAGCCATTTCGAACCATTTTCACAGACAGCCACTCTAAAGGAAGTATTTTGGGGCTTAAGTCCAACTTTTATTGACGGAAAACTTGTCGTTGGTAGAATTTGGTCAAAGGAGTTAAAGAAAATATCTGTTGGTGATGAAATCCTCTCAATTAACGAAATAGACATGGGAAGCGTGTCTGAATGTGAGTTTCTTTTAAACTCACCATTATTGGATATTAAAGTTGCTACTTTAAAAATTCGAAATCCTAAAGGAGAAATACAGACAATTGAAATTCAAAAAGAATAACTACTTTTGAGGAGCGATGAAGCGCACAAATTGAACAAACATGAATTGCCGGATTGCGTTACTTATCCTCAGTTGCCTGCTTGTTGGCCTGACAGCCGCTGCCCAGGGTATGCGATCGTTGAAAAAGAAAGGAACAACCCGGGCAGTGATCGTTGGCATTTCGGATTATCAGGATGCCGGAATCAAAGACCTGCGCTATGCAGACCAGGACGCGGCGCTTTTTGCCGACTTTCTAAAATCCAAATCAGGGGGGGAGCTTGGCGACCAACAGCTAAAATTGCTGGTGAATGACCGGGCCACCATGGCCGGAATCCAATCGGCGCTGAAATGGCTTTTGGAAAA
Organism: Chitinophagales bacterium; assembly: GCA_038323375.1. Taxonomy (GTDB): domain Bacteria; phylum Bacteroidota; class Bacteroidia; order Chitinophagales; family Saprospiraceae; genus JABWAJ01. The sequence continues at coordinate 5,230 of JBBQGV010000022.1, forward strand.
TTCCAGGCAGGGAGACCAGGCCATTCTCTATTTCGCCGGCCACGGCGATGTGGAAACAAAAGACGAGCAGGAAAAAGGTTACCTGCTGGCTTACGACACCCCAAAAAACAACTACCGCCTCAACGCCATTGACTTGCAATACCTCAACCGGGACATCATTGGCAAATTAGCAAATCAGAACATTAAAGTAATCGTCATTACCGACGCCTGCCATTCGGGTGCCCTCGCCGGCGAAAAAATTGGCGGCAGGGAAGCCACCGCAGCCGAACTCATGAAACGCTTTTCGGACGAAATAAAAATCCTGTCCTGCCAGCCTTATGAACTTTCGCACGAAGGCCCCCAGTGGGATGGCGGCAGGGGCGTTTTTTCCTTCTACCTCATCAACGGATTGAAGGGGCTGGCTGATCAAAACCGCGATCAGCAGATAGACCTGTACGAATTGGAGAATTTCCTACAGGAACAGGTGCGGCTGGCCACAGACAAAACGCAGCATCCGGATGTGTTTGGCGGCAAAAAACAGGAATCGCTTTTTTGGGTAGACGAGGCGACCGTTGCGGTCTTAAAAGCCTCCGAAAAAGCAGATTTAGAAAAAGGCTTTGAAAAAGACGTGCTCGAAAAATTAGCTACAGAAGAAGGGTACACCCATTACCTGCAGTTTAACAGGGCTCTCCAAAAAGGCAGCCTGCTTAGCCCGGCGGGGAGTTCTGCCGCAGATTACTACGACGCATTGTATGCGGATACCACGTTCAGGCTTCTGCGTAGCATCATTGACGAGCGGCTGACCGTTGCACTGTTGGACTCCGTGCAGCAGGCGATAAACGCCTACCTCCGTACCGACCCGGTTGAACTGGCACAAAGGGATCGGTTTGACCATAAATACAGCCGGTTTCCTGCATACCTCAGCAAAGCCGCTCAAATACTCGGCCCCAACGACGCCCGATACCGGCAAACCTTAGCAAAGCAAGCTTACTTTGAGGGGCTGATTCTGCGCTTAGAAGCCGAAAAACAAGGCGGCAACGACTCGCTGTACCAACTCGCGCTGGGAAAACAACAACAAGCGTTGCAATACGAAGACCGTGCAGCTTACATCTACAATGAATTGGGATTGGTGTTGCTGGAATTAGACGAACCCGACCCGGCGCAAGGCCATTTCAGGCAAGCCATGACCCTCACGCCTACCTGGGCGCTGCCTTTCAGCAATATGGGCATCAGCTACTCGGAACAAGACAGCCTGGAGCTTGCCCGGCAGTATTACCGAAAAGCCATCGGGTTGAAGCCCGACTTAGCTTCGGCGTATACCAATCTAGGCAACCTGTTTTTTAAGCTGGAACAGGCCGATTCGGCTGAAATCATGTACCGCCAGGCCATCGCGTTCAACCCCGCTGATCAATCAAATTATTATTTTATGGGGCTTTTACTGAGCGCCCTCGAAGACCGGGCGCCGGAAGCCAAATCTTATTACCTAAAAGCCCTGCAACTCGATGATCACTACCCGGAGGCTTGTTACGAATCGGGCAACTTATATTACAGATTAGCGCAGGCCGATTCGGCAGAAATCATGTACCAAAAAGCGATTGCACTGAATCCTGATTACCTCGAAGCTTATTTGTTTCTCGGTCTCCTGTATTTTGAAAATACCCGGCTGGAAGAAGCCGAAGCGGTATTTTTGAAAGCCTTGCGCTCCGATGGGTTTTTTCTCCCGGCCTACGAATGTTTGGCTACCTTATATCAATCTGATTGGGCCAAAGCGGTGGCGCTGCTGCAACAGGCCCCATTAGATGAGATAGATAAAATCAGTGTGCTGTTTGAAACCGGAAAAACGTTTATGCAATCGGAAGCATTTGATGATGCCTTGCGCGCTTTTCGTTTAATGCTTGACTTCGACCCCAACGAGCCGCTTGGCCATTATGCATGGTGTACCTATTATGCCCTGCGCGGGCAGGAAGACGAAGCCGTGCATTATTTAGAAATGACTTTGGAAAAAGCCCGGGTTAGCGGGGAAGATTATTTTGACAGGATTGCCGAAGATGAAAACCTGGAAGCTATTCGCAAACACAAAAAGTACGTTCAGATCATGGCAAAATATTTTCCAGACCGGTAAATAGTGTCTGTCTTTTATGGTCGCCCCCGTTCATGGGTCTCCCATTTTGGGTGCGAAATACAACGCAGTTATCGGACTATAAAGAAAGACACTAAATAGTGTTTATCTTTACCCGGTAAAAACCAATTAATTCCATATTTACCCTATATTTTATAAGTACTTCGTCAAAATTATTTCAATCTATTTTTTTAAATACTTGACTGCCAATTTCTTGTGACACCAAAAACCAATAACTAATAACCAGTAACTACTTATGAGACTCACAACTTTCCTTATTTGTTTGTATTTAAGCTCCTTTGACCTGGTCGCACAAGGCAACGGTACGCTTCACCTGATCACCAGTATTGATATTGTCAATTCAGACATCGCTCAGGGATGCAGCAAAGACTATCAAAACACTAACGAACTTTTTAAAGCCGTTGCTGAAATGGGTGGCCTGAATTATCACCCGGTCAATTTGCAATTTGACCGGGAACAAGTAGAGGCATTTGTCAATAATTTCCAATGTGCCCCTAATGATGTCGTCGTTTTTTTATACTCGGGACATGGGTTCCAATATGACAACGATGGCGATCTCTGGCCCTGGCCTCATCTATTCTACTGCAACAGAGAAAAAGTGGATATCTACACGGACGCGTGTGAATTAGACCTGGAGGATGTGTATGATTTGTTGAAGGAAAAAAATCCCCGCATGTCCATTACCCTTGGCAATAGCTGCAATGACCCTTTGGATAGTTCGGAGGAATCCACCCAGACAGCGGGTCAGAAACCTGATTTTTCGAAATCCGGAGGGGATTTGCAAAAAATAGGCCTGTTTACCAATTTCCGCGGGCACATCATTGCCTCCGCTTCTTCCCCGGGACAGGGGGCTTACACCACCGATGAAGAGGGGGCTTATTTTATCGTCGAATTATTTAAATACATTGCGGAAGGCCTCGACTCCGACCAGCCTACTTCCTGGAAAAACATCCTGGAGCAAACCAAAAACAGCGTTACCGAACGGAACGCAAACCAGACCCCGCAATATAAAATTGAATAACCCAGGGGAGGGGGAGAGGGGGAGAGGGGGAGAGGGGGAGAGGGAGAGGGGGAGAGATTACATTCATCCACAAAACTTAGTTACTATGAGATTCACCATCTTTTTTTTGATTTTGGGGCTTGCATTGCCGGTTGACGTTTATGCCCAGTCTACCACAGCAAAAGATTTGAAAAACAAATTTACGAGCGCCAGCTCCAGCATGAAGCAAAATAAAAGCAAGACAAAAGATAAAAAACAGAGTTTGAGCAACCACGTGCGGCCGGATAATATCGAATCTGTAGCCGTAAAAAATGCATTTAAAGAAATAGAGGAAGGCGATTATGACGATGCGTTAGCACAACTAACCGCCTATTCCAATTCAGATGCTGATGCCGCTTTCGGCCTGGGACTCATTTATTATGAAAATGACCAGCTCGACAATGCCGTAGCCGCTTTGCAGCTTTCACTCCAGCTCGATCCCAACCAAACGGAAGTGCTTTACGTGCTGGGGCTCGTTTATGCGGAACAAGGCAACTACGACAAAGCAGAAGATGCATTCATTGCTTTGCTGGAACAAGACCCCCTCGATCCGGATGCCTGGTACGAGTTGGGATTTCTGTATTATGATGCTGGCTTTACAGAGGATGCGGATTTATGCTTAGCCGTCATCCGGGAAATTGATCCCAACTATCCCAATAATAGTTACGAGGATTAATAAGGGCTAACGGCGCAGTAACGTCTTTGCATCGTCCAGCAAACCCATCCTGGAGAGAAATGCCGCCTGCGTATCGCGCACCAATAAATTGCCGGCATAAGTTTTCGCTGCTGCTGCATAAGTCATAGCCGCATCGTAAAATAAGCCGGCTTCTTCAAGCGAGTAGGCTTCCATCAGGGCTTGTTCAGCAGGGGTGGCGCTTTGGAAATCCTTCAAGTTGCGCAGGTCGGCTAATACCTGGCTGGCGGCAGCAGGATCATACACAAACGACGTTTTCGCCGATTTCGCAGCGCCGGTTTTATCGTCCACAATCATCCATTCGCAAGCTGCACCGGAGTCGAGCGCTAATTGCGACAAATCGAGTGAAAACAGGCTGTCGGGTGTAAGAGCCATCGCGATGACCTGGCCGTCGGCTTTTCGGTTGAGCTGGAACCGGCAGACTTCACCAGGCATGGCACCCGACCAGCGAAAAGTAACGGACGAAACGCCCAAAGTTCCCTGGTAAAGGAGGCTGGCTTGAATGGGGTATGTCTTTTCGGAAAAACCGCCAATTCCGGCTTTTGCTTTTTCCATATACCTTCGGTGGTTTTTTTCTAATTCTTTTTCATTTTTGGTTTCTTTCATACTGCCGGAAAGGAATTTAGAAAAACGGCCCATAAAGCCCACATTGGATCCGCTTTTTGATTGCGGGTCTAACTCGCTCAAAATATACAGCTTACTGCCTTTCAGCGTGAATATTTCGCCATTCTGCAGCAGTTTGACCGTGGCACCGGACTGGCACCGCACCTTACCACTGGAAGACATGCGCAGGCCGGGATATACATTTTGTTCTGTGTTCTCTTGCGACGCGTAATACAGTGCTTTGCCCGAGATGGATTGTACCACGATATCGTCCTGGGTCATCGCCAGCTGGCCACACAAGAGGCCGGTGAACAGGAGAAAAAGACGTTTGCTCATAGTGTACATTTTTTGTGATTTAAATATTTGACATTGAGGTTTATTACTCGTTTTTTTCTTTTTTAAAAATCCTGGGCAACTTATTGATCAGCCGCCCGTGACGGCGTTTTGAAAAGCCTTCATAACTCAACAAGACATCGAAGTATAGCGCTAATCCGAGTAAGCCATAGGTAAAATCCAATTTAAGCCTAAAAGCATAGAACAACACCGAGATGATAAAAAATAGCAAGACCAATTCGATGACTTGTATGACCCGCGTAATGGGGTGGTAGATGCGGGGGTACTTGTCTTCCACCCAATCAACTAATAATACATTGTAATAGCAACAAAGTACGGCAAGCAGGAAGCTAAGCCACCCCGGCACATTACGAATGTACCGGCCATCCAGAATCATTTGGATGATGTTGGCATGGATGATGATGCCATACATATCCGGATCACTACGACCGGAATAGCTTGGATTCAGTGGCGTATAGAATTTGTCGAGCAAAGGACAATCGCCTTCCTCGTCAATACTATACCCCATCAATACGATTTTTCCACTCAATTGAGCGGCCAGGTCAACCGTTGTATCGAGGATTGTTTCCGGTTCAAAATGAAGATAGCTGGAGGCATTCGAAGAGTAGTGTATGGTTTCCAGGTCTTTTCTGCGTTTTAGCAATTTTTCAAACGCAGCAGGGTCGTACAACCTGGCTATTTCAGCGGCAAAACTAAATGCCTGCCCTTCTGCAGTTTCTTCAGTCGGGCTGAAATAGCGGATCGTTCTGGTTTCTGTGCTTGGAAAATTGATATAGCCGGTGCGGGCATGTTGATTGAAAAAAGAATCCACCCCACTAATCGCCTGAAACTGACCGATATCTTCCCGGTAATTTTCCAGCTCTGAAGCCAGTACCAGGTTTTCTGACTGAATAACACCCGCCAGCAAAAACGAATCTCCGGCAGGTTCCTTACGTTTGGAGAACAAGACATCAATGCCGATGGCTTTGGGTTGTGCGGCATTGATGCGTTGAAGCATCTGTGCAATTTGAGTGCGATCGGGCCTGCCGGTATTCACGATTATGATGCGGTCTTCCATTTTGATTTGCTCGTCGCGCATTCGGGAATACACAATATCCGTGATCTCGTAATCTTTGAGGCCATAACTGAATGGATTGAGGAAATGCAAATTCGGCCTGACCGTTGATAAAAGCCAGATGAGTATAAAAACGTATAGAGTAATAATGGCGGCGTAGGGTTGAATGAGCTTTCTCCACATGATATTCTTTGTTTTCTGCGCGCTGTTTTCGATGATTTAACCGGTAAAGCTATTGCAATTGGCCGGGCTTAGAGCTTACTGTTCCTGCACCAAATAATTTCCCCATCGTTCCAGTTTCCCGGAGGGGTTGAGTAGGAAGATCATTTTTTTATTCTTTTTATACACCATAATTTCACCCCGTGGTGTTTCGATCGTATGGCCGGGTTCACCGTAGACCGCTACAATGGCAGTGCGGTCGTCGCCGAGTCCAATCTGGCGCGCTGTTTTACCCGCATAGCCGGCACTGGTGAGGTGAAGGTAAGTCGTTTTTTTGGTGTAGCTATTTTCACTCACAAAAAGCCGGGAGTGAGGCCCTTGCAGCGGGTTTTGGTAAAAATAGAGCTGTTTAGCCAGGGCAATCGTTTTGGAATCGTCCACCTTTCCTTCTTCTGCTACGCGAGCCAGGACTTTTTCGTCTATGCGTTCAGGTTTGTCGGGCGCTCTCTGAGCACCAATCTCCGTTTCGATGCGTTCGCCGAGTAAAATACGAAGGTTCTGCGCTGCAAGCGGGCTGCCAGCATAAGCGGCCGCTTTAAAAGTGGTTTGCGCTCTACCCTCCTCGCCTTCAAGTGCATCCAATATCCCGTTGAGGACATCGGCCCCGAGCGCGGTTTTGGGATAGTTGTTTTTCAGAGCCGCTTGATGGGCTTCCACTCCGGCGTAAAACCTGGCGCGGTTGTAGTCTTTCAACAAGGCATAAGCGCAGGCTTTGTTGAGATAGGCCGGCGCGTATTGGGGATCCATACTAATGGCGGCATCGAAATGCAGAAGCGCTTGGCGCAACAGGCTGTCCCGGTTTGGCGCTAAGCTGACATCCCTGGTCGCGGTGGAAGTTAGGTCAAGCTCAATGGGAAACCTGTATTTTAAATCTGCCGGGCTGAAATACTGCATCGCATCGAGCACCGCTGTAACGCCCAGGTTATTATAGATCTCCCTGCTTTGGTACACCATTAATACCTGGTAGTAGAAAGCATAAGCATCGGTGTAATTGCCAATGGCCGTGAGCAGGTTGGCCATATCGAATACCTCGACGAGTTGAGCCAGCTTTTCCGCCGAACGGCGACCCATAGACTGGCGGTCGCTCAGCGAAGGGTATTTGTCCGATTTTTCAACCGGCATCTCATAGGCCTGGTAGAGCTTGGCGAGCACCTCGGGGCCTTTATCAAACAAGCCATAGCCTGCAGAATAGACCAGAAAGCCCCCCAGATAGTCGGCTTCGGTTTCTTTGGCGGCATTGTCGGTAAGGCTGTCAAGGCGCAACCCAATGTCGAGGTCTATGTTGTCTTCTACAAACCCTTTGCGCCAGCCGTGTTTTTCGTAGTAGTGCGTCAACTCGTGGGCGAGCAACAGCGCAAGGGCAGCGTCGGATTGATTGCCAAAGCTGCTGCATACCTGATAGGCTCTTTCCTCAAGGATGATCTCGAGTTTGGAGTAGTCCATAGCAGCCATCTGCTTCACCTCCTTGAGCAAAGCCAAGGCGGGCACGGGGTAGCGAAAATCACCACGCGCCTGCACCAGCCGGTTGTATACCGAAAGGACTTTTTGGTATTGCGGCGTTTCTTTTCCATACATTTCAGCAGACCGGATCGCATTGGGTTTTTGCGCTAAAGGAAGTGTAGCAAAGCTCCGATCCTGAGCAAAAAGGCTGGTTATCCCAAAAAGGAATAACAGAGCAGGAAAGCATATTTTTTTGCGTTTCACTGGGAAATAGTTAAATTTATACGGCAAAATGAGTGAATCGCCTGATTTTATCACAAAAAGAAGCCGAAAGCTCAAATTTAATAGATAAACTAAGCGCTTGTTCGGGTTTTCGTGATCGAGCGAGGGCGAGGAAATTTTATTTTAGGCAAAGCGATTTTTGCAGACGTAGCCGGCAGCTACGGCGAAAAGAATCAACGCAGTATAAAATAAAATTTGCCGTCCATAGCCGATTGACGGAAATCCGAACAAGCTCTAAACCCTGTGACGAGAAACCTTTCTTTTTAAAGAAGTCTTCCTGCAAAGTTAGAAGAAATGGAATTTTTTTCCCTCCCTTTTTGTATACCTCCAACAAACAAAACCATGGATCACTACAAAACGACTTTCCAAACCTGGGACAAACCATGACCGCTGAACGCAATTACCTTGAGGTAAACAAGCACTCCTGGAACAACAGAACAGATGCGCATTTGAAATCGGATTTTTACGACCTGGACGGATTTTTAAAAGGAAAATCCTCTTTGAATTCAATTGAACTGGATTTACTTGGAGACGTGAAAGGAAAATCCATCCTGCATTTGCAATGCCATTTCGGGCAAGACACGATTTCGTTGGGGCGATTAGGCGCAAAGGCGACGGGGATTGACTTAGCCGACAAGGCCATTGAAAGTGCGAAACAACTTGCCAAAGAAACTAGGGTAGATGCCTCCTTTATTTGTTGCAACCTATACGACCTGCCCAATTATTTGGATCAGCAATTTGACTTTGTTTTTACCAGTTATGGCACAATTACCTGGTTGCCAGACCTCGACAAGTGGGCAAAAATTATTGCTCATTTTTTAAAACCCGGCGGCAAGTTTATCTTCGTTGAATTTCACCCGGTTGTTTGGATGTTTGACGACAATTTTGAAAAAGTAGGGTATAATTATTTTAATTCCGGCCCCATTATAGAAACGGAAACCGGAACCTATGCCGATAAAAGCGCCAATATTGAGCAAGAATCCGTCTGCTGGAATCACAGCACGAGCGAGGTTTTGAACAGCCTGATTTCAAACGGGCTTGAAATCAATTCCTTCGACGAATTTGATTACTCTCCCTACAATTGTTTCAATAAAACAATTGAAATTGAACCCCATAAATACCGAATTGGACATTTGGACAACAAAATACCCATGGTTTTTTCAGTTGTTGCATCGAAGAAATATTAGACTTGTTGCGATGGGTCAGCTTGGTGGAAAAAACGGGCTATCTTTATCCAAACAACGCTGATAAACACCGCAAGCTAACATGACACTACTGATTATCCTCTTTGCCATTATTTTCCAGGTATTTCTGACTGCAAAAAAAGTCAGCCCTTTTTTATCGCTGTTAATCGTTGCAATTCTGGCTGGGCTGATGCTGGGCATGACACCTTCAGCCATCCTGGTATCCGTGGAAAAAGGCGTGGGAAGCACGCTGGGCAGTTTGGCTCTGATCATTTGTCTGGGCGCTATCCTCGGCAAAATCCTGGAAGAAAGCGGCGCAGCGGAACGGATTACCACCACCCTCATTAGCAAATTTGGAGAAAAAAATATCCAGTGGGCGATCATGCTCACCGGTTTTTTGATCGGCATTCCGCTGTATTACAATGCTGGTTTTGTGATTTTGGTACCCCTCGTTTTTTCGTTGGCTCGAAAAACCGGCGTGCCGCTGCTGTTTGTTGCGATCCCCATGGCCGCTGCTTTGTCCACGACGCACTGTTTTTTGCCTCCGCATCCCGGGCCGGTGTTTTTGGTCAACGCATTTAAAGCCGATTTAGGCAAAACCCTGATCTATGGCCTGATCATTTCGGTGCCGGTGGTCATCCTTGCTGGTCCGGTATTGGGCGGATTTTTAAAATCCGTTCAAACAGGAGCGCCGCCGCAGGATATGCAAAATGAAAACAAGCCCAAAGCGGCGTTGCCCGGCGCATTTCTAAGCTTTTTGATTGCCTTGTTGCCCGTTCTGCTCATCGCAGTGTCGGTCATCGCCAACAGCGTTTTACCCGATGGTTTGTTCAAAAAATCCCTGCTTTTTCTGGGAGACGCCAACATTGCGCTGCTGATTGCGGTGCTACTCGCCATTTATTTTTTCGGATTAAGAAAAGGGGAAACCATGGAAACGACCATGAAATGGCTCAATAGCGCCATCGCAGGCATTGCGGTTATCCTCCTGATCATTACAGCCGGCGGGGTGTTCAAACAAATCCTGACCGACAGCGGCACCGCAGCCTATATTTCTTCATTCAGCAGCAGTTGGCAAATGCCGCCATTGCTTTTTGCCTGGATCATCACCGCCCTGCTTCGGGTCACCATCGGATCCGCCACGGTAGCCGGCATCACGGCCGCAGGCGTGGTTACCCCAATCGTGCTGGCCGGACAGGTTTCACCGGAACTCATGGTGCTGGCAGTAGGCACGGGCAGTGTATTTGGTTCTCACATCAACGACACGGGGTTTTGGATGTTCAAAGAGTTCTTTAACCTGACGCTCAAGCAAACCTTCCAATCCTGGACCCTAATGGAAACCCTGATTTCAATGCTGGGTTTGATCGGCGTTTTAATCTTAGATTTGTTTGTTTAAAACCTCCACAGCATGACGAATTCTGCCCATCCTGAACAAACGCACTACGACGTCTTAGTCATTGGAGTCGGCTCTATGGGGGCTGCTACCTGCTTTTATTTAGCCAAACAGGGCGTCCGGGTGTTGGGGATTGAACAGTTCGACATTCCGCACGAGCTCGGGTCTCACGCCGGGCAAAGCCGCCTCATCCGCAAAGCCTATTTTGAACACCCCGATTATGTGCCTTTGCTGGAGCGGGCCTACGAAAACTGGTACGAGCTGGAAGCCCTGACCGGCCATCAGGTCTACCACAAAACCGGGTTGTTGTACGTCGGCCAACCCGACAGCGACCTGATGAAAGGCGTGCAGGAATCTGCCGCTAAGTTCCAGCTCCATTTAGACCCGTTGTCCGACTGGCAGTTGGCTGCCGCTTATCCGCAGTTTCGGGTTCCCGAAGGTTACGAGGCATTACTGGAGCCCGATGCCGGATTCATCACGCCCGAAAAAGCAATCCTGTTGTACGTGGAGCAAGCCATACAGCACGGCGCTACCATCCGGACCAAAACAAAAATTACCGGCTGGCAGCAAACCCGAAAAAACATTGTTGTGGAAACCGATCGCGGCCAGTACACCGCCGACAAAATTGTGCTGACCGCGGGTGCCTGGGCAGGAAAGCTACTGCCGGGTCTTGCTTCAAAATTGACCGTCACCCGGCAGGTCATTGGTTGGGTAAACCCAAAAAATCGAGCGCCTTTTGAATTGGGAAATTTCCCGTGCTGGGTCATCGCGGACGCCAGTAAACCAAGCATCTATTACGGTTTTCCGTTGCTACCCACCGGAACCTTCGGCGGCCCGATCGGACTGAAACTTGGGCACCACGTGCAGGGCGTTGTTTCCGACCCCGACGCCGTGGATCGCAAAACGGATGCAGCAGAAGAAGCCAACCTGATTCAGATGTTGAACCAGTTTCTGCCCGACGCGTATGCCAGCACCCACGTGTTGAAAACCTGCCTGTATACCAATACACCCGATGAAAATTTCATACTCGATTTTTTACCCGACACCGACAACAAGATTCTAATGGCGGCGGGTTTTAGCGGGCACGGTTTCAAGTTTGCTTCGGTGGTGGGGGAAATTATGGCAGATTTGGCGCTGAAGGGGAAAAGTGAGTTGCCCATTGGTTTTTTGAATGTTGGGCGGTTTTTGTAAAACGCTGATCTGCTCCATGTTTATTTTGTTCGGTAGAATAAGTTGATGCAAAGTTAGGCGCGCAACCTGCGCGGCGAGCGGTGCAAAAACGACAATTCAAAAGGGCGATTGCGACAGGCGAAAAACTACAGGACAACTTTCCGCGCGCGCGCGATGGCTCCGCCTCGCGTGTTCTACTTTAAGGGCTCCGCCCTCCAATTACAACTTTCCATTATCCACCCTTTCTTCTCACCAGAACTCCTTATCTTTGCCCCGCTAAAAAAAAAGGATACGAACTCAATATGATGGAACAGCCCACATTGTCCACACGCTACAACCCGAACGAAACAGAAGCCCGTTGGTATGCCCACTGGATGGCCTGCAATTATTTTCACTCCGAACCCGACAGCCGGGAGCCGTTCACAATCGTCATTCCGCCGCCGAACGTGACGGGTCTGTTGCACATGGGCCACATGCTCAACAATACCATCCAGGACATCCTTATCCGCAAGGCTCGATTGGAGGGCAAAAACGCCTGCTGGGTACCGGGCACCGACCACGCATCCATCGCAACAGAAGCCAAAGTCGTGCAGTTGCTGCGCAAACAGGGCATCCGCAAAGCCGACATTTCGCGGGAGGAATTCCTGAAGCACGCCTGGGACTGGAAAGAAAAATACGGGGGCATCATCCTCGATCAGCTTCAAAAATTAGGCGCTTCCTGCGACTGGCAACGCACGCGCTTCACCATGGAAGAACCCCTGAGCCGCGCAGTAAACCATATATTTGTGGATCTGCACCAGAAAGGCCGCATCTACCGGGCTTTGCGTATGACCAACTGGGATCCAGAAGCATTGACCGCCCTTTCGAATGAGGAAGTTATTTATAAGGAGGAACCTGCGCAACTTTTCCACTTGCGCTACTTCGTGGAAGGCTCAACAGAAGAAGCCATCGTAATCGCAACCCAGCGCCCGGAGACCATCATGGCCGACAGCGCAGTGGCGGTTCACCCGGATGACGAGCGCTATCGCCACCTGATTGGCAAAAAAGTGCTCATCCCCCTCATCAACAAAGCGATCCCCGTGATTGCTGATAGCTACGTAGATATTGCCTTTGGAACAGGCGCCCTCAAAGTAACGCCTGCCCACGATCAAAACGACTACGACATTGGGCAACGCCATAAACTGGCCGTGTTAGACATCCTGAACGAAGACGGCACGCTGAACGCCCACGCACAAATCCTGGTGGGTGAAGACCGCTTCATTGCCCGCAAAAAGATCAAAAAGCTGCTGGAAGAAGGCGGCTATCTGGTGAAATTAGAAGACTACATCACCAAAATAGGGCGCTCGGAGCGTACCAATTCAGTGGTGGAACCCCGCCTGACGCTCCAATGGTTTCTGAGCATGAAGGAATTTGCCCGCACAGCCCTGGAAGCTGTACGCAGTGGTGAAGTACGCTTTTTTCCGGAAAACATGTGGAACATGTACAACAGTTGGCTAAACGAGGACAATGTACGCGACTGGTGCATTTCCCGGCAGTTGTGGTGGGGACAGCGCATTCCGGCCTGGTACTACGGCGAGCATGTTTTTGTAGCAGAAACAGCGAAAGCCGCGCTGGAGCAGGCACGTAAAAAAACCGGCAATGACGCACTAAGCCTGAACGACCTCAGACAAGACGAAGATGTAGTGGACACCTGGTTCTCTTCCTGGCTTTGGCCTATGTCGGTTTTCGACGGCTTTGACAAGGCGGAAGAACTGCGCTACTACTACCCGACCAATACGTTGGTTACAGGCTGGGACATCATGTTCTTTTGGGTGGCGCGCATGATCATGGCGGGCTACGAATGGGCACCGGGCTTGTTGGGCGAAGAGGCCACAAAAGCAAAAGGCGTCCAGCCTTTCCGCGATGTGTATTTCACAGGCATGGTACGCGACAACAAACGCCGAAAAATGAGTAAGTCGCTCGGCAATTCGCCAGATGCGCTGCAATTGATTGAAATTTACGGCGCAGACGGGGTGCGTTTTGGCTTGCTGAGCTGTGCGGCCGCAGGTAACGACATCATTTTTGACGCACCAATAGACCCCAAAACTGGCGAGGTCATCAACGAAAGCAAGCTGTGCGAGCAGGGTCGAAATTTCTGCAACAAGCTCTGGAACGCCCTGCGTTTGATCAAAGGCTGGGAGGTTTCCGAGGCGCCAACGCCCGCTGTGAACCTGCTGGCGGCTCAGTGGATGGAACATAAGCTGAACCAGACCATCGAAAAAACAGATGCGCTGATGCGGGAATACCGCTTGTCGGAGGCGCTGATTTTATTGTATAAATTCATTTGGGATGATTTTTGCTCCTGGTATCTGGAGATGATCAAACCAGCTTACGGCACGCCCGTCGTTGACTCGGCGACCATGGAAAAAACCATCGGCCTGTTCGAGCAATTGATGACGCTGTTGCATCCTTATATGCCTTTTGCCACCGAAGAAATCTGGCACCAATTGCGCGACCGTCTGGAAGGTGAAGATTGTGTCGTGAGCGCCTGGCCCATAGCCGAAGACTACGATTCTGAATTCATTGACCGGGTTGAACGCGCCAAAAACATTGTGACCGGCATCCGCGAAGTACGCAGCAGCAAAGGCATCAAAATGCAGGAATTGCTCCCGGCTTTCGCGCAGGAAACGCCCGCTACCAACGCGCTGCTGCATACCCCCGGCATCCGCGACATGGCGATCAAGATGGCCAATTTAGAAAGCCTGACACTGACCTCTGCCCTGGAAATTTCGAGCAGTGTGTCCTTCCTCTCCGGGCCGGATAAATACTATGTCGTGCTGCAACAAACGATTGATGTGGAGGAAGAACGACAGCGCATGACCAAAGAATTGGCGTATAACCGCGGTTTTGCAGCCGCTACAGAAAAAAAACTGAGCAACGAACGTTTCGTGAGCAGTGCGCCGGAACAGGTCGTGGTGATGGAGCGCAAAAAATTAGCCGACGCAGAAGCGAAGATAAAAAGTCTGGAAGAAGCGCTGGCGCAGTTGGGTTAGAGAGCCGCTTAAGCTTTTGCAGACATCACACATCATCGGTTGTCAGTCCCGTCAGGGCGTCTGCAACAGCACGTACAGCCTTGCTTCTGTTGCAGACTCCCTGGCGGGAGTGACAAAGCCAGGTAGGTTGTGAAAATAGGGATAACGGTCAGTAACGCAAATGCGTCGACAAAATATGCATAGCAGACGCTCGCCAGTAGCGGGAATGACAAACCAACAAAGAGTGGAGTACAATGCAGAGCATACCTAACCAGCAGGCAGTTTGGCAGCAGTAGGATACCGCCGATAAGCTAAGGAAACGCCCCATCCGATGAAAGTGCCCAAAAAGGCTCCGCAAGCTACATCCAACGGATAGTGTACGCCAACATAGACTTGTGCGTAGGCAATGGACGCGGCCCAAAGCAGCAGCGGCAACCGGATGCGCCGGTACAATCGCCCCAGCGTAAAGCAAAGAAATACCGCAACGGCAAAATGGTTGGCGGCGTGTGAAGAAGTGAAACTGTACCCGCCGCCACAATGCACCAGTAAATTAACCTGCTCCTTAATTTCAGGTTCGTTGCAGGGGCGCAGGCGTTCTACGTTTTGTTTGATGAGCCGGCTGCTGGTCAGATCTGCCAGGCTGGCTGCAACGATGACGGCTAAGATAAAAAAGGCTCCTTTTGCTGCTCCAAATTTCCAGACGACAAAGCTTGCCAGCGCAACATAAAGCGGGATCCAGAAAAAACGGTCGCGCCAGAATGGCATCAGGGCATCTAACCAGGCGTTGTGCCCGACGTCGTTGATGAGAAAAAAAAGCGCGCGATCGAATTGAAGCAGTTCGGTCATAGTTTTTTACAGTAAGAAAATAAGCCGGGACTGGAATGGCGCAAATATATGACCCACAGTGTCAGAATTCCTGTTTCAAATCTTAATTTTGTGTCTTACTTAAGAATACAAGACGAACAGTGGCATTAATCAAATCTATTTCCGGCATTCGGGGCACCATTGGAGGCCAGGCAGGCGACAATCTTACTCCGCAAGACATCGTGGACTGTACCGCCGGGTTTGGCGAATTGATCCTGAAAAGCGGCGCCCCTGCTTCCGTAGTTGTCGGACGCGATGCCCGCATTTCGGGCGAAATGGTAAGCCACTTAGTCATTCAGACCCTCCTTGCACAAGGCATCTCAGTTTTGGATTTGGGACTGTCCACCACGCCTACGGTAGAAATGGCCGTTACCCATCTGGGTGCCGGCGCCGGCATCATTATTACGGCGAGCCACAATCCGGCTCACTGGAACGCGCTCAAGTTTTTAAACCAGGAGGGTGAATTCATTTCTGCTGAAGCGGGTCTGCAACTCCTCCAATTCATTGAAGCAGGCAATATCCGTTATGCCGAAGTTGAAAACCTTGGGCAATACCGCGAGGTGGAAGGTATGATAGCTTACCACATCGAACAAATTCTGGCCTTGCCTTTGGTGGAAATAGAAAAAATCAGACAGCGCAGGTTTAAGGTGGTGGTGGATTGCATCAACTCTACCGGCGCTATTTCGGTACCGCCACTTTTGGAAGCACTGGGCTGTGAGGTAGTTTTGCTGAATGCCGAAATGAATGGCCGTTTTGCGCACAACCCGGAACCCCTGCCGGCTCATTTGGAAGAACTGTGCAAGCAGGTAGTCGCCGAAAAAGCAGACCTGGGCATCGCGGTTGACCCGGATGTAGACCGCTTAGCTTTGGTTTGCGAAGATGGCAGCCTTTTTGGAGAAGAATACACCTTAGTCGCGGTGGCCGATTACGTCCTGCAAAAACGCCCGGGGAATACCGTGTCGAACCTTTCTTCTTCCAGAGCATTACGCGATATGACCCAAAAACACGGCGGACAGTATTTTGCCGCCGCAGTGGGCGAAGTAAACGTCGTTGCCAAAATGAAAGCAACAGGCGCAGTGATTGGCGGAGAAGGAAATGGCGGCGTGATTTTACCGGATTTGCACTACGGGCGCGACGCATTGGCCGGAATTGCACTCGTGTTGAGTCAATTGGCTGCATCCGGTCAATCCCTGCTTGCGTTGAGAAAAACCTATCCCGATTATCAAATGATCAAAGACAAAATTTCGCTGCCCCCCGGCACGGACATGGCGCAACTGCTGTCGAACCTGCATAAAAAATACGCTGCTGAAAATTGCGATACCACCGACGGTTTAAAAATTGACTTCCCGGAAAGCTGGGTACATCTGCGGCAATCCAATACAGAACCAATTATCCGGGTGTATGCGGAAGCTTTAGAAGCAGCAACGGCTCAGGAATTAGCCGACCAAATCAAGAACGATGCAAAAACGCTCTTATGACCAAAAACTTTTAATTAGATAACAGTTATAAACAAAACATCCATGAAAAAAGTCATCCTATCCCTTGTCGTTCTACACACCCTTGCTTTTCAATGCGATCCCGGAACCGGTATTTACGATCCATCGCCCCACGACATGGAGATTATTACTGGTTTGCAAGTACGCGCTGCCAACGGTGTTGAACTGCAAAAGCTTGGAAATCCAAACTCCAAAACCAGTACCATAAAAGGGTACCCGAACCCGGCAAACACCTTCCTTTATGGCTTGGGGCCGGACATTGTAAGAAGAATATGGTTTGTTCCCGGAGAGCTGGAATACGACTACCACGGTGTAGAGTTTGATGTTTTATACCAAAACTTACTTTACCCCGAAGCGGACATTCAGGCGGAGCAAGTCAAATTCTACACCCCAAATTCATCATTCTTTGCAATCAATGTCAGCGACGTTCCATCGGGCTATTACCGCGTTTTTTACATCCTGGATAATGGCGACATGTATTGGGACAACATCTTCATTGACCATGAAAAGCCTTTCCAGGAAAGCGTAGACCAGGTAGCTGCCGATTGGGATTAGTCCCTGAGGGGAACCTTACTTCGCCTTAACCAAGACATATATACAACATGAAAAGAGTTTTTTTAGACAACGCCGCAACCACTGCCCTTCACCCTAAAGTGATTGATGCAATGGTAGAGGCCATGGACGGGCGCTATGGCAACCCTTCTTCTATCCATGCGGAAGGCCGCGCTGCCCGGGCAGCATTAGAGCAGGCCCGAAAAACGGTAGCCCGGTTCATCGGTGCTTCCATTGGCGAAGTTTTTTTCACATCAGGCGGGACGGAGTCGAACAATATGGCGCTCAAATGTGCCGTACGCGACCTCAGCGTGGTGCGCATCATCAGTTCGCCAACCGAACACCATTGCGTACTCCACTCTTTGGAAGCCATTGAACGCAGCGGGAAAGCGCGGATTGATTTTGTCAATATTGATGAAAAAGGGCATGTCGTAGTCCCGCATTTGGAAACACTCCTTCAGCAAGACGCCGGCAAAACACTGGTTTCACTGATGCATTCCAACAACGAGATCGGCTCAATGATTGATCTGTACGAAATCGCTGCGCTATGCCAACGCTACAATGCCTTGTTCCATACCGACACCGTACAAACGATGGGTTATTTCCCGATCAATGTTTCCCAAACGCCAATCAGTTTCCTCAGTGGTTCGGCACACAAATTTCATGGCCCGAAAGGCGTCGGCTTTATTTACATCAATAAGGAAAACATCGTGCGGCCCTTTGTGGACGGCGGTTCTCAGGAACGAAACATGCGCGGGGGTACGGAAAACTTCTACGGCATCATTGGCCTTGCCAAAGCACTGCAAATTGCCGGCGACAACATGGAGGCCAACTGCCGGCAAATCACCGAGGTGCGCAACTATTTTGCCGACCAGCTCCAGCAACACATCGAAGGCGTTCGGTTCAACGGCGATCCGTTTGAGCGGGGGCATTATAAAGTGCTCAGCGCAAGTTTCCTGGCTTCGTCAAAGTCCGACCTGCTGCTGCTTAACTTAGATGTGGAAGGCATCAGCGCTTCCGGTGGCAGTGCATGCAGCTCGGGCGCCGATGCCGGCAGCCACGTCATTGCTGCGCTGGGGGGCGACACGACCAGAATAACGGTTCGATTTTCTTTTTCTGATTTGAATACGCGGGAAGAAGTTGATTTTGCAATCGAAAAACTGCGCAAGCTATTGCCCGCCACGAAGCAAATGGCCATCGTTTAGGGTCTGTTTATTTATTTTTTTGATCAAAAAGGGCTTTTTTTTTGCCATTCACCCCTTTAAAAAGCACATTTTTTTTGGTCAAAAAAAATAAAAAAATCACAATTTCAACTAAAATACAAACACAATTATTTGATTTTTAATTGCTTAATCAATAGATGCTGCATCAAAAGCATTTCACAACGACTCTTTTTTGTCTTTGTCCCATGCAAAATACTGTCGCATATTTGTATCGTGAATGAGAGACAAGTGAGCTGGAAAGCAAAGCCAACAAAAAGATAAGTTGGCAAATAAGATTGACAATGTTCATGGGATTATAAAATTGGCCGGTGCAGATCGTCTCGACACCAACACTCCGGGACGATCGGCACACTTTTATCCGGCTCACAAAACGATTCGCGCCAACAAAAAAAGAAGGCGAACGCTCTAACGTCCGCCTCCGAATTAGGTCACATTCATGGGATTATGTCGTCTTTGCGACGAGAGATTACAATTTTGTTCGATATTAGGTTAAAAGTAATTCCGATGATTATGGTGCGAATTTATGCCAAGTATTTGTCATATTCAAAAAAATGACAAATAATTTTGGCAGAAATTTTCTGACGATTTGGATATGTTCATGGGATTATAATGGAAAGAGCCGCGCCATCTAAGCGCGGCTTTTTTATTTTCCATCTCAGACTTCGGTTTTAGAAAAAGTCACATCTGTTCATCGAAGAGCTCCTTTACATAAAAAGCTTCACAGGAATTATGTCCGGTGCTTCCAATCGGGCCGTCAATTTTCCGGAATCCCATACGCTGGTACAACAAATTTGCCTGCCACATGCGCGCAACGGTTTCCAGATAACAGTACCGATAACCCAATTCCGCAGCTTTTTCTACACAAATCGCCAACAGGCGCTTGCCCAACCCAAGTCCGCGAACAGCCGGATAAAAATACATTTTTTTCAGCTCACAGGTTCCGGCCTCACCGCCCGCCAATGCTGCCACTCCACCACAGCCCAAAATTTCTTCGCCTTTTGCAATCACATAAAAAGCAGAACTTGGTGCTTGGTATACTTCATACATGCGGTCTACTTCCGGGTCGAGGATGGAATAGCCCTCTCCTACTGCGCCGAATTCAGTCATCACAGCCCGGATAAGGCGGGCCACTTGTTCTTCATCTTTTTTTTCAATAGGCCGGATCACATAATCTGTCTGCTGACGGCTATGTTTCAGAGCTCTGGCGTACAAGCGCATCCCGTGAATAGCAGCTTCCCGTTCTGGATCATCCAAAAGCCGGAGCGCGGCAGCAACCTGATCGTCGGAACGGCAATTATTGCGTGTAACAGCAGCAAGACCCTGCTCTGTCAGGCTCAGGCATTTTTGGCGCTTATCATCCGGGCGGGGAATGATTTGTACATGCCCCTGATCCATGAGTTTGCTGACAATCCGGCTTATTGTAGATTTGTTCAACTGGATCAATTCGGATAATTCCATCATATTCAGCAGCTTGTGCTCATTCAGTTCAAATAGCACGTGGCATTCGGAATAAGAAAAACCAGTCTCCTGGAACTGTCCATCCAGAATGTTCAGCTCCCGAACCAATTCGCGGGTATGCTGGCGAATATCATTGATTGTTTGTTGCATTTGAAGCTACTTAGTTGCGTAGATCAATTATTTAGTTGCAAGTTGCAACTTTTTAAAATATCTTCATACAGGCACCAACAAAAAGCCTCGAAAAAATGATGGCTATTGCCGAATATGGCTTATTTTGCTTGGGAAAGTCAATTTTTCACAAAAAACATTCAAAATGGAAAACCAAACTTTAATGGACAACTCCTTTGGAGAAGACCTGCGCATCACGGATCGCATGAAAAGTATGATTGCTGAAATCGCCAAATGGGCCAAACTACTTTCGATTATTGGGTTCATCGGGATCGGGTTGATGGTTCTTATTGGCATCTTTGCCGGATCCATGATGGCTTTTATGGGAGATGCCATGGGCGCAGGCGCAGGCATTGGCGGTGGCTTTATCACCATTATTTACCTGCTCATGGCGGCGCTTTACTTTTTCCCGGTTCTTTATCTCTACCAATTTGCGTCCGGCGCAAAAAAGGCTCTGGCATCCGGAAGCGAGTCTGGAATAGAAGTGGCGTTTGAATCGCTGCGGAAGCACTACCGCTTCCTTGGAATCATGATGATTGTCATCTTGTCACTTTATGCCCTGTTTATTGTCATCGTCATCGCCGGCGCAGGTATGGGCTTAGGAAGCGGCATGTTCTAATGAAAAAAATAGGCCTGCTCTCTGACACCCACAGTGATTTGGACGAAAGTATTTTCAACTACTTCGCCGAATGCGACGAAGTGTGGCACGCAGGCGATATTGGGAGCCTTCAGGTGACAGACCGCCTGGAGGCTTTCAAATTGTTGCGCGCAGTACATGGAAACATTGATGGCAACGCCATTCGGGTACGTTACCCCGAAGACCTCCGGTTCAACTGCGAAGGCATGGATGTCTGGATCACCCACATTGGCGGCTATCCGGGGCGTTACAGCAAACGCGTGTCGGATCAGTTAAAGCTGAATCCGCCGGATTTATTCATCTGCGGGCATTCACACATCCTGAAAATTATGCCTGACAAAAAACACAACCTTTTGCACATCAATCCGGGCGCTTGCGGCAATCACGGTTTTCACGTCATGAAAACTATCGTCCGGTTTGCGATTGATGCGGGGAAGATCCGGGATATGGAGGTGGTGGAATTGGGGAAACGGGGCGCTCTTTAGTGTCTGTCTTTATAGTCCGATAGCTACGTTACACGAAGGTCAGGAAACCGTCATTTACGCGAGTAAACTCCCATTTCCTGACCTTCGCGTGCCTTGCTTTCGAACGCTAAAGCTCAGACACGGCTTAAAAACTTAGCTCAATCCCCCCGCGCGTCATCATCCGGGTTCCGAAAATCCCCTACTCCATGCAACCTTCCATCCGGCAATTTCAAAATGGCTTTGATGACGGCAATCCTTTCTACTTCCTGGAAATGGTGGCCCATACCTTCAAGCACCTGGCGGGTAGCCTCGTTGAACGTGCCACGCTCCGTCATAATGAGGTCGGGCAGCCATTGGTGGTGAAACCGCCCGGCATTGACCGCTTTTTCGAGATCCATGCCAAATTCGGCAACGTTCAGAAAGACCTGAAAAACGGTGGTGATGATGGTGGAACCGCCCGGCGTGCCGAGCACCATAAAGAGTTTTCCGTCTTTTTCCACGATGGTAGGCGTCATCGAACTGAGCATGCGTTTGTTCGGCTGGATGGCATTGGCTTCCGCGCCAACTAAGCCAAATTGGTTGGGAACGCCAGGTTTGACGCTAAAATCGTCCATTTCATTATTGAGAAAAAACCCGGCACCATCTACCCAGACTTTACAACCGTAATTGGAATTGAGCGTGGTGGTCACCGAAACCGCGTTGTCATCTGCATCCACCACAGAGGTATGTTCCGTTTCAAAACTTTCTATAGCTATTTTGAAATTGCCGGCGCCTACGGCTTCGCTGCTGGTTGCTTTGGACGCATTAAAATCCCCCATTCGCTTCAACAAATAGCGGTCGTTGAGCAGGGAATCAATCGGAACCGGGAAAAAGTCGCTGTCGCCCAGATATTGGGAACGATCGGCGTATACGCGCCGCGAAGCTTCGACCATCACATGCACGGCTTCTTTCGACTGAAAGCCCCATTGCTTTAAGGGATAAGGTTCTACCATTTTTAGCAATTGGAGCAACGCAACGCCGCCGCTTGACGAAGGCGGCATAGAAATAACTTTATAGTCTTTGTATTTACCAATCAATGGTTTACGCCATTTCGATTCGTAGTTTTCAAGATCCTTGTGCGAAACTATGCCGCCGCCGCTTTGCATCTCAGCTACAATCTCGTTGGCGGTTTCGCCTGCATAAAACCCGGCCAACCCTTTATCGCGAATCAACCGGAGCGTTCGCGCCAGCTCTTTTTGTACCAGCAGATCATCTGCTTTCCAGTTGTCTTTCAGAAAAGGATTGGGCTGCGCGTTGAATTTGCGGAAAGCGGGCTGAAAGCTATTCAGGCGGTCAGCTTCGGCGCTGCTGACGGGGAACCCTGCTTCTGCAAGGCGAATGGCAGGTTCTACGAGTTTTTTAAAGTCCAATTTACCGTATTTCTGATGCGCTGCGATTAACCCGGCCACCGTTCCGGGCGTACCCGCAGCGAGGTGTCCATCGGTACTGAGCCCTTTGATGACCCCCCCAAGGCTGTCTAAATACAGGTCACGGTGGGCGCTTGCGGGCGCTTTTTCGCGGTAGTCCAAGGCATCCGTTGTTCCATTTCCCAGGCGAAGAACCATAAACCCGCCGCCGCCAAGGTTCCCGGCGCGGGGGAAAACGACGGCCATCGCAAAATGAACAGCAATGGTGGCATCCACTGCATTCCCACCCTGTTCCAATACGTCGAGTCCGGCTCGGGTCGCCAATGCATGCGGCGTCACAACCATTGAATTTGCGGCAACGGCACTTTTTTGGGGAACGTACTGGTTCGTAACCCCGGGTAAAGCGCGCTGGCAGGCGCAGGCCATTCCTAAAACAGCCCCTAAAATCAAAATACTTCTTGCGAATTTCATTTTTGGTATGATAGTTGATTTCATAATACAAATGATTGCGGGGTTGTGTAATAAGGTGCAAGGTGCAAGACTTGTCTCGCTAAGCGGGAAGGCAAGAGGCAATAATTTCGCGAGGTCGTTCTGTTTGTTTCCGTAAACATGAAGCATTGCAAAACAAAATTGCCTATTGCTCCTTGCCCTTTGCCTCTTTACACAACTCCGTGTGCAAGTTTGCAGCAATTTAGCAATCTGAGATCAGACTATCTACATAAAAAATCAAGGAGTGCGGCAGCCTCAACACTGAACGAAGGGGCAGGCAGTGAGAAAATGGGAACCTCGTTATAAAACTTTGCTTTGGCCGCACTCTTTTTATTCCTTCTTTATTGCACTTCATTCGGGTTTATCTGCGCTTCGGTACGGATTATTTGCATTCCACTTGCGGAATGTTGCATTTTGTGGGCATGTTCATAAAAACATGGTTTACATGAGACTGCCGTTAACCCTTATGTTGATACTTTATTGCCTCCGGCTGATCTCGCAAACCGGAACGCTTTCCGGATCCGTGAAAAGTACGGATGGAGCGCCGGTCATCGGTGCCAATGTTTTTCTCAAAGACACCTACGACGGCGCTTCTACAGATGGCGAAGGCAATTTCATCTTCACAACTGACGCAACCGGCGCGCAAGTGCTGAGCATTTCCTGCATCGGGTATGAAAATCACGAACAGCCGGTTACCCTGACGAGCGAAATACTCGAAGTTCACATTCGTATTTTACCTGCGGCGACCGAACTCGACGCAGTTGTCATCACCGCAGGCGCTTTTGAAGCCAGCGATGAACGCAAAGCCGTGGTGTTGCGGCCACTCGATATTGTTACGACTGCGGGCGCGCTCGCCGATATTGCAGGCGCAATGAACACGTTACCCGGCACTCAAATTGTGGGCGAAGAAGGCAAAATTTTTGTACGTGGCGGCGCTGCCCACGAAACCCGCACATTCATTGACGGCCTGAATGTGCAGAACCCATACAGCAGCACGGTGCCCAACATCCCGGCGCGCGGTCGTTTTTCGCCTTTCCTGTTTAAAGGTACCACCTTTAGTACGGGCGGTTATTCGGCAGAATACGGCCAGGCTTTGTCATCCGCGTTGCTGCTCGAAACGCAGGATGTTGCGCCAGAAACTGTCACCGGTATTTCCCTAATGACGGTTGGCCTTGGGCTTTCGCATACGCAAAACTTAGGCAAAGCTTCCATTGCCCTTTCGGGCGATTATACCAACCTCGCGCCTTATACGCTGCTGGTGAAACAGAACATTGAGTGGGTCCGGCCTTTTCAGGGATTGGGCGGGCAATTGGTGTTTCGCTACAAAACCTCGGATACAGGTATTTTGAAAGTACAAGCCAGCGGCAGCGGCAACGGTTTCACCATGCAGTATCCCGATGCAACTCGTGTAGACCAGCGAAATGAACTGACCTTGAACAACGAAAACTACTTCGCCAATGCATCCTGGAAAGAAATTGTCGGCGAAAACTGGACTTTTTTCGCAGGTGCGGCGCTGTCTCAAAATACCGACGACGTCCAAAGTACTTTTGGCCTGCATAGCCGCGAAACCGCTGCTCAAGGTAAAATGACGCTCAAATATTCGGGCAAAGACATCAGCGTGAAATTTGGCGGCGAATACTGGGGCAGTCGTTTTGAAGAAAGCTTTCAGGAAGAAACGGGTGCCCTTTACGAAACGAACCTGAATGACGATTACAGTGCCGTTTTTGCAGAATCAGAAGCGAGTATATCACCCAAACTTGCGCTGCGTGCCGGGTTACGGCTGGAATACAGCGCTTTGATTCAAGACTGGAGCTTAGCGCCCCGTTTGTCGGCAGCCTTCAAAACCGGCGATCACAGCCAAGTTTCGCTGGCGTATGGTACGTTTTACCAGAAGCCCGAAAATAACTTATTGCGCTACAATACGAACATTCGCTTTGAACGCGCAGCGCACTATATCCTTAACTATCAATACATGCACAACCGCCGGACTTTTCGGGTAGAGGGTTATTATAAAGGTTATAAAGATTTGATTCAGTTTGCTGAAAATCAGGCTACGCAAAGCAATAACGAAGGTTATGGAGATGCCTGGGGAATGGACGTTTTCTACCGGGATCAAAAAAGTATTCAATACGGCGATTTCTGGATTTCGTACTCTTTTCTGGATACAAAAAGGAAATACCTTGGCTTCCCCATTGCGGCTACTCCAAGTTTTGCGTCCCGGCATAATTTTGCAGTGGTATATAAGCACTGGATCCAGCGCCTCACGACTTCAATCGGGTTTACCTATTCGCATTCAAGTCCCCGCCCTTACGACGATCCAAACCAAGACGGTTTCATGGCTGGGCGAACCTCCCCTTACAACGACCTGAGTTTCAACGCGAGCTACCTGACCCATATCTTCAGCAATTTCACGATCCTTTATATTGCGGTGAACAATCTGCCGGGCTTCAACAATACGTTCGGGCAGCAGTTCAGCAATACGCCCGATGCAGAAGGTAATTTTACCGGAATCGCAGTAAGACCGCCTGCAAAGCGCTTCTTTTTTGTGGGGTTGTTCATTTCGATCGGAGAAAAATTTGGCGGCATTTAGTGTCTGTCTTTATAGTCCGGTAGCTGCGTTATGCTCAACCCCAAAAACGGTCAATTACGCGAGTAAGCTCCCATTTTTGGGGTCTTCGCATGCCTTGCTCTCGAACTCTAAAGAACAGACACCCGGCTACTTTTTGATAGCTGCGTTGTAGACACCCGGCTACTTTTTGATAGCTGCGTTATGCTCAACCCCAAAAACGGTCAATTACTTTATTACAAAATAATATAAACATGAAAAAGCACATCTTGATTGCCGTCAGTTTTTTGTTCGCGATTGCGTTATCCGCACAAAATGAACGCTATACTGCGGCCATGCAAAAAGGAATTACGATATTGGACACTGCACGGAATACAAATACGTTCCTTCAGACAGCCAACCACTTTGAGCGGATTGCCAATGCTGAAAAGCAAGCCTGGTTGCCCAACTATTACGTTGCTTATTGCAATATGATGGTCGCCACAGGACTCATGCAAGAAGAAAAAGTGGAACAGTGCGGCGCATACTTAGATAAGGCGCAAACGGCGCTGGATGCTGCAAAAACGTTGGCATCGGAGGAATCTGACATCTACGCTTTGCAGGGTTATATTTACCAGGGGCGGATTTGGGACAACCCGATGGCCAATGGCGCAAAATACAGCCCGATGTCGCATGCAGCGTTAGACAAAGCCATTGCAATAAATGACCAGAATCCGCGCCCTTATTATCTGAAAGGCCAAAACGTATTGTTCACACCTGTTTTTTACGGGGGCGGCTCCAAAAATGCAATGCCGTTGCTGCAAAAAGCTGCTGAAAAATTTGCAGCTTACCAGGCACCTTCTCCTTTGCATCCCAACTGGGGCGCAGGCGCGAACAAATGGATGATTCATCATGCGGAAAAAAGCATGAAGGAAGGCAATTAAATTACAGCCCCTTACCCTGAAGCGCAGAGGCGAATAGTTTTGCGAAGTACCGCTCCAGTAAGGTTTCCTGGTTGGTTCAAATCTGCCGAACAGCATTCGGTGGCACAAGGGTTGGCGCTGTGTAACAAAAAGGCACCCCGAGTCCCAAACAGGTAACTTATTTACGCCACGTTCCTAAAAATTCACTTAAAGATGACGACAACCGGAAAATGGCTCGCATTAAGAACTGGTTTGATCAAAATGGGCATGATCTTCGGCATTACCTTTGCCATTTCAGTACTTGTCATGTGGCCCTGGATGAGCCATAACCAGTATGCCCTGCTTGTTAACGCCACCTACAACAGCCTGTTTACTATGCTGTTGTGGGTGGGCAATGAGTGGCTCGCCGATAACATCAATATTTCCTGGATAGAATATCCATTGAAACGACTGGCGTTAAGCGCGCTCCTCACCGTGGTTTATACCCTTGCTGTCATCGTCGGTGTGCGCATCGGAATGGCCTGGTTGCTCCATGGTACCCTGCCTTCGGAGACACTGAAAGACATTGGCAGCAGCACAGTGCTTGTGACCCTCACACTGACCATGCTAATCAGTACTTTTTTGCACGGCCGGGCATTTTTATTTCAATGGAAAGAATCCGTGCTGGAAGCCGAACAACTGAAGCGGGCGCACTTGACCGCAAAGTATGAAAACCTAAAAACCCAGGTTAACCCGCATTTTTTATTCAATAGCCTGAATGTATTGTCCAACTTAGTCTACAAAGATCAGGATCAGGCGGTGCGCTTCATCAAGCAGTTGTCGAACGTGTATCGGTATTTATTAGACATGCGCGAACAGGAAGTGGTCTCCCTGGAAACCGAACTGGAAGTGCTGAAAGACTACATTTCGCTGTTGAAAATCCGTTTTGGCGAAAGCCTGAACATCAACCTGGAGCTGGAACCTGATGCAGGCATTGCCATCCCGCCCCTCACGCTGCAAATGCTGGTAGAGAATGCCGTCAAACACAACATCGCTTCGAAGAACATGCCTTTGGACATTTCTATATTCCGGCAAGGCGACCTGATTGTGGTGGAAAACAGCCTGCAAAGCCGGCTGAATAACCCGGAATCTACCGGAATCGGTTTGATCAATATTCAGGAACGGTACCGCCATGTCAGTGACAAAGCGGTGGCGATCGAAAACGGACCGTATACTTTTCGGGTTATTTTGCCCGTATTGCAAATGACAAAAGCATGATGCGCATCCTCCTGATCGAAGATGAGGCGCTCGCCGCCGAACGCCTGCGCGAACTCATCCTGCGTCATGATCCCGGGATTGAAATTGTCGCCCAATTGGACAGCGTTTCTGATACGGTGCAGTGGTTAACTTCAAACCCACCCCCCGACCTGGCCTTTTTCGACATCCATTTAGCCGATGGCCTGAGTTTTGAAATATTCGAGCGCAGCGAACTGCGTTGTCCAGTCATTTTCACCACCGCTTACGACGCATACGCACTTAAAGCGTTTAAAGCCAATGGAATAGATTATTTATTGAAACCCATTGACGCTATGGAGCTTGAAGGTGCGTTTCACCGCTACGAGCAGTTGCGCGCCAACTTCTCCTCCCCTGCCCTGCCGGAAATCAATGCATTACAAAAAGCTATGCAACAACTCCTTGTTCCGGGCTATAAAGGCCGCTTTGTGGTGAAAAACGGCCCGTTTTTGCACGCGGTTCCTGTGGAAGAAATCGCCTATTTCTACCACGAAAATAAAATGGTGTGGCTAAAGAAAACCGATCATAAAAAACACGCCATTGACTATACACTGGAACAAATCGAAGAAATGCTCGATCCAAAGCGTTTTTTTCGGCTTAACCGAAAGTATATTGCTTCTTTCCCCGCCATCCGGGAAGTGGTGGTTTTTTCGGGCAGCCGGTTGAAGGTTTCACTGCCTGATCCGCCGGACAAGGAAGCGATTTTGATTAGTCGGGAGCGGGTGGATGCTTTTCGGAAGTGGTTGGATCATTAAAATCTACATCCCTTTACTTCAAGGCTTGTAGAAGGCTTCAATTCTCATTATCTTTGCGATAGATGACACGAGACAAATACCATGATCAAGTTCGAAGAGCATTAGAAGCTGAAGGGTGGGTTATTACTCATGATCCCTACTTTATCCGTTTAGGTAAACGAAAAGGCTTCATTGATCTCGGTGCAGAGACTATTGGAGCCGAACGAGCAAACGAAAAAATAGCCGTCGAAATTAAAAGCTTTTCTGGATCATCAGATGTTGATGACTTTGAAGATGCACTTGGTCAATTTTTGCTTTACAAATTGGCCTTAGCTGATAAATAACCTGACCGTATACTCTTTTTGGCAATGCCTAAAGATTTTTACAAAAGCTTTTTCGACGATTCTTTCTTTGTCCAGGTTTTGAAGACGTATCAAGTCAATCTGATCGTTTATGATTTCAGGCAAATCAAAATAGAACAATGGATAAAATAAATCAATACAAGCGCATTGTTCGCGCCTTAGTAGAAGAAGTTGCAACAATGGCACCTTCGGATGAACAAGTTGAAAATCAGCTCATTACTGATGATGAACATGGGCATTATTTGCTGTATTCGGTCGGTTGGGAAAATGAAGACTATCGAGAATATGGCTCATTTGTCCATATTGATATAAAAGCGGACGAAAAAGTCTGGATTCAGCATGATGGCACAGATTTGAAACTTGCCTTGTTGCTCATTGAACGAGGAGTTCCTAAAGATGATATTGTGTTGGGCTTTAGAGCACCCTTTCGCAGAGAGCCACTTGTCATTCATTAGTAATAATATGATTGTAAAAACAGTTACAGCAAGTTTATCACTGCCACCCCTGCCACCACCAGCGCGCCACCTACCAACACGCTGCCATCTATTTGTTCGTTCAACAACCATACCGAAAACAGCACGCCAAAAACCGGCACTAAGTTGTTAAAAATAGCCGTGCGCGCTGCGCCAATAGCTCTGATCCCTTCTGCGTACCAGACAAATCCGAGTACTGTGCCCAAAAGTCCCAGGAAAACCAACGCTCCCCAGATTTGAAAGGGCACTTCTCCGACCGGGTGCAAACCTTCCCAATACGCCAGCGGCAACAGGCCGGCCATTCCCAATAAACAACTATAAGTGGTAGTCACCAACGGTTCCTGGGCAAAAGAAATTTTGCGACTCAGCAGAGTATAGACCGCCCAGGAAGCCGGGCAGCCCAAAGCCAGCCACTCTCCGGGACCAAAATGGTCAAAAACAGACCTTAATTCTCCACGCGTAATGACCACAGCTGCTCCAAAAAGCGACAACAGGCCGCCCAATATTTTTGCGGGTTTCAGGGGTTCTCCAAACATAAAAACGGAGGCAAACAAAATAATAGTCGGATTCAGAGCCACCAGCAGAGACGCCCGGCTGGCCGTAATTAGTCTCAGCGCACTGAAAAAGAAAAAATTATAAACAATGATACCCGAAATCGCCAGCAGAATGTTGTAGCGCAGCGTCCGACGATCCATCTTTGGAAGCTTAGTTTTGGTGAGCCACACAACGCCCAACAAGCCCAGCGTTGCAAACAAAAATCGCCAGAATGCGCCTTCAAACGGCCCCATCACCTGGGCTGCCATCCGCGTTGCAATGAAGGTGCCACCCCATACACAGGCGACAAGGAGGAGTTTTCCGTAAATCATGGGGCGAAGGTGGGCATTTTTTTTGATCACTTTGTTTCCCGCGAAGGACGCAAAGGCTGGCGTCTCGCTTTGCGGACTTGGCGTATCCTCCGCGTACTTTGCGGGGAAGATATCCCGCGAAGGTCGCTAAGAATGATGCCCGACACTTGGCACCTTTGCTGGAAATTTTATTTCACCGTTATTTTTTCAACATAAGAGGTGTACCATTTCCTGTACTGGTTTTCACCCAATAAACCCCAGCTGGCAACAAGCTCAAATCCAGCTCCCCTTTTTCCAAACCGGCCAGAAAAACGCGTTCTGCAATCTTCACCCCGAAGGCATTAAAGACCTGCACATGAACCGACTTTTCCAAAGGCTTTCCAAACTCCAGAAAAACGGCGCCGGAGGTCGGGTTGGGAAAAACACGCCAGGACAAAGTTTCCGGTAACACGTTTAAACCCGTTACCGGGTTGGCCTCAAAAGCACCAATGGAGGGCGGGATAGCATATCCGTTCCCCGCAAAATCAAACGCCGGGGCAGTAAGTGGCAAGCCAGCGCCTGCAGCCGGGCTATTGGAAGGAATGGAAAAATCGGCGTTGGTTGGCGTGGCAAATAAAGGATCGGCATTTAACAGGCCGTTCGTTTCCGGAACCGGCAAATTGGGGCCAGCCCAATTGGCATCATCTGCATTGAACCAAAGGTTATTGGAAAAAACAAACGTTTCCGGCGCGGTATTCGGGCCGATATTCACTTCTGAATTCAAGTCTTCTTCGAGCCAAACGATGTTGTTGATAAAGGCGTTATCACCACAAGGCAAAAACCGGTCGGGGTCAACGGTCTCCTGTAGAATACGGATGACCCAGTTCTCAGGCTGATAAAACGTATTGTTGGCCACAACGACGTTCACTGCGCCGACATAAGCAATGGGCGCTGTGGAGCCAACGAAAATATTGGCATAGACCTGCAGATTGGCGGCTTCAAAATGAGCCGTATCAGGCCGAAAAAATTGCAAGCCTGTGCTTCCTCCGAGGTTGAGCGTGCGCTGGCCGCCGTCGCGAAAAAAGTTGGCTTCGATGCGCACCCATTCAGTTCCCCCTTTAGCTTGAATGGAATTGGAGCCGAGGCTTTCAAATTCGTTTTGGCGGATGAATCCGTGATGGCATCCTACCATATCAATGCCGCTGCCGCCCGCTGCGCCGTTTTCAAAAGTGCAGTTCCTGATTTCGAAGTAGTCGAGCCCGGAAAGTTTCAGCAAGTCGTTGTTTCCGGACACCGCCATGTCGCGAAAAACGCAGTCTTCGATCACCAGATGGTGTGCAGGTGTGGCGTACGTGCCACCGTCGTCAATGTTCACGCCGTTTCCGGTTTGGTGCTGAAAAATGAGGCCACGTATCCACAAATACGCCGGGTCGGAGAGCTGGATGGCATTGTTGCCGCCTTCAAAAACCACGGTGGCTCCGGGCGCATTTTTTATCGTAATCCATTGGTTGACATTGCCCTGTATGTTCGCGAAGAACAACCCTCCGGGATAGGTACCGGTGTGGATAAGGATGGTATCGCCGGGGGTCACCGCTGCAACAGCCGGACTAAGGGTTGGATAGGTTTGACCCGAACCGACGTGCAGCGTGGCGGCGTGGATAATATTATAGATAGCCAAAAAGAGTAGGGTTGAAAAAGTACGCATAGGGTGACGAGTTTTAATAAAGACTATAATTGTGTGCTCAATAAGTCTCCAAAAATTCGGAAAGCAGAACTATGTCACACCAGGGTTGGTCACTAAACTGTTCTTTCAGGCGAACATCGGTCGTTATAATTAGTTTTTCAGCTGTTATGGCTGAAGCTGCTTCAAACAGATACTGGTCGCTTGAAAAATTACCCATAGATAGTTTTTCAATAACCGCCTCTGGAATTTGCTCAAATTCTTCATTGTCAATTACAAGACACCTTTTGCTATCTTCAAGCGCAAACTTAATGAACTTGCGGATCAGACCAACAATTTCGTCCTGAGTTTGAAAATGGTTTTTAATCCGGATGGTTCTGCTTCATAAAAGTGAGAAAGCCCGCCCTCGATCTGGCCTTTGGCATTTACTTTTTGCAACTCAACCTCCGCACCTATCTCTCCGTTCGTCTGATGAACGGATTTTGACGTCGTCCGGATTGATTTCCCCTTGAGCTACTTTTTCTAAAAGCGCCTGCACAAAGTGCTCGCTGTGTGTGGAGACCAAAAACTGCCGGTCGCTGTCACTGTTGACAATGTCAACAAAAGCACCTGACAACTTGCGCACCATGCTGGGGTGGAGATGGATTTCAGGTTCATCTATGCAAATGAATTTTTTGCCAGTTTGAAAAGTTTTGGCAAGTATGGTTACAAGTTGATTGGTTCCAGAGCCTTCGTTAACCAGAAAATTGGTTTGCCCGGTTTTTGTGTTTTTTGCCAAAAGGCTAAATAATCCGGGTGCGCCGTTCGTTGGCAATTCCAATATTCCGTAAAAGCAAAAATCTTTCCCCTACCCCCCCTTCATGATTTCTCTCGAAATGACCAATTTTTGGATCTCGGAAGTCCCTTCTCCGATCGTACACAACTTGGCGTCGCGGTAATATTTTTCCACCGGAAAATCTTTGGTGTAGCCATAGCCGCCAAAGACCTGCACAGCATCGTCTGCCACCCGCACAGCCACTTCAGAAGCGTAATATTTGGCCATCGCCGAAATTTTGGTGCTACTCTGATGGTTATCCTTTAAGTCGCCGGCCTGGCGGGTCAAGAGTTCAGCGGCTTGTATTTTGGTGGCCATATCCGCCAATTTGAACGCAATGCCCTGAAAAGAAGCAATGGGTTTACCGAATTGGTGGCGTTCCTGCGCATATTTCACCGACGCTTCATAGGCTCCTTTTGCGATGCCCAGCGACAGGGCGGCAATAGAGATGCGGCCACCGTCCAGAATCTTCATAGATTGAATGAAACCGTCACCCACTTCCCCCAGAATCTGACTTTTGTGAATCCGGCAATTGTCAAAAATCATTTCTGTCGTTTCGGAAGCGCGCATACCCAACTTATTTTCCTTCTTACCGGCAAAAAAGCCTGGCGTGCTGCGTTCTACCACAAAAGCCGTCATGCCGTGGCTGTCTAACAACTCGCCTGTACGGACAATCACCACAGCGACATCGCCGGATTTGCCGTGGGTAATGAAATTTTTTGTGCCGTTAATCACATAATAGTCGCCGTCATTTTGAGCTACGCATTGCATTCTGCCAGCGTCGCTGCCCGTATTTGGCTCGGTCAGCCCCCATGCCCCGATCCATTCTCCGGAGGCTAATTTCGGAAGGTAAGTTTCCTTTTGCAATTCGTCGCCAAACATCAGGATATGATTCGTAGCCAGCGAATTGTGTGCTGCCACAGACAGCCCGATGGAGCCGCAAACTTTAGCAATTTCTTCAATAACGGTGATGTACTCCCGATAGCCCAGTCCGGCACCACCGTAAATTTCAGGTACTAATACCCCCATAAATCCGTATTCGCCCATGCGTCGGAACAAATCAACAGGAAAATGCTGGGCTTCATCCCATTCCATGACGTTGGGTCGGATATAGCTTTCTGCAAAATCATGAGCACTTTCTTTTATCAACTGCAGGCTATCCAAAGTTTCTACATTCATACCGTAGGTGATTTATTTGTGTTGAACGATTTGAGTTCCCAAACTGAATACAAAATTACGGTAAATTGTTTTTCTATGTCCAAAGTTTATTTGGTGTCTGTCCATTTAGAAGACAGACACTATTTACTCCCCGACATTTGTTTTGGCAAAACGACCGCTCCCCATCCCAAGGCTTCACGCATTTTGTGGTAGATCGCTGTATTTTCGTAGATGCCGGAAAACAATTCCGCTTTGGGACCAAAAGCATAAACGGGAATCAGCGCTCCGGTATGGCCGTTGGTGGTAAATTTTGGCTTGACCGCATTCATTTTTGAATCTTCGTTAATGGCCATCCCGCCCGATTCGTGGTCGCCGGTAACAATGACGAGCGTGTTGCCGTCTTTTTTTGCAAAATCAAGCACCGCTCCAATCGTCTGGTCAAAATCGAGTAGTTCGCTGATGAGCAGTTTGCCTTCGTTGGCATGCCCCATCCAGTCAATCTGGGATCCTTCTATCATCAAAAAAAAGCCGGTTTCGTTTTTTTGCTTGAGGAAATTCACCGCCAAGGTACCGGCATAAGGCAAATACGTACGCCCGGTGCTCACGGTAAGCGGGTGGTTGTCGGCCGTAAAATAGACCAGGTTGGCATCTGATCTGGCGCGTACCTGGCTGATGTCATCCTGGGAATAATCGTATACCCAATATCCTTTGCGCCGCATTTCTGAAATCAGATCGCGGTCGTCCATTTTCCGGCGGTCAAAGAACTTTTTGCCGCCCCCGATCAGCAGATCCACTTCCGTATTCATAAAGTCGAGCGCAATCGCTTCGTACCTTTCCCGATAAGACTGATGCGCTATAAATGAAGCCGGCGTAGCATGAACGATGGAGGAAGTTGAAATAAGGCCGGTAGCTAAGTGACGTGCTTCCGCTTCTTCGAGGATGGTTTGGCAGCTCGTGGTATCTGCCGTCATCCCGATGGCGTTGTTGTAAGTTTTTACGCCGCAGGAAAAGGCAGTGGCACCGGCCGCAGAGTCTGTAACTAAATTATTAGAGGAGTAAGATTTGTGGAAACCGATTACGGGAAACTGCTCCAAATAGAGTCGGTTGTTGTTGCTGTACAGCGCCGCTGAAATTTGTGAAAGACCCATCCCATCGCCAATCATCAACACGATGTTTTTGGGTGTATCGGCCATCACAACCGTTGGTTCTTCCATCAGATTGGGTGCCACGCAACCGCTCCAGCCCGCCATTACGGCAATCATACATAAGGTCTTTTTCACACCTGCCTGCTGTTTTAATTGATTAACTGGTAATCAGTTGTCGCTTTGTTCAAAATAAGTTCTATATCCCTGTAACAAAAGTGAACTTTCCCCCCGTCTATCAGGCAACTTCTGAAAAGAATTGTTGTCATTTCCGAAGTTATTACCCGACTGTTTTTTTTAGAAAATCACCATTAAATGTCCACCCGACTGTTACCAAACCTGGCATTTGCAGCCATGTTGTGCCTCGGTGCTATGCACTCAGGTACAGCCAACAATGCAAATTTACACGCAATTCCGAATGCCCGTTCTGTAAAGAGCATTTTTGACGCCTTCGCGCAAAAAGAAATGCTCGAAGTTACCTTAACCACAGACCTCGGTCACCTGATCAAGCACCGCAAAAAAGAAATTGATCAACCTGCAACGATTGCTTACAAAAGCGATGCAGGAGCGGTAATTTCTTATGACATCAAGATCACACCACGCGGAAAATATCGCCGGCGCATCTGTGACTTTCCGCCTCTAAAGCTGAAGTTTTCAAAATCAACCCTCGCTGAACAGGGGCTTTCCGCGCACAACGATTTGAAGTTAGTTACGCACTGCATTAAAAATAAAACCATTGGTAATGAACAATTGTTGAAAGAATTTTTGACTTATCGGCTCTACAACCTGCTGACCGACAAAAGCTACCGCGTCCAATTGATACAAATTACTTATGTTGACAGCAATGCCAAAGTGGGCAAAGAGAAGCGCTATGCTTTTTTGATTGAAGACACAGACGAAATGGCCGAACGCCTCGGTGGCTTAGAATGTGATCAATGCATGAATCCTGACCCTGCCACATTAGAGAGCGGCTCAGAGCGGTTGATGGCGACGTTCCAATACATGATCGGCAACGCTGACTGGAACTTAGAAATGGCACGGAATGTAAAAATCGTTCAGCCTGTGGCGGGAACCGGCACTTTGGTTCCCTACGATTTTGATTTTTCAGCCCTTGTAAGTCCTGTGTATGCCCGCATCAATTCCAATGTTGGTTTGATCAGCTTAGCCGAGCGCATTTACTTAGGCTATCCGGCCAGCGATGAAGACCTGTGGACTACGATTAATTACCTACGAAGCAAACGTGCCGAGCTGGTCTCCGAAATCCGCAACTTCGAGCTTTTGAAAACCACCATGCGCTTAGACATGCTCGCATACTTAGATGAATTCTTCGAATCTATGGCTCGATTGGAAACAAAACGCGTGTCGGGCATTTACGAGTTGCTGAAAAAACCTTCCCGATTCCTGAACGGAAATGAGGAGGAAGAAGCGCCGGCTTCACCACCCAAAGGCACTTCATCCGGAAAATAAGCAACAAAGCAGCATTGTATTTCCGTCGCCAGTTGTACTATATTTTAGAATGTGAGGGGTAATGGTCAGTTTATCAGGAATAAAAACGACCTTTACCCCTCAACTATCTACAATTACCTCTTATGCTGCTACGCTTTTGTATTCTTGTCATGGGGAAATTCCCTTCTATTCGCCGATTGCTGATAAAAAAAATGTATGATAACTTAGCAGGCCGGATACAGGCAGATGATTGGCGGTTTATGAATTTTGGCTACGCCTACACAGAAGAAAAAGGGAGCAGCGTACAATTGGAAGCGCAGGATCAGCAAGATCAATACTGCTTTCAACTGTACGAACAACTGCTTCGGCAGGTGACCATCAACCCGGCAAGCAGTGTTCTGGAAGTGGGAAGCGGACGCGGCGGCGGTGCTTTTCTGACGCATAAATATTTTAAACCGGATACGACAGTTGGTCTGGATATTTCTGATGAAGCCGTGAAGTTGTGCAACCGGATTTACGCCACCCCAGGCTTAAATTACGTGCAGGGAGATGCCTGCGCCTTGCCTTTCCCTGACAACTCCTTCGATGTCGTTGTCAATATCGAATCCTCGCATGGATACCCTTGCTTTAAGACATTCCTCGCCGAAGTAAAAAGGGTTTTGAAACCCGGCGGCCATTTGTTGCTCGCCGATTTTCGGGCAAGCGAAGACTGGCAACGCTGGCAGGAAGAATTGAAAACGGGTGGACTGCAAAAAATAAATGCGCACGATATCCTGCCAAATGTGCGGCTTGCCATGGAGTTTGAACAGGATCGCAAGGAAAACCTGATCCAATCCCACGTTCCGGCAAGGTACCAACACTTTGTTCGAAATTTCGCTGGCATGCGGAATTCCCTCGTTTACAACCGTTTCCACAACGGAGAAAAAGTTTATTGGAATTTTATAATGCAGAAGCCTGCGTAGTCGCTAAGGAGCGTGTCGTAAATAACTTCCCTGTTTGTGCGGTGGCTTTTTCCATCAGGCTGCGTTGATCGTCGGTCGCGTAGCTTAGGCTATGCTCCCTTCTCGCGCCTTGCCTGATGAAAAAATCTGACATGCTGAGCCTGTCGAAGCACCTCGCCCAATTCACGTAACTTATTTACGACACGCTCCTTAGCTAAATTCTATCACAACAAGTCTCCAGCTAAAGCTGGCGACTACATTTTACCATCCGATCCTTCCCGTGCATATCCTGGCGGAGTTCAAGTCCTTGAAATTCAAGCGCTTTCAATATGTCCATCACAGCATGTGCATTAAATTCATTGGTTTCAAAAAACAAAAACCCGCCTTTAGATAGGTGTTCCAACGCAAATTCAGCGATCCGGCGGTAAAAGATCAGTGGATCTTCGTTTTCCGTGAACAGCGCGATATGGGGTTCAAAGGCCAGCACCTGCCGGGGCATTAAAACCTCCTCTTTTCGGGGAATATAAGGGGGGTTGCTGACGATGACATCGAAAGTGCCTTCCGGCCATTCCGAAGACTCAAGGATGTCAGCCCGTGAAAAATGTACCGCAGCATTGTGGCGCGCCGCATTTTCAGCCCCTATTTCCAGAGCGCTTTCACTGATGTCTATTGCAAAGACTTCCAGCGCCGGGCGCTTCACTTTCAGCGTCACCGGGATGCATCCGCTGCCGGCGCCAATGTCCAATACCCGGGCGGTTGCAGACAAGGACAGCGTTTCCAAAATCCAGTGTACCAATTCTTCCGTCTCCTGGCGCGGAATCAACACCCGTTGATCCACTCTGAATTTAATCCCATAAAAATCGGCTTCGCCGAGGATGTATTGTACCGGCTCGTGCTGCAGCAATCGTTTTTTGATTCCTTCCAATCGTGCACCGTCATCCGGGTTAAAAAATAGGTCCTTAGAAAAGTTTTTTACGCCAAACGCGTCTTCCAGCACGATTCGCGACACCTGCCGTGCCTCGGAAGTTTCGTAAACAGCTTTGAGTTCGAGGGAGAGCTGTTGGAGCAATTCGGATGCGTTCATGCGGTGTAATTTTAGGTTGGCAGTCGTTAGTCTTTAGTTGGCAGTTTTTCAGTTGGCAGGCTTCAGTTGGCAGTTAGGCTCAAGATTTAACACGTTGATTATTATGACATTAGTTTCTGTTGGAATTGGCAGTCTTATTACGTATTCCAATGAATTGGCTACTAACCGATTTGCTTTTTTTCCTGAAATAGGATAGGATATGTATTTTCATCCGAACCGAACCCAATCCTGCCAACTGCCCACTGCTGCCTGCCAACTGTATTCCTAACCCATATTTTCATCCAAAATAAAACCCAATCCTGCCAACTGCCCACTGCTGCCTGCCAACTATATTCCATCAAGAACTTACCGGCATCGTCCAAATTGGCAATTCAGGAATATAAAACTGGTAAGTATTGAAAGATCGGTACACAACTTCGTGGATGCGTTCCCGAATTTTATTGCTAAACAACTTCCAGTTGCTTGCATCCGGGTAGAGGCGGTTGGATAAAAAGACATAAACCAGATCCGATTTCGGGTCTGCCCAAACGCAGGTTCCGGTAAATCCGGTATGCCCAAACGTTTCCAGGCTGGCTTGTTCCGCATAAGCTGCGCGATATTTTTCGTTAGGTCGGTCAAAACCCAGTCCCCGATGATTACCATGGTTATTGCTGATGAAGTGGGTCACTGTTTTTTCATTCAGAAACCGTTGCCCGCCATAAACACCGCCATCCATTAGCATCTGGAAAAGTACGGTTAAATCTTCCGCGCTGGTGAACAACCCTGCATTGCCTGCAATCCCACCCATCAGAGCCGCAGTAGGGTCGTGTACATAGCCGTGTACCAATTGCTGGCGCCACC
The DNA here is from genome assembly GCA_038323375.1 of Chitinophagales bacterium. Taxonomy (GTDB): domain Bacteria; phylum Bacteroidota; class Bacteroidia; order Chitinophagales; family Saprospiraceae; genus JABWAJ01. Next base: position 44,785 of record JBBQGV010000022.1, read on the forward strand.
GCTGGTCGTTTTCAGTAGGCACGATGCGGTGGCGTTCGTAGCGCTTCATCGGGCAATAAGCCGTATTGCGCAAGCCCATGGGCCGGTAGAAGTTTTCCTCCATCCAGTTGTCAATGGCCATATCGCCCATTTTGGTCTCTAAGATTTTTTGCAACAGCATGAAATTTGCATCGCTGTAGCGGTAATCTCTGCCCCGATCCACTTGCAGGCGGTGTACATCTTTCCAAACCTGTCGTTCAAAAAAACGGTTAAAAAAGAAGCGGTCTGCTACCTGAATGGAAAACGTATCGGTTTGATTTTTGCAGAAATACAAAGCACAATTTGCATTGTCTTTTTCACGATAAGCGACATAAGGCACGATCGGCATGTGCGGCTGTAAACCGGATTGGTGAATGAGCAGTTTCCGGATCGGGATCTTGCGAATGGTAGAGGTTTTATCACAGGGCAGGTGATGTTCGATGTGTTCGCTCAGCCGAAAGCGCCCTTGTTCGTATAATTTCATCGCTGCTAAAGTCGTAGCAGCAACCTTACTTACCGAAGCAATATCGTACAGGTCGTCCGCCATAACCGGGTGATCGGCTTTGTAAGTGTGATAACCAAAAGCTCTGCTGTAGATGATTTTCCCACTTTTAGCCACCACTACCTGGCATCCTGGCGTTGCGTGGTCTTGGATGGCGGCATAAACGATGCGGTCAATTCCGGTCAACCGGGTTGCTGCGATTCCTGCATCTTCGGGCGCCGTGAACTTCAGCCGAACCGGCTTAAAAGTTGCGCCAGCACCTACCGGAAATTGCGCAGATACCGCTACCGGTAGTTTTCCGTGAGGGGCCATTGCGCCAAACAAAACCTGCGCAGCTGCTGTTTCCGTAACCTGGTTGTTTTCATAAAGCTGTAGGACGGTGAGGGAAGTATCCAGGTCGCGCAACAGCGCAGGCACTCCAAAATTCACTACAACAACATGGGCGCGTTTGGCAGTGGCCAGCACCTGGCGAAGGAAAGCACTGTCTGCCGGACTTCCCGCTTTGAGGCGATCCATCGTCACGATAAAAACCAGCGATTCGCAAAATTCTTCTCCTTCATCAAGGGTAAAATCCCGCTGAATCTGGTAGTCTGCATACTTGGAAACCTGGTGGTAGAAAGCCGATAAAGGCTGGCGGCAATGGGAAACTAAGCGGAAGTCTAAATTTCGCAAGTCTTTAAATGGCAATATGTTGTTTTGGTTGTGAATCAAACTGGTTGCTTTTTCAAAAAGCACCCGCCCAACCGATCCCCATTGCGGATCTTCAAAATGGGACAGGATGATTTCCTGCTCGGGCGGCAGGCAGCCCACTGCGGCATAATACTGAAAAGTGCCTTCGGGCGGCAACGCCGGAGTTTTGATTTTTACCCAGGATTTTGCTAAGAGTACCTTGCGCACCTTTTCGTCAATCGCTTGCTGGTTGATGAGTTTTTGTTGCAGCAAACGCCGGAATGCCACAACCACGCGCTCCGGAGCGCGATCCACCACATACAGATCAATTCCTGCCCGAATCCAGGCGGCAATGTCTTGTTCCGTTTTTACCCGTGCCATCAACAGCCCTCCAAAAGCAAGGCGTTTGAAAAATGCGGCTGTCAGAAAAGAAAAGGGCAATTTCCGGATCGAGTCGTCTTTCAGCAATTGGTCGTCAATCCAGAACCCGGAGACGCCGGCATTGATCGCCTCCTGATAGCCTTGCAACTCCGCCAGACTTGCCGCCGACGTATCGCGCATCGCCCGAAGGTGGCGAGCATTCCAATGGTCGGCTACGCTGAGCAGATGTTGTTGGTTGAGCCGTTTCACCTGATTGAGGGGATCGGGTTGTCCGTTTTCGGCGCCGCCAGGAGCAGGGATGATGGCGCAATTGAGGCCCAATGCTTGTAATTGGCGGAAGTACAACTCCCTAAAATGCGTGAACATTGTATCGGAACCGGCAGCCTGAAGGGTCAGGTTGCGCGGCAACAGGGGCAGTTCGGTAAACTGGCTGTTGAGCAGGATTGCTTCACTCGTGGCCAGCAGCAAAGGCAACGGTGCCAGGCGGCGGCAGGTATCTGCGATCCGCAAATATTCGGGTAAAGGCAAGTTGCTCATCCACAAACCGCCTATCCCTCCTTCTGCGATCCAGTTTCTGACATTTCCTTCAATCTTCGGCGTGGGTACATCTGATTCCAGGACGATTAACTGGCCAATTTTCTGTTCCAGCGACATGGTTTTTACCAGCGAATCCACCCAGGCTGAAGACGGAACAGCAAACGGGGTGGGCGCATGCGTCAGGTGCTCCGTGGTGGCCTTCTGGCACTTGGTAGCGATGCAGGCGAGCGCAAGGATGATGATTAAAAAACTGTATCTGAACATCATGTTTAAGGCAGCATCTCCGGTTTTCCCGGATTTTGGCACTATTGGAAAATTTAATGTCTTGAGTAGGTAAAAAAAATACTTCGCCAAGTTAGTTTTTTTTTGGCTAAACCTTCATTTCTATCGCTAAGGGTCGCTGAATTAATAAGGGTCGCTTTCTCCGGGCAAGGCATTTTGATTCTAATCATGGCGGGGGTTCCCGACCTTAGCCATAGCTAAGGGTCGCTGAATTAATAAGTGTCGCTTTCTCCGGGCAAGGCATTTTGATTCTAACCAAGGCGGGGGTTCCCGACCTTAGCCATAGCTAAGGGAGGTGGTTCCCCAACGCGGGGTAGGAGCAAAAGACCTCCTGGAAAAGTGGACAGTTATTATCTCAGCGACCCTAAGGGAGGTGGTTTCCCAACGCAGAGTAGGAGCAAAAGACCTCCTGGAAAAGTGGACAGTTATTATTTCAGCGACCCTAAAAAGAAACACCTCCTCATAGTGGTATCCCCTCGCTTTTTGCATCCTCTTTTTTAGAAATGTTAGTATTTGCCGTTCGTCGAAACTACGTCTTACTGATCGTTTAAATTAACCTTTCGGTCTAAGTGTGGTTCCGAATTCGCCGGATGGGATGCAACTTGCGGCTGTATTTGACATTGAGATGACATTTTTGAATCTTTCAAACCCGACTGTAATTATGAAAAAAATCTTCCTGTCAGCAGCCCTGCTGGCATTGGGCTTGTCTGTTGCGACAGCTCAGAAAATCAGCGGCAAAGCGGTGTTGCCTGACGGAAAACCGGCAGAATTCGCAACAATCATGCTGATGAACGCCGCAGATTCTACCCTTGCAAAAGGCGCTGTTGCTGAATTGGATGGCGCGTACGAATTGCCCAACCCGAAAGCAGGCGAGTATTACCTCCACATTAGTTTGATCGGCTACGACAAATACTACAGCCCGGTTTTTACTTATAATACGGGGAATATGACCCTTGATCCAGTTAAATTGGCCAACCAGCCAACAGAGCTGAAAGAGGTGACTGTCACGGCCAAAAAACCGCTGATCGAAGTGAAAGCCGACCGCACGATCTTCAACGTAGAGGCGAGCATTACGGCAGCCGGTTCGAACGGGCTGGAACTGTTGCGCAAAACCCCGGGTGTGGTCATTGACAACAATGAAAACATCCAGTTGCGGGGCAAAAACGGCGTGGAAGTCTACCTCGACGGCAAGCGCTCTTACATGAGTCCGCAGGAATTGGCGAACCTGCTTAAAGGCATGAACGCCAGCGACATCGAAGCAATCGAAGTAATCACCAACCCTTCGGCCAAGTTTGACGCGTCGGGCAATGCGGGCATCGTCAACATTCGTCTGAAGAAAAACAAAAACTTCGGTACCAACGGCTCTGTCAACCTCAGTGGCGCTTACGGCGAAGGCCCCAAAGCCAATGCTTCTCTGAACCTCAACCACCGCAACAAAAACCTGAACCTTTTCGGCAATGCAAGCGGCGGCTACAACGAGTGGTACAACAGCATGAACCTGTACCGCATTCAGAACGATAAAGTGTTCGATCAGCGCCAGAAACAAGTGAGCGAAGGCAGCCCGTTTAATGCGAAAGTCGGTGCCGACCTTTCCGTGGGTACGAAACATACCTTTGGCGTGCTGGCGAACCTCAATACCAATTTTATGAATCGTACCTGGGACAGCAACAGCCGGACTTTGATTTCCCCGGCAGCAACGCCCTCCGCCATTGATTCAATCCTGATTGCTTCCAATTTGATTAACGGAAACAACACCAACGCGAACTTTAACTTCAACTACCGTTTTGCGGACACGCTGGGCAATGAGTTTACGTTCGATGCAGACCGCGGATTTTTCCGTTCGACAAACGAGAGTTTCCAGCCCAACTTTTACAAAAGTTAGGGTTAAAGTAGAAAGGTTAAAGGGAACCACGTATCCTGATGAAATTACGTAATTTCCTTTAACCTTTCCACTTAAACCTTATTCCCCTTCCGGAACCTCCTACTCCTTTCCCCCTGTCAGGTCTTCTATGCTGGCCTGAGGCACGGTGGTTATTACCGACTGGATGCCATTTTCCATGGTTGCTTTTGAAGCGTACATCTGGCTGGATCCGATGACTTGTTTGTTGGCGGCCAGCAAATTGAAGTGTAACTTTCCGTTGGCGGCTTCTTTGCGTTCGAAGTTGGCATCACCGGCAGCGTTGATTTTTACCGATTCTACGCCGTTTTTACAGCTGGCTTTACTGGCATAAGCCTGGCTGGACAGAATGATCTGACCATTGCCCGCTTTGAGCCGGAAGTAAAATTTGTCGCTCGTTTCGCTTTGAAAAATCTCAAACTTCATCCTAAACAGTTTTTTGACGATGAATAATTATAGTCCGATAACTGCGTTATACCCGGCCAATTCCATTGGTGCCTGAAAAATGGCTGTTTGGCTGCTCCACCTAGAAGAGCATCGCCTAAAAATAGGCAAAGGTCGAAGAATGTCAAATGTTTTGTGCGCATAATCTCTGAACCCCGTATTTTTGTAAGAAAATTATCTGTATGAAATACCTGAATTTCTTCTTGCTTTTATTGCTTGCGACCCCTGTTGCCAAGGCTCAGGAAACGGATAGCAGCAACCCCTGGCGTGTTTACCTGAACGGCAACTTCCAGTTGGGGATTCCCCAGCAGGATTTTAAAGAAAACCTTGACCGGATCGGCATTGGTGGCGGCGGACTTCTGTTGTTCCAACTCGGCGAATTGCCTTTGTACGCCGGTGCAGAATTTTCCGGAATGTCTTACGACCGCGAATCCATTGATTACACCGTTAATGTCGGCGGATTTTTGAGAGATTACGAACTGCGCACGAGTAATAGTATTTTTATGATGCACGGCATGTTGCGCATCCAACCCAACATCAATGGCCCTGTTCGGCCCTATCTGGATGGCATGGTGGGAACCAAAAACCTGTTCACCCGCACTCGCCTTATTGAAGACGACAACGGCGACCCCGACAACAACGACGAGGACAGCCGCATTGAAACGGGCGACTGGGCTTTCAGCTATGGCGGTGCATTGGGCATCCAATTTGATATTTCGCGTTCTCAGGGCATTTTGCTCGACCTGCGTTGTGCGTTTCTGCCCGGCGCGAATGCCAGCTACTTAGTGCGCAAACCCGGCGACAATGTGAATTACGACGAACCCATTGACGCATTTGAAAAAAAGTCTTCTCCAACAACTTTACTCATGCCACAGATTGGGTTGACTTTTTCACTGAGTAGCTTCTCAGACAGCGGCAGCAATGATTATTGATAGGCCAAGACAACATCGTCGTTTGGGTTGAACAGGAAAAGGTCTTGTACGGAGGGTGTTTTATCAAAAGCACAGAAAGTCAAGGATTGGGGAATATTGCAGATGCAGCGTTAGATGAATGGGCGGCTTCCATCAGGCGGGCCATGAAAGCTTGCAGCAAGGCCAAATACGTCATTCCAGGGCACCAAAATTGGGATAGCAATAAAAGCCTGCAACATACCTTGAAGCTGCTGCGACGCCATAAATAGTCATCCTGAAAATTTCCATGCTTTCCATATCTGAAAAACTTAGCTTTGCGTTCTTATAAATGATCCAATCTTCACCCTCTTTTATGAAGTGGCAACAGCAACTAAAAGTAGCAGGACAAAAAACACGGGCAGCATGGGAATTCGTCTGGGGGCCGTGGCGGCGTTTTGAACAAAAATGGCCGCGGCTGTCCAAATGGATTGCCTGGCCTGCGCGGGCTTTCAGCGTTTTGATCGGCTTGCTCATTTTGTTTTGGATGGGCATTGCCTTATCGGTTCCTTCTGTGCGCGAATTGCGCGAAGTACAAACCCAGATCGCTTCCGAAATCTATTCTGCGGATGGCGTGCTGTTGGGAAGGTACTTCAACCAATACCGCACCGTTGTCAAATACGAGGATATACCACAACACATCATCCAGGCGCTGGTGGCTACGGAAGACGAACGCTTCTTCAGGCACAAGGGCATAGACTACCGGAGTTGGGGTCGGGTGTTTTACCGCACCATTTTGCGCCGGGACGACTCCGGCGGCGGAGGCAGTACCATCAGCCAGCAATTGGCTAAAAACCTTTTCCCGCGCAAAGACTACATGGTGCTTTCCCTGCCCATCAATAAAATCACTGAAATCATTACCGCCCGCCGGCTGGAACGCGCCTACGATAAAGAACAATTGTTGGCGCTGTATCTGAATACCGTGCCATTCAGCGAAAACATTTACGGGATCGACGTCGCTTCCCGGCGCTTTTTCAACAAAGCTCCGGCTGAGTTAACGATTGAAGAAGGCGCTACACTGATCGGTTCCCTAAAGGCGACCTCAACGTATAACCCTGTCAAAGCGCCGGATCGGACTAAACAACGCCGCAACGTAGTGCTGACGCAAATGCTGAAAAACAACTACCTCAATAAACCTGTCTGCGATTCTTTGCAACAATTGCCTTTGGTCACCAATTACAATCCGGTGATTAACAACCAGGGCGTCGCGCCGTATTTTCGGGAATTTGTACGCCAGGAAGCGCTGCAATTGCTGTCGGAAATGCGCAAGCCCAACGGAGAACCTTACGATCTTTATAAAGATGGCTTAAAAATCCATACGACCCTGAATTCTGACATCCAACGCATCGCGGAAGAAGCCGTAAAAGAACAAATGAGCCAGTTGCAAAGCACGTTCGACCGGCACTGGCGCGGCCAGAAACCATGGGGAGATGATGCAGTGATTGACCAGGCCATGCGTGCGTCGAAGCGCTACAAACAACACGTGGAAGAAGGGCTTTCCGAGGCCGAGATCCTGACAAAATTTGAAGAAAAAATTCCGATGACCATTTTTAGCTGGGAAGGAGACACCGAAGTGGAAATGAGCCCGTTAGACTCCGTCCGCTATCATTTTGCGTTGCTCCAGGTCGGCTTTATGGCCATGGAACCCTACACCGGATACATCCGTGCCTGGGTGGGCGGCATTGACTACGATCATTTTCAGTACGACCACGTCCGCGCACAGCGGCAGACTGGCTCGGTTTATAAACCTATTATTTATGCGCAGGCTTTGCGCAGTGGCATTCCCCCCTGCGAACAATTGCCAAATCGCCTGACGGTTTACCACGAATACGAAAAAGGTAACTGGGCTCTTAAAGATCCACGCCGGGAAGATCCCGATCCGCACATCAGCCCGGAAGGTAAAGACGAAGACGATTGGGTGCCGCAAAATGCCGACGGTAAATACGGTGGTTCCTACTCTATGCAGGGTGCCCTGACCAATTCCGTGAATACCATTTCCGTTTCACTCATCATGCGCACGGGCGTGCAACCAGTGATTGACTTGTCGCGCCGCTTAGGCATCACCGGAGAAATTCCGGAAGAGCCCTCCATCGCATTGGGTACTGCAGAGGTGTCGCTCTACGACATGGTTGGCGCGTTTGGTGCCATTGCCAGTCGGGGCCGAAAAACTAAACCGATCGTCATCAGTCGCATCGAAACGCACGACGGGAAAATACTGGCCCGTTTCGACCAGGGACAACCGGAGCAAATCCTGACCGAAACCCAGGCCGACATAGTGACGCACATGCTCCAGTCGGTCGCTTCTTATGGCACCGCGAGCCGCCTGAAATGGAAATATGGATTGTATAACTATGCGATAGCCGGGAAAACCGGCACCACCCAAAACCAGGCGGACGGCTGGTTCATTGGCTTTACGCCGAATCTGGTTGCCGGCGCGTGGGTAGGAGGCGATTCTCCTTTGGTGCGTTTCCGCACATTTGAGTACGGACAAGGCGCTGCGACCGCCTTACCGGTTTGGGGATTTTTTATGAAAAAGCTATTGGAGGATCCGGCTTTTGCCGACTGGAAAGATGCAAAGTTTCCGGAGCTTCCGCCTGATATTTCCCGCGAATTAGCCTGTACTATGCGGATTAGATCAGCAGAAGAATTATTGGCCGATTCGCTGGCAGCGGATACCTTGTTGCCGATAGATTTTCCGGCGCTTGATTCTTTAGAAACGTTTTTTTGAGAACTATGGCTTCGGCAAAATCTCTGTTTTTTCGCCAAAATACTGTACAAAGCGCTGCATATCCGCAGCAAGCGCCTGATTCTGAGTTGCTTTGTGGTAGGTATCTGCCATTGCGCGCAGGGTTTGGAAAAAGAAGCGATCCATTTCCACTACCTGCATTTCTTTCGTCCAAAGGTCAATTTTGAGGGTATCCTTCGTCGTTTCGTCGAACAGGGAAAGCAACATGGCTTTGCAAGCCTGAAGTTCCTGTCCGTCGGCCTGCCATTCCATTTTAGCCGGGATGCCGCTTTCGTCTAAGCTGACTATGATGTTGATTTGGGTAGTTTTTTTGATCGAGCTCATGTTATTGAGATATAAGATATTAGACGTAAGATATTAGATAAAAAGCGTTTATACGAGGATGTCAAACTGCAATTTTGCCAAAGCGTTGTAGGCTCCATCTTCAATCGAAGAAAGTTCATCATGGGTACCTTTTTCCACAATTTGGCCGCCGTCAATCACATAGATGCAATCTACATCCCGAATCGTAGCCAGCCGGTGCGCGATGATGATGGAAGTTCGGCCTTTCATCAGTTTATTCAGCGCGTCCTGTACCGCTTTTTCAGATTCGGCATCCAAAGAAGAAGTGGCTTCGTCGAGCAGGAGTACTGCCGGGTCTTTCAGGATGGCTCGCGCGATGGCGATGCGTTGCCGCTGACCGCCCGAGAGTTTGATGCCACGTTCCCCAACTAAGGTTTCAAACCCATCAGGGAAAGAGCGGATAAAATCCCAGGCATTCGCTTTTTTAGAAGCTTCCATAATTTCAGCCTCTGTTGCATCCGGTTTTCCATACAGGATGTTTTCGCGGATGGTGCCGCCAAAAAGGAGCACTTCCTGGGGCACGATGGCAATGTTGCGGCGATAATGCGTGAGCGGGTAGCTGAGAATATCTTGCCCATCCATGCGGATGGTTCCACTTTGAGCCTGGTAAAAACGCAGCAGGAGCTGGACGATGGTTGATTTTCCGGCCCCACTTGCCCCAACGAGGGCGACTTTTTCCCCCGGATTAATATGGAGGTCAATCCCTTTCAAAACAGGCATATCCGAACGGGAAGGGTAAGCAAAATGCACGTTTTCGTAGTCAATCTCACCGCTAAGGCGGGGCAGTTGCTGGTATGAAGGCGGGGTGATTTCCACTTCGGAATCCTCCTTAAGGATTTCCTGAATGCGCTCCGTGGCCCCGATGGCCGACACGATTTCGGTGTAAAAACTGCCGATGCTGGCAATGGCGCCACCGATGATGCCGGTAAAGACCACAAAATCAACCAATTCGCCTTCCAACATCTGGCCGCTCTGCACCATCAGTGCCGCCCGCCACATGATGAAAAACAACGCTCCAAACATCACAAAAATGATGAAGGCCGCGAACAACCCACGGAGGTGAGCCCCTTTTAGCGACAAGCGTACAGCTTCCTTCAGGCTGAGGCCATAACGGTTGATCTCAAACCATTCATTGGTATATGCCTTCACCGTTTGGATGGATTGCATGGTTTCTTCCACCACCACATTCGTTTGAGCCAATTGATCCTGGCGGTCTTTCATCAACTTCCGGATATGCCTGCCGAAGTACATCGCCAGGATGACAATGACCGGAAAAGTGGCCAGCATGGTCAACGCCAGTTTCGGCATCGTGATTACGATGATGGCAATACCGCCTACGAGAATGATGATCTGCCGCAAAAACTCTGCGAGCGTAATGGAAAATACATTTTGAACCTGGGTGACATCGGTGGAAATCCGGCTGGTCAATTCGCCTACGCGGCGACTTTCCAAAAAAGGAATGCCCAGCGTGATGAGTTTTTGGTACAAATCGGTGCGCAGCAGGGCCATACTTTTTTCGCTGACCAAGGCAAATAATTGCACCCGCAGGTAGGAAAAAACGCTTTGAATGGCCAGCAGCACCAAAAGGAAAAGGAACAACTGGTTGAGCGAAGCACCGTATTCTGATTTCCCGGCGATGACATTGAACAACTCGCCCGGCACTTTCATGATGCCGAGGAACAGCAAACTCCCTGCGGCAAGGAAAAACATGCCACTGATGAATGCCCATTTATAGGGAAGCAGGTAGCGGAAAACAAGCAACGATTGTCGCAGTTTCTCGCGGGTTAGGGGCGTGCGTTCTTCGCTCTTGGGCGCTGAAGCCCGACCATTGCGCATACTCATGCGGCCTTGTAGATTGTATGAAAAGAAATTGGTGCGGCCATCGGCTGCATTCACATCGTGATGAAAACAGTTAACCGACTATTTTGGTTATGCATCAGAGTGATAAAAGTAGAAGTTTATTTCATTTGAACCCCATCCTTCTTCTGTTTCAGTCAAATACTCCAAAAATGAAGAATGAATTAATCATCATAAAGATAAGATTTTGATAACTTCCGACGTTAAGGAACTTGTCGTAAATAAAAGCCGAAATTACACACTAAAACACGCTTCATCCCTTATGAAAAAGTCATTTCTGTCATTTCTCCTGCTCCTCGGGGGGCTTTGGAGCACAGCACAACCGCTCGAACTGGGCCTGATGGGCGGTGCTTCGTTCTATAGCGGCGACTTATCGCCCAAAGAATTCGGCCTTTATTTTGGCGAGATCAATCCTGCTTTCGGGATATTCATGAGGAAAAATTTCAACAATACATTCTCGATGCGTATTGGTGCCAGCTTAGCTAAAGTTGAAGGAGACGATGCCAATATCGGCTTTGAAAACCGGGGGATTAACTTCAGGACGCAAATCTTTGAAGTGGCGCTCACCGGCGAGTTGAATTTATTCCGGCTGGGGTCGCCGAAAGGCACGCAGGTAGTTCCTTACTTATATGCCGGGGTTGGGATTTACCATTTTAATCCGGAAACCCTTTTTGACGACAGTTGGATCGAGTTGCATCCTTTAGGCACGGAAGGACAGGGCTTACCAGGGTATGAAGACCCCTATTCGCTGATCCAGCTTTGTATTCCTGCTGGCGGCGGATTAAAATTCATCTTCAAAGAAGTTTGGACGCTGGGTCTTGAGTTTGGTGGCAGAAAACTATTTACCGACTACCTTGACGACGTCAGTAACGCCGAAGTCAACTACCTAGATATTCTAACCGGCAATGGCACCTTAGCCGCCCAACTCAGCAACCCATCCATCAAAAACCCGGAAGAAGATGAAATCATCTATCGCCGGGGGGGCAAATTTGACGATTGGTATTTTATGGGCGGCCTCACCCTTTCCTTTAAATTTGGCGATGGCGGGAATGGTCGCGGTGGCAGGCAGTTGGGGTGCCCGGGGTTTTAAAAAAGGCCATTTTAGTAAGTAAGCAACCCGCCCCAGTTCGCCCTGAGGCTACGCCAAGTTCTTTTATACATCTATGGCTTTACCCACAATCCGTCAACGGAATAATAAAGCTATCTCCCACAAATTTTTCAACGTAGAGAATTGCCCCCGCTGAGGGGCTTGCCAACCCAGCAACTCTATTTTGGTGATGACTGAAATAAAACTCCCGGTTTCATTAAGTGCATTTTTAATGAAACCAATGAAATCCAGTACCTCCCGCTTGAGGTTGTCAGGCATTTGCTGCAATTGCAATAAGACGAATTGATCCGTCATATCTATCAAGGTAAATTGTAAAAACAAGAATACAGATTTTTTGAGATTTTACAACCCTGTTCGCTGAGGCCCCGCCCGAACTTCTAATGCGCATTTGTTATAGGCAATCCTTACCTCACCGCTTCACCAACACGCTGCGCTGTATCCCGTTTGCATGCACCAACTGTACCACATAAACCCCGCCTGACAAATCCCGGCAATCCACCCATTGAGTTCCGGGTGCCAGTTGGTGCAGTGCCTTGAACTGTCGGCCTGCTGCATCAAAAAACAGTACACTCGCAGCGCCGGAAGGAATTTGGAGTACCAATTCGTCGCCCACAGGATTGGGGTAAAAGAAGGCCGCATCGCTGGCTATCGGCTCCGCCAGATCGGTGATGTATTGAGCGCCCACAAATACGATGAAGTAGCGATCGGGCCCCAACCTCACCACCGACGGGTCGCCGCCATTCAGGTTGGTTGCAACGAACCCGTTCCAGACGCCGCCATTGGGTGAGGCATTGTACCAAATCATCGGGCCATTGCCGTAGAAGCGCAGTTCGTTTTCACTATTGAGCATATAATTGCCCGTCCAATTGTGCTGGTTGTCGGAAGGGATGTTCGCAACCTGGAAAAACTGCACCCCGTCTGGCGATACAAAGTGATAAGCGCCCTGTTGCGGAGCGCCGATGGGGGCAATATAATGCCAGCCCTGGCCAAACTCAATCACGGCGGGATCAATGACTTTGTTGTCGGCCACATCCACACGGGGGCCAGGTTCGAAGGCATAGTGCAGGCCGTCAGCGCTTACCGCAGAATAGGTATTGACGCTTGCGTCAAGCCCCATTGGCGGCAAGCCGACGCTGGAAGAAAAGTAAATGCGCAGGCTGTCAGGGGAAAGCACGGCCAGCGTCGGATCGAAAAGCCGCTGATAACCGGCTAATGTGCGGCAGTTTACGAGTTTTGCGGTTTCTTGAAGACACAAAGCACCCACTACCATGAGACTACTACCTCAAATCCAGCCAGTATTGTATTGTGCATATTGACATTGTATATTCCGGAGTATCTGACCCCCCCATTCCGATTTGATCTGACCCCCCTACTCCGGAATATACAATAAGCGCGCAAAAAACAACTTTCTCGTCCTTTGCGCGCTTTCTACTTTAGCCTTTATCCTTTTTTTACCCTTCCGCCAGCACCTTCTTCACCAAATCAGCCGCTTCCTGCAACAGAATCGCAGAATACACCTTCAAGCCTGACTCGTCAATGATCTGTTTGGCCAAATCGGCGTTGGTGCCCTGGAGGCGTACGATGATCGGCACTTTGATGTCGCCGATATTGCGGTAAGCGTCTACAACGCCTTGCGCCACACGGTCGCAGCGCACGATGCCGCCGAAAATATTGATCAGAATGGCTTTGACTTGCGGATCGCGTAAAATGATGCGGAAGGCATTCTCCACGCGCTTGGCATCAGCCGTACCGCCTACATCGAGGAAGTTGGCCGGCTCGCCGCCGGAGAGTTTGATGATGTCCATGGTCGCCATTGCTAAGCCGGCGCCGTTCACCATGCAACCGACGTTGCCGTCAAGGTTTACGAAGTTCAGGCCGTAGCTTTTGGCTTCCACATCGGTGGGGTCTTCCTCGTCCGTATCCCGCAAGGCCTCCAGGTTTGGGTGGCGGAACAGCGCGTTTTCGTCAAGTGTCACTTTGCAGTCCACCGCGATGATGCGGTCATCACCCGTTTTCAGACAGGGGTTGATTTCGAACATTGAAGCGTCGGAGCCAACGAAAGCGGCATACAGCTTGGTGATAAAACCAACCATTTCTTTGACGGCCACGCCACTCAATCCTAAGTTGTAGGCGACCTTGCGCGCCTGGAATGCCTGAAGGCCAAGCGTCGGGTCAATGAATTCTTTTTGCACCAAGTGCGGCGTTTCTTCGGCCACCGTTTCGATGTCCATCCCGCCTTCGGTGGAATAGATGATGACGTTGCGCTTGCTCTGGCGATCCATCAGGATGGACACGTAGTATTCCTTGCAGGCGCTGAAATCCGGCGCGTAGGAGTCTTCTGCGATCAATACTTTGCGCACCAATTTACCGGGACCGTTCAGGCCGCCGGGCGTTTGCGGCGTTTTCAGCATCATGCCGATGATGTTGCCAGCGTGCAGTTTCAGATCGTCTAAATTTTTAGCCAATTTGACGCCGCCGCCTTTGCCCCGGCCACCTGCGTGGATCTGGGCTTTCACCACAACAAATTCTGTTCCTGTTTGCTCGCGCAATTGCTGCCATGCCGCAACGGCTTCTTCGGCAGATTGCGCAACAATGCCGCGCTGAATGGCTACTCCGTAGCTTTGCAAGAGTTCCTTGCCCTGGTATTCGTGAAGGTTCATATATCGAAGCGATTGTAAAAACGCCCCAAATGTAAGAAACCGTTTTTAAACCTCCGTGTGTGGGTAAGAAAAAGAAAAAGAAACCCAATTGCACGAACTTTGCCGGAGGCACGCTAACTTCCGCCCACAAACATCAGATGAACGTATGACCTTAACTTTCCCTGATCACTTTTTTTGGGGTACTTCAACCGCCGCAGCGCAAATCGAAACGGCATCGGAGCACAACTGGAAAGGCCTGAAAGCCAAAGACGGCTACACCTTCCAACGCACCACCGACCACGAAAAGCGCCGGGACGAAGACCTGGAAAACATCGTGCAATTCGGCTCGGTGTACCGCTGCGGCGTAGATTGGGCGAGGTTGCAAACGGCGCCTTTTGCAGATTTTGAACCGGAAGTGGTCGAGGAATACCAGGTGTTTTTTGAGCAACTGAACGCGCGCGGCGTACGCATTATGTTCGTCCTGCACCACTTCACCAACCCGCTCTGGTTTGAAAAAAACGGAACTTGGCTAAAAGAATCAAACATCGCCGCTTTTGTGGATTATGCACAGCAATGCATCCGGCACTTTGGGCCTTACGTGTTCAACTGGAATACGTTCAATGAACCGAATGTTTATGCCGCCAACGGTTTCTTCTTCGGGCAGTTTCCACCTCATAAAAAAAGCTATTTCAAAGCCAACCGGGTATTGAAACACCTTGGCATGGCGCACGATATCGTGTACGAACTGATCAAAACGACTTATCCGAATCATCCGGTCGGCATTTCTCTGAATACCGCCTATTTTAAGGCGTTGCACCCCTTAGGCAAAATCCCCGCCTGGTTCTCCGACTGGTGGTTTTTGAAAAAAGCAGCCCGCCCATTCCAGCGCTTAGATTACTGGGGCCTCAGTTATTATGCTTACATCCCCTTCACGCCGATGATGGTGACGGAACTGGATCACCCGGGGAAACTCAAAAAATTAGGCATCCCACACGACGGGATGTGGGGCTATCACCCGGAAGGTCTGGGCATCATCCTGCGGCGTTTTCACAAAAAATACCGCAAACCGATTGTCATCACCGAAAACGGCATTTGCACCGACGATCCGCAAGTGCGCATCCAGGCAATCCGGGATTACGTCCGTGTTTGCCATAAAGCGATTCAGGATGGCGTAGATTTGCGCGGCTATATCCATTGGTCAGCCTGGGACAATTTCGAGTGGAACTTGGGTCCTACCTACCGGTTTGGGTTGGTTCGGGTAAATATTCACACCCTGGAACGGACCATGACGGATGCCGGACGGTTTTATGCAGGATTGGTGAGGGAGAATGGGATGGTAATTTGAAGATTTGAGGATTTGAGGAATCGAATACTCAAATCCTCAGATACTCGAATACTCAGATAATTAACACATTAACAAGATCACATGCGTCAATCATTACGCTTTCTGAAAATTCTGGCGATGGCAATTTTGTTGGCATTGAGTTTGGTGCTTGAAGCCCAAAACGGCGCATTGCCAGCTGCCGGTGCCCGTTCGGTGGCGATGGGCGGCGCCAACGTCACCTTTACTGACGTGAGCAGTGCGCTGACCAACCAGGCCGGATTGGCAGGAGTCAAGGAGTTTTCGGCGATGGTTGCTGCGGAACAGCGTTTCCTGATCGCCGAAATTCGTTCCTTTTCCGCCGCCGCTGCCTACCCTACCCGCTCCGGAACATTCGGCGTCACGCTCAACTACTTTGGGTTTGAAGGATACAATGAACAACGCATCGGGTTGGCTTATGGCCGAAAACTCTTCGACCAGTTGTACTTCGGGGGGCAGGTTTTGGCGCTCACGACCCGCATTCCGGAATACGGCAGCCAGACCAATTTCACTTTTGAAGCCGGGCTGATTTCTCCCCTTTCGGAAAAATTGATGATTGGCGTGCATGTATTTAGTCCCGTGCGCGTGCGCCTGCTGGAGGACGAATATTTGCCAACCGTCCTGAAAATAGGGATGATGTACCTGCCTTCTAAAAAACTGCGCATCAGTGGTGCGGTGGAAAAGGACATTGTCCATCCGGCGAGCATCAAAGCAGGGATCGAATACCTGCCCGCAGAAGCCCTGGCTTTCCGCATTGGCCTTGCTACCGAGCCCGTGCAGTTGAGCTTTGGTGCCGGGTTCACACTTTCCAATGGTTTAACATTGGACATTGCCTCGGCTTACCACCAAACGCTGGGGTTCACGCCTTCGGCGGGCATCATTTATCAAAGACCCGCCAAAAAGAAATGAACATCCTGATCGTTGCTGCCACGCCGTTCGAAGTTGCTCCTTTGATTCAATGGTTGGAAAAAGAACATACTCAAACCGGATCGCTGCGCTACCGCTATAACCAATCCGAGGTGTCAGTGCTCATCACTGGCGTAGGGATGCCGCTGACTGCTTATGCACTCGGCAAAGTGCTGCCGGGGGGCAAATTCGACCTGGCCCTCAATGCCGGTATTGCAGGGGCATTCAAACGCAATTGGGCCATCGGCGACGTGGTGCAGGTGGTTTCCGAACGATTCGGCGACCTTGGTGTAGAAGAAGCGGACGGGCGTTTTATAGATGTGCATGAGCTGAACCTGATTGAGCCAGGGCAATACCCGTTCCAGGGTGGGCACCTGTTGAACAATGCAGCGGGCGCTTTCGATTTTTTGCCCAAAGCGCAGGGGCTCAGCGTCAACCGCGTACACGGCAGCGCTTCAAGCATCGAACAGGCGATGGCCGCATTCGACGCCGACGTAGAGAGCATGGAAGGTGCCGCATTTTTTTACGCCTGCCTGATGGAGCAGGTTCCTTTCCTTGAAATCCGCAGCATTTCCAATTACGTGGCGCCGCGCAACCGGGATAACTGGAATATTCCGCTGGCCATTGATCAGTTGAATGCGGTAGTAGTAGAAGTGTTGGAAGTTTTGTGTCAGCCTGTTTAGCATCAGGCAGAGCCAGATAAATAGTATACGCGGGGCGGAGCCGCCGCGCGAGCGGTTCTGTGCCAGTTAACAGGAAAGGCAAATCAATTTTTCTTTATGCGCTTCAATTCACAAGCCTGATCGCTATTGACCGGATAAATTGTTCTTATATAATTGGGTGGACAACTCCAGCAGCTCCCCTCTTCAGGATCAAAGGAACTTTCATCCGGGCATTTTGCAGCAGCAATCATTCCTGCGCTCGACCTTTCTTCCGGGGTTACCCGTTCGCATGCCCGCTCGCTGGTAAAGTCCTCTGATCTGGCGCGGTTGAAACCATCCGGACAACTCCAGCAAGTTCCTTTGTTGTAGGCATCCCAAAACTGTCCGGGGCCGCATTCTCTCCCCCCTTTTCCGGACCCATTTCCGTGGTTGGTCGCTTTTGAATATTCCGTTGTTCCAGCCCGCACACAGGCGGCAGCCTCATTCACCCGAGCCGCTGTGCGCCGATAGCCAGGTGGGCAGCTCCAACAAGTGCCTCCGTCAACACCCTCAAACGAACTGCCTTCCGGACATTGCCTGTCGCCATTTTTTATCGCCTTGGCAAATTGTACCGTTTCCGGTTCTACAGGTTGTTTTACAGGTGGCAATTCTACCTTGTCTTTTGGTAATCGGGTAGTGGTTTTCGACTTGGTTTTCGGCCTGGATTTACTGAATGCAGGTTTCGATTCCGGTGCCAGATCAGGCTTTTTTTGTTCAGGAGCTATAGGAGGTTCATCCAGCAGCGTGCGCAGGTTTACCGGCATGCTCAGGGTATCGAAATATTGGTTGTTGGTCAGGGCTAATAGTTGGGTATAGGCGGTCATCGCGCTGTCGCGGCGTTCCAAATAAAAATCGCAAAGGCCGCGCCCGTGCAGGGCGGCGAGGCAGAGCGGGGAACGTTCGTTGTAGGCAGTGGTTGGGTAGTTGTACAGCACAGATGGCCGGGTCAGCGTTGCGAACGTATTGCGGATCTCTTCTAACGTCAGGAAGCTATATAGGGTATCATCCGCGCTGACAAGGGTGAAGTCTTTAGCCAGCTTTTTCGAGCGCGGCTCATTCCCTGTTTGCCTGTTTCCTGCAGGGCTCAGCTTTGTATCCAGCGCAATCTTAAAGCACAAGGTTGCAAAATTAAAACGCAGGGCTGTGCGGTTGCTATCCGCCAGCGTATAAAGCGCTTGTCGCAATCCAATGGCCAATTCCAGCAAAGAATCGGTGGTCGTTGAAGGGTTAATGAATTCAAGTGTCGAAACGTTCTTATTCGATTTTTCTTCCTGGATTTTTATGGTAAAACCACGCTCATTCAAAGCATAAGAGAATCGGCCGCCATTGCTGGCCAGCAGCGAATCTAATTTATTCCATAAATCCACTGCTTCATTGTTCCATTGGATTGCCTGGTCGTCCAATGGCATGGTTCTCAGCCAAAAGTCGGTAGGCGGGGCATCGCCTGCGGGCAGGGATTTCGCTGCTTTTGCATTGTTAAAATAAAATCCATACGCCAACAAAAATGCACTCAACAACATGGCCGCCATGCCGCCGATCAGTTCCCGGGTCCAAAAAGGTTTTGGGGCGGGCTGCTCCAACCAGGCTGCGATGTCCTGGGTAGCGCGTGCAGGCAAGCCTTTTTTGTCCATTTTTTCCTGCACAATCAGATCCAGCTCCGCCAATTGGCTGCCAGACAACAAGCCGAGGCGTTTCAGATCGCGCAGGTTATCTTTGTGGCCTTCGTCGTGTGGATCAATCGCAAAGCGTTGCATGGCGATGCCCGTCGTCCATTCCGTCTCAGCGAAACTGCCGGCCACGCCTCCCTTCACGCGCTCCAATTCTTCGGCCACGGCTTTTCGCGCAAGCGCTTCATCAACAGGGTTGAGCTGTCGCAGCAGGGTCAAACGCAGGTTAGTATCAGGCGCGTTGCTGTTCAGCCACGGAATGCGGCTCAGAGCCAAAAGTGCGTCGTGCGTCACTTCCACGCCGATGGCACGCCCGATGGCGATGGTCAGTGCCCAGTCGGGTTGTACGCAGACGGCTAAGGCGCACAGCCAGCGGTACCAATCGGGGTGGTCTTTCAGATAAGCTTTGTGGTCGTCGGGGGTTTCCCAATGGCGGTAGCGGTGGGAAACCTGAGGGTGCAGGCGCAATAGTTCAGCTTCCCGGCGCGCGTATTTGCCGGGCTCATATTCTTCCATGCGGTCGAGCATTTCCAAGCCGGCCAGCATACCGTCTGTATCAGCGGGGCAGATCAAAAAATGCCGGTGCAGCAAAGCTTCCTGAAATGACCAGCCGCTTACTGGTTCCGGCGTCAGCAAAAGGCGTCGAGGCCAGGAGGAAAGGACTTTGACCGGCGCAGCAAGCAGAGCCGGGGTTTGCGGGTTGTATGGATTGACCAAGCCGTGCCCGTCGCCCAACAAAATGAGCCGGTGTGCGGGGTATAGTTGTTTCAGTTCTGCTAACCCAATGCCGTTTGGGTGTTCCGGATTTTTAAACACATCAAAGCGGCCACTGTGAAAAAATACCTCGGCGGGCGCTTCGCGGCGTTTCAGAAAAGCAGTGAGGCGTTCGAAAAGCAGGGCTTGCTGGTTGCGCTCATCGGTTCGTTGTACTAAAAACAGGTACTCCGCCGGACGGGTATCTTTTTTTTCGCGCCATTCTGGGTAACCGCCGGCATCTACTGTAGCGCGCACCGAAGCGGCGGCATCGAAGTAGCGGCGATTGCCTTCCTCCCGGCGGCGCATCACTTCAGCCATGCGGAAGAAGTCGCGGGGCACGGTAATTTTTGCATCCTGGGGCAGGTAGGGCACAAAATAAGGACCTGCATCGTGGATGGGGTATTTGGCTTCGAGGTCGGCGACGGTTTTTTCGGGCGTTTTTTCGTGTCGTTTTTTCCACCAGCGCGCCAACAGCCGCAAAGCGGCCAGCAGTGGCAGGCAGGCGAACAGCCAGTACCAGCGGTTGAGTTGCAACAGCATTCGGGGGTAATCTCGTTTGGCGACAAAGGGTTGCAGGTAGGGCTTGCCGCCAATGTTGAGTTTTTTTTCAACATAGGAATAGCAATAGTCCTTTTGTCCCGTGCGGTAAACCAGGAGACCAACGGTTGCCTCCCTTTGGCCGGTAAAAGCGTGCGCTACTTTGGCACCGCGCAGGGTATCTGTGTTGTTGAATACCCATTCCACTTGTACCCCGGCTGTTACATTCGCCGAAAATTCGTACGCTTTTCCGGGGTTTAGCGCGCCTTCCGGGGTTTGCCAGGCAGTCATCTGCGGCGGATTGGCGCAATGGATGGTCAATTGCAGGCTGTCGACAGTGTTTGTACTATTGGCATCAGCCGCAGTGTGGCGCAGCATAACCCATTTGTCCTGCCCGGCCCCAACAGCGCGCCATTGCAACTGAAAAGAAGAGTCGGTATGTTCGGTTTGGCCGGTTGTTGCATCGCGAATTTCCCATACATAAGCGCTGCTATCTGCGCAATTGCTGAGATTTTGGCCAACGAGGGTATCTCCTTCGCGCAACAACCCTTCCGTTTCTGTAGCCATTTGTACCTGGCAAAGCCCGGTAGGTCCCGTTTTCGGCCACCCAAACCAAATCACCAACACCGTCGCTAACAGCAGGAGAACCCACCACCAGTGTATCCGCTTTCGGATGGGCGAGGCAGGTTGTGGCGCGGGCGAAGGCGCTTCCGATACCGCATTCAACTTTTCGGCCTCCAAAGCGCATTCCGCTTCAAACTGGTCGAAAAATTCATAAAAGCGCTCCTGTTCCAGCGGCGTTCGTGCGATGAACGGCGCCAGGCGGTATTTCATCCCTTCAAAATCGCCGACCACTTCGGAGCCTTCCTCCTCCAATACGCGGAGCAACCGCATTTTGCGCGCGGTGTCCATGCGGAAGCCGGCTGCCTCCAAGCGGACAAACAGGGCTTCTAACGGAAGGGCGATATGTGGATTTTGTTCCAAACCGTTACGGGTTCAATAATTTCCGCACCGCCTCCAAATCTTCCAGCGTTTTTACCAAAAAAGACAGGTTGTATTCCAGCATTTTCTTTTGTTCGGCGGGGTTGGCTGTGTTGAAATAGCCGTTTAGCCCCAGCAGTTTGAGCCACCCGATCAGTTCGGCTGTAGCTGGTTTTTTGCGAACGGCGTGGTTGCGCACCTGATCAAAAAAGGCAAAAAGTTCCGCGTAAGCCTTTTCTGTTTCGGGTGTAATCCGCCCGAGGTGTTTTTCTACGATGTCTCGCAAAAGCTGGCCATTGGGAAACTCAATGTGGAAAAACGCGCAGCGGCGCAGGAAAGGGTCGGGCAGGTTTTTTTCGGAATTGCTCGTCATGATGACGACGATTTGGGCGTCGGAGCCGCGCTCCACCGGGAAGTTGTCCTGCTCCCGGATCTGAAAGCGGTAATTTTCGATTTCGTCGAGGATGTCGTTGGTGAAATCGCGGGGCGCTTTGTCTACTTCGTCTATTAGCACAACCGCGCTTTGAGGTTTGGGTGGCAAATCTATGCGGAAACGCCCAGTGTATTCAGGTTTGGGGTTGCTCATGGCAATGGCTTTACCCAAGGCTTGCAATTCGATGAAATCCGCCGTTTTCCGGTCATCGCCCTTGAGGTTCGCAGCCTGAAAATGAGACAGCGCGTCGTAGGTGTAAAATAAATCACGCGCTGCAGAGGTGGTTTTGGTATTAAAACGCAGCGGCTGCGGGTAGAAGCTATTGTTGTATTTTTCGTTCAGATACCCCACGGCCCATTGCGCCAACGTAGTTTTGCCAGTGCCGGGTTCGCCGGTGAGCAGTAGAGGTTGGCGCAACGCAACTGCACCTTCGAGGGCAATGCGCAACGCTTCGCTGCTGATGTAATCTTTGCCGGGGTCGAAATTTTTGTTGGAATCCGCCATGGTGGATGGTTGTTTTTTATTTCGTTGTTCGTTGATTGTCAGTTGGTTTAAAGGTTAAAATATTTTATCAAACCAATCCTTTGTTATACCTTTCGATGCGCTCCTGGAGTTTGATTTCAATATCGGCCATGTCTAATTCCGTGGCGCCGGGGAACATTTCCGCAGCAGCGGCTTCCGGTTCCTGGCCAGGCATTCGGAGCACGTCGTAGCGGCTGAACCACTCACTCACCTCGCGGAGGCTGACCGGTTGGAGCTCTGGCAGCGATTCGCCGTGCGCGCGTTCCTGAATGGCTTTGCGCACCTGAGCTTTTACCGTTTCATTCGTTTTTTGGTATTCAATCCCGAAAAAGAAAAAGAAATTCGGCGAACCGGGCGGCAGTTCACAGGCGCAAAAGCCTTCAACCAAGCTCTTTACGACGAGCGGCGTAACCTGCTCGCGCCAGTTGTGGTCGTCTATGGTCAGCAGGATAAAAACGAGGTCATTCGCACCAAAATCTTTTAGTTCGGGGCTGGTCAGTACTTCGTTCAGTTTTTTACTCAGGATGGGTTGTAAGTTATTGACCGGCTCGAAAAACCGAGCCAATAGCTCGCGCATGACGTTGATTTGAAACAATTTAGGGTTGTCGTGTACTGGGGGTTTGCAATCTACAAACTTGATTTTTGTACCCGGATTGTAGTCGCCTTTTTCCCAATTCAGCAAATGCCCGCCGATTTCGTAACCCAGCCGTTTGAAAAGGCTTTCGTGTTCCTGGCGCGCATCGCCGTAGAGGTAAAAAAAGCGCAATTTTTGCTCTGGGCCGGGCGTATCGTAGTAGTTGAGTTGGAAAAATTCGTTTTGCGCCACCCGGTCGCAGGTGAAGGCGTGAAGGGCAGGCACACTTCGGAAGGACTCAGCCTTTTGGCGGAGCTTATCGCCCAAAACAGCTGGTGTGATGTTGTTGACGAGCCAGATGAGCGCCTGACTGGTATTGCTGAAATTGATGTTTTTTTCTTCAAAAGCGATCAGGCTGAGGTTGCCGGCCCGAACCGATTCGCGGTGTTTGCTTTCCAGCAAAATGGCGTCGTTGTACAAATCGCTGTTCACCAGCAAGACCTCTTCCGTCAACCGGCGAAACACCTCTTCGTGGCGGTTGTCG
>JBBQGV010000023.1:0-67533 GCA_038323375.1 Chitinophagales bacterium
GTGGAAGCAAGCGCTTCGCAAAGTCAGCGACTTACTCAATATTATGGTAATTTGGCACAAACAGAAGAAATATTAAAAGCGCCGGGCTTTGATTTTGCTGAGCAGATTGGAAGCAGAGCCACCGATAATGTACTCTATGTATAGGTTGATGGTGGCCATCTTCGTACGGATGAAGGGTTCCGGGAGACGAAAGTAGGCAGGATTTTCGGCTCACACCAGCTTATCAAGAAATCATCTGATAATGAATCAGTTATGCGTAGAATGGAGTTGAGTGGCTCCGATTATGTGGCGCATTTAGGTCATCACACAGAATTTACTGCCCGATTTGACCCTACCGCTTCGGAAGAACAGCCTTTGCCGGAGGGGCGCTTTGTGGTTTATCCCAACCCGGGAAACGGGCAAGTATGGGTTTCCTTGGAGGGCGAGCTTCAGGGGAACCGGCAATGCCTCCTGACACTGTATGATGTGCAGGGACGGGCACTGAAATCGGAAAAATTCTATGCAGGACGGCCACAGCAGTTTGATTGGGGCGATTTACCTCCAGGGATGTACTATTACCTGATTTGGACAGAAGATAGAAGACCACAAAGCGGAAAAATAGTGATTGCACGGTAGTGCTTTTTGAGAACCAGGAGCCCATTTCCAATGAAAATTGGGAGGACTCCTGGTTTTTATAATTTTAAAGCTCATACACCTCCACCATATCAATCTCCTCAAAATCAACCGCAAAGCAACCTTTATAGCCTTTCTTTCTGAGCTTTCTTATGCCTTCCAAAGCAGCTTCACGGGTTTTGAAACGGCCAATCAACAGCTTGTCGCCGTACACACTGGGAGCAATTTCGGAGATGTGCCGGAAAATCGTGGCCTGGGGGAAGCGCTCACGCAAATCAGCCGCCAGCCGATCAAAGCCGGCGGCGTCTTCAAGGGCAGCAACTTGTATTGAAAAGCCGGTTTCAGGGACGATGACAAGTGCCGGATCAGCAGGTTTTGAAGTCGGTATTTCCGAGTTCGTCAAAGGCAGTTCATCCGATTTATAGGGATCAGGAATTTTTCCCCCTTCCCTTTCTCCGATCGGATTCTTTTCCGCAAGCAGCGTTTTACCTTTCGGGGTTAACATACCTGCATTTTCGCTCTTGAAGCTGTCGCGGCGGAGTTCCTCCAGTTTCTTTTGTTCCTGGTTGACCGTATCCGGCTTGATCGTTGACACCCACTTAAACAATCCAATCCCTGCAATAACCACCAGCACCAGGGTCAAAAAAGGCGAACTCTTGCGCGGCGTCTGCAGGTGTGGGTAGTCGCCCCCTTGTTGAGGGGCATAGCCTCCGTAAGGCGGGTAAGCGCCATAAGGGGGAAAATTGGGTGGAAACTGGTTGTAGCGGTTTCTCTGATGAAAAAACCAGTTTTGCAGCGCTGCCCAGGCAACAGCTCCGAGTGCAATGAAGATCAGCACCCAAATCAACACCTGGTCTGTATTCAAATTTTCCATCTTCAGTTCGTTTTGAAAATGATGGACAATAGACTTATTGCGACGGGTCAGCGTGGTGGTGGGGATGAGCTATTTTTTTCCCAATCACAGCGTTTTTTGAGAAGCATAGCCCTGCTATGCGACGAAAAAAAGGCGAAGAGTGGAAAAAAAAGAGCCATTTCCACCACTGCGATGATTCCCGTGGCAACAAGTCTTATAGAAGGACAGCACACTTCGATGGTGTTACGGAAATTGATAAGTCACTTTGTGCAACGGGGGTAAATCAGGTGGCGGGAACGTACGGACTTAGTACACCGTAAACTAAGTTTGTTGAGATTTTGGGTAAAAGCTTTTTGTGTCAGGCAAGTCCATTTTTAAGTTCGATGCCTGTGCATCGGGCGAAAAAATGGACGAAGCATGGCGCAAAAAGATTCATCCAAAAGCCAATGAAACTTAATTTACAGTGTACTTAATAGCCTAAGGTCAGTCGTAGAGGCGCTCAGTTGGTTCGGTAGTGGGTTCATCATGTAGGGTTTATATCCGAGATTCACTGATACAACAAACGTAACGTATACAACGAGTCCTGCTGGGTATGAACTTGTCTATGATTTCAAAGACGCGTTCCAGAGTTTGATGCAGCGTTTGTGATATGTTCTTTTTTGCGCGCGCAGCGTTTATTTTGATGGGAATAATCAGGAAACACCATGGATTCTGCTTTAGTTCCATTCAGTTACAAAATCTTTATATACTTAACAGAATATTCCCTGCTCGCGCCGAGGCTCCGGCCTCGCGTGTTCTATTCCGACGGGTTTTACCCGGTTTTTAAGGTCTGCCACCTGAAGTTGGCGACCACGGGCGCTCATTGCTTCCCCAACAACCTTAGATAAGCTTCCGCAATTTGAGCAGTCAGGTAAGGTTCTAAGTGGGATTCAATCACCTCGGCGCTGAATTGCCGGTGTTGAAAATCCATGATAAATTTTGCTAAAGAATCGGCGGCATCAGACCCAATTGTTTCCGTTTTCAAACTTAGCAACATCGGATGATCCGCCATAAAGGCCACAAAAGTATCGGGAGTTGATGCAGAAAGATGAATAACAGGTTTGCCGGAAGCTAAATATTCGGCGCTTTTGCTCGGCAGGTTGTAAGTCGTGGTATTACCGATATTGAGTAAAAAAGTAGTTTTTGCCATAGCATCCGCAACTTGCTCCCGGTCTACCAACCCATGCAGGCGAAGGTTGGGCAGAAGTCGGGGATATCGGTCAAAAGCAGGTTTAACGGCATATTCAATTTCTCCAAAAAAATGGATTAGCAACCGATTTTGAAATTCAGGATGGCGTTCGAGCAGCAAATCCAGCAATTTCAACGCAGCATCGGGTGTGCGGATGGGCGAATAGAACGCCCCCATATAAGACAGATGAAGGTGCCCGGATTCAAATCCGTCAAAGTCTGAAGCAGCAGCAAGTCCGGGGTCGAAAAGCGGAGGGACAACGGTTATTTTGGTTTCAACCCCCGGAAAATAATGCCCATAAGTTTCTTTTGCCGTATCTACCGTCACCGCAATGGCGTCTGCGGCTTCCAGCACGGCAGCCTCTGCCCTAAAATTCAGGTGCCGATACAACAGCCGGTTGTTGATGAAGTAGGCGTCAACGAAAGCAAAAGGGTCTTCAATGTCCACCAGCCAGGTTAAGGCCGGATTGGCACGCTTGCCGGCCAGCCCGATCAAATGGGCGGTAAAAGGTGCCCCAACGCTGATGATGCCATCGAATTTGTAAGCCCGAAGCAGGGTCAACATCCTTTTCCGTCCCGGCCAATACCAGAGACAACGCCCATCCGGCCAATACAAGCTGCGCCAGCTGATATCCACTAATTTTTCAAGCCCTTTTCGGAGCGCACCATGCCGTGCCGGAAGGTCGCCCCCGGCCTCGCCCCGACGTCTTGCGGTATGAAAAAGGTTGTAAGCCCAGTCTAAAAGGGAGTTTTGTCCGGCTCGATGTACCTGTACGCCCTCAAAAACTGCTTCATCGGGCAGGCCGCTTCGTTTGGTGCAGAGGAGGTGTACTTCGTGGCCCTGAGCGATCCAGTGGGTAGCAATAGCCCGCCAACGATAAACATTGGGGTTCAATGCAGGGTGGTATTGTGCCAGAACAATCAACAGTCTCATAGTTGGTAGGCAACGTCAAAAAGTGACGCTTTGCTGCGTTTTTGGATGATCTTTTCATCAGCACGGTATGCAATCGGGCATTTGCTAGCATGGAATTCATGCAGGTTAGGGTTGGTCGTACAAAACATGCGAAAGGTTTCCATAGCTGTGGCTCAGGTTTCGTCAGGAACCGCCACAAAATACAAAGACCCAACCATTTTTATCAAAAACGGTTGGGTCTTGTTGTTTATTGATCAGGTTAGGGGCGCTGAATTAATAAGGGTCGCTTTCTCCGGGCAAGGCATTTTAATTCTAACTGAGGCGGGGGTTCCCGACCTTAGCCATAGCTAAGGGAGGCGGTTTCCCAACGAAGGGTAGGAGCAAAAGGCCTCCTGGAAAAGTAGACAGTTATTATTTCAGCGACCCTTAAGCGCTATGCTTCGCCCGCTTCTTTTTTCGGTTCTTCTGTTTCAGCAGGTTCGCCAGCTTCAGCCTCTTCTACTGCAACTTCAGTTTCTGCAACCAACTCATCGGCTTCTTCCAAAACTTCTTCCGCTTCAACAATGGCCTCTTCTACTGCTGCAACGGCAGCCGGAGCTGCAACAACAGCGGCAGTAGCCGATTTAACACCACCACCACGACGGCTGCGTTTCTTAGGACCATCTTCTTTGCCAGCCTCTTTACCAGCAGTGTAGATTTCGTTATAATCCACCAGTTCGATCATCGCCATATCGGCGGCGTCGCCTTTACGGAAACCAGTTTTGAGAATACGGATATAACCGCCCGGACGATCTCCAACTTTCTCCGCAATTGCATCGAACAATTCTTTTACCGATTCTTTGTTCTGCAGGTAGCTGAACACAACGCGCCGGGAATGGGTCGTGTTGCTTCTGGATTTGGTGATCAGCGGCTCAATGAACATGCGCAAAGCTTTTGCTTTAGCCACTGTCGTGTTGATGCGCTTGTACTTAATCAGCGCATTTGATAAGTTGCGCAACAGCGCATTACGGTGGCTCGCTGTGCGGCCAAGATGGTTTATTTTTTTACCGTGCCTCATGGTACAACGATAGATTTGACTTCGCAACACGTCACATCGGGCATGCTTGTTTAAGCATTCAGCAGTAGGCCGCTGGTTCACCGAAGGTCGTTATTGCAGGTTTGATAAAATCATGCCGGACTACGAAATGCGTTCATTCCGCTATCCTGACAGCCTACTCTATGCTGACAATTATTCTTCGTCCAACTTGTACTTGGAGAGATCCATTCCAAAAGTAAGACCTTTCTCCTGCAGCAACTCTTCGATTTCCACCAAGGATTTTTTACCGAAGTTGCGGAACTTCAGCAGCTCGTGCGTGTCGTATTTAACCAACTCCGACAAGGTATTGATTTTGGCTGCCTTGAGGCAGTTGTATGCGCGAACCGAGAGGTCGAGATCTTCGAGTGAAGTTTTCAGCAGCTTACGCATGTGGAGGATATGCTCATCCACAATTGTGTCTTCGCGGCTGGAAGCATCATCGAAGGTAATATTTTCATCCGTGATCAGCATCAGGTGCTGAATCAGGATACGCGAAGCGTCGCGGATTGCATCTTCCGGGTGGATGGTGCCGTCCGTTTTGACGTCAATCGTCAGTTTTTCGTAGTCGGTACGTTGTCCAACGCGCGTGTTTTCGATGCGGTAAGCCACATTTTTGATCGGCGTGTAGATGGCGTCAACCGGGATAACCCCGATGGGTGCATCTTTCGGCAGGTTCTCTTCTGCGGGAACATAACCGCGGCCTTTTGTAACCGTGAGTTCTATTTCGAGGCTGGTACCTGGTTCCATTGTGCAGAGCACCAGTTCCGGGTTCATGACCTTGAATACATTTGTATGGTCTTCAATGTCACCTGCGCGAAATTCTTCCTTTCCAGTGATGGTAAGGTAGATTTTTTCGTTGCTGATGTTTTCGTTGGACATCATCAGCTTGAGGCGCACTTGCTTAAGGTTGAGCACGATATCAACTACGTCTTCGGCTACGCCGGGGATGGTAGCGAATTCGTGTTCTACCCCTGCAATTCGAACCGCAGAGATGGCGAATCCTTCTAAGGAAGAAAGCAGCACCCGACGCAGCGAATTGCCGACAGTTTGGCCGAAGCCAGGTTCGAGGGGTTTGAATTCAAAGGTTCCTTCAAAATCGTTTGCTTTTTGCATGACGATTTTGTCCGGCTTCTGAAAATTAAGTATACTCATAGAATACTGTCTTTGGAGAGGATATAGCGGTTAAAAAGCGAAATGACTTTGGCCGGGATGCGCTCCCAGCCAAAGTCTCACGACGAATATTACTTGGAATATAATTCGACGATCAACTGCTCGTTGATCTTCTCCGGTATTTGCTCTCTCTCCGGGTAGCTCAGGAAAATCCCCTGAAGTTTGTCCGGGTTGTATTCCAACCACGTGTGTTTTCTTGCTTCTGCTTTGCCATCCGAGTCTTTGATAATTTCCAAAGTCTGGGATTTCCCACGCACCTGAATGGTATCGCCGGGGCGAAGCAAGTGAGAAGGAATGTTGGTGATCACGCCGTTCACGGTGATATGGCGGTGAGAAACCAGCTGGCGAGCGCCACGGCGCGTTGGGGAAAGCCCCAGGCGGTATACCGTGTTGTCTAACCTTGACTCCAGCAATTGCAGCAATACTGCGCCGGTGACGCCTTTTTTGCTGCTTGCTTTGTCAAAAAGTTTACGGAACTGGCGCTCAAGAACGCCGTACGTATATTTAGCCTTCTGCTTCTCCATCAACTGGAGGGCATAATCTGAACGCTGCTTGCGCTTTTTGGTTAAGCCATGCTGACCCGGAGGATACTTACGCTTCTCGAAAGCACGGTCGAATCCAAAAATAGGTTCGCCAAAAGCTCTGGCTTTCTTCGTTATCGGGCCGATGTATCTTGCCATTGTTAGTCGTTGAATATTTCTGAATAATGGTTGTCGCGCACCGTTTATACCCTTCTGCGCTTGGGTGGACGGCAGCCATTGTGTGGCATAGGCGTAACATCCTGAATCTTGGTCACTTTAATCCCGGAGCCGTCAATGGCACGGATAGCCGCTTCCCTTCCCGAACCCGGGCCTTTCACCAGAACTTCTGCGGTGCGCATGCCAGCTTCGTAAGCAGCACGGGCAGCATCGTTGGCGGCAACCTGAGCAGCGTAAGGCGTATTTTTCTTGGAACCTTTGAAACCGGCTTTACCGGCAGAAGCCCAGGAAATAACGTCACCTTTCTTGTTGGTAATGGAAACAATGATGTTATTGAAAGTTGCCTGAATGTGGGCATAGCCTTCAACATCAATTTTAACTTTCCGTTTTTTTACTTTTTTTACCGTTGACTTTGCCATTAGTATGGAAACAATTTGAAAAGTTTAACATTAAGCAGCAAGCAAATTACTTGGTTGCTTTCTTTTTGTTGGCAACCGTTTTCCGGCGGCCTTTACGAGTCCGTGCATTGGTTCGCGTTCTTTGTCCACGAACTGGTAATCCTTTCCGATGGCGCAAACCGCGATAGCAGGCGATGTCCATGAGGCGCTTGATGCTCAATTGAACCTCAGAGCGCAATTCACCTTCTACCTTAAAATCGTTGTTAACAATGCGGGAAATTTCGCGAATGTTCTCATCAGTCCAATCCTGGACTTTGGTATGTTCGCTTACTTCTGCTTTCTGCAGAATTTCGTGCGCTCTTGAACGTCCAACCCCGTAGATATACGTCAGGCCGATAACGCCTCTTTTGTTCCTTGGTAAATCAATGCCTGCTATACGAGCCATCTGATGTAATTGTTTTTACACTGGCGCACCAATGTACTTGATTTTCAAACAGATAAAATCAACCCTGCCGTTGCTTGAACTTAGGATTTTTCTTATTGATGATGTAAAGTTTTCCTTTCCTTTTGACAATCTTGCACTCTGTCGAACGCTTCTTGATGGACGGTTTGACTTTCATGGTTCAATGTTTTACTTGTACCTGTAAATGATCCTGCCTCTGCTCAAGTCATACGGTGACATCTCCACAGAAACCTTGTCGCCCGGCAGAATGCGGATGTAATTCATGCGCATTTTACCAGATATTGTCGCGGTGATCTGGTGGTCGTTTTCTAAACGAACCCGGAACATCGCGTTGGATAGGGCTTCTTCGATGATGCCGTCTTGCTTAATCAGATTCTTTTTTGCCATATTTCCGAATTCGGAGTGCAAAGATACTAAGAACCCTCAAAATTATATCTTGTTTAAGAAAAAATTTTGAAGTTCCTATTTTACCCGGCACCCCAGGATACTTTTGTGCTTCTAAACTGCTTGAACATTCGGGTTTTGCAGAATCGCTGCTTCTACCCCCGTATGGTCTGACAAAACATCGGCTTTGTCTTTTCGAATCGCTACCGAGTGCTCAAAATGAGCAGAAGGTTTTTTGTCTTTGGTAAGCACCGTCCAGCCGTCTCTGGCTGTTTTGACGTCTTTTTTACCTAAGTTGATCATCGGCTCAATGGCGATCACTAACCCTTCTTTCAAAATCGGGCCGGAGCCGCGCTTGCCGTAATTAGGCACCTCAGGGGCTTCGTGCAGGTTATGACCGACGCCATGCCCTACCAATTCCCGAACGATTCCGTAGCGATGTTCTCTTTCAGCGTATTGCTGGATGGCGAAACTGATGTCTCCCAATCGCTTTCCGGCAACGGCCTGTTCTATGCCTTTATAGAGAGACTGGCGTGTTATTTTCAATAACTGCATCACCTCTTTATCCACTTCACCTAGTGCGAAAGTATAGGCTGCGTCGCCATGAAAGTCGTTTAAAAAAACGCCACAATCTACTGAGACTACATCTCCGTCTTTGAATACCTGCTCTTTAGTAGGAATTCCGTGTACGACACATTCGTTGACGGAAACACAAAGCGTTGCGGGGAATCCATTGTATCCTTTAAAAGAAGGGACACCACCGTGGTCGCGAATTAACGTTTCCGCTGCTCTGTCAATATCAGCCCCTGTAATACCGGGCTTGATCATTTCGCCAACTAAAGCCAATACTTTAGACACAACCAGATTACTCTGGCGGATTAGCTCAATTTCTTCATCCGTCTTATAAAAAATCATGCCCACAGTTGTGCGCTTTTATTACATGTTAGCGCCAATCTGGATTCCTTTTCCACTTCTTCCCTGTATGTGGCCGGACTTTACCAGACCATCGTAGCGGCGCATCAGCAAGTGGCTTTCAATTTGCTGGAGGGTATCCAGCATAACGCCTACTAGGATGAGCAGCGAAGTACCGCCAAAGAACAGAGCAAAGCTTGGTTCTACCCCAAAAGCAACCACAACAGCGGGGAAAATTGCGATCAGACCCAGGAAAACCGAACCCGGCAGTGTAATGCGGGTCGTAACGGAGTCAATGAATTCTTCCGTAGGTTTACCCGGTTTCACACCCGGAATGAATGCATTCTGGCGCTTCAGGTATTCTGAATATTGCTGCGGATTCACCAGCAGCGCGGTATAAACGTATGTGAACAACACGATAAGGATGAAGTAAAGAACGTTGTACGGTACTGAAGTGAATTCCGTCAAGGGTTGAAGCCATGAGCTGGTGGTTTCCCCACCAACAGCTTGAGAAACCGAAAAAGGCAGGAACATCAAAGCCTGGGCGAAGATGATCGGCATTACCCCCGCAGAGTTCAATTTCAGCGGAATATAATCCCTTGCGCCCGCAGCAGGAACACTGCCTGTGCCCCGGCCAACCATTCTTTTTGCAAACTGGATCGGTATTCTGCGAACACCCTGAACAATTAGAATTGTTGCCATGATGACTGCAAAGAGCAGTACGATTTCTATAATGAACACCGGTCCGAAAGAACGCTTGGTAGATTCGGCGATAAAAGATTGCGGCAATGTGTTGATGATACCGGCAGTGATCAGCAGCGATACGCCGTTGCCAATTCCGCGGTCGGTGATGCGCTCACCCAGCCACATCGAAAATACAGTTCCGGTTGCCAACACAATGATATTGGTTACCCAGAAAAGACCTTCCGAAATATTGGGCGAAACGGCGTCCATGTTTTTGACATAAAGCAGATACGTTCCGCCTTGTACCAAAGTAATGGCTACAGTAAGCAAGCGGGTAATCTGGTTCAGTTTTCTTCGTCCCGATTCACCTTCGCGCTGTTGCAGGCGCTGGAAGTAAGGAACGGCGAAGCCCAAAAGCTGAACAATGATGGAGGCCGTAATATACGGCATGATTCCCAAAGCCAGGATGGAGGCGTTGCTAAAAGCACCGCCGGTGAAACTATTGATCAAGCCCAGCAAATCCTGAGCATTTCCACCCTGACCACCGGATGCCCTTTTCAGGACTTCAGGCACGGCGCCCGGCAATACAATAAAGGAGCCAAGGCGGTATACAAAAAGTAGAAGTAAGGTGAAGAGGATGCGATTCCTCAATTCCTTGATCTTCCAGATATTCTTTATGGTGGTAATAAACCTTTTCATCGTTGTGGTTTATACGAGTTGAACACTTCCGCCGACTTGCTCGATGGCTTCTTTTGCGGTGCCGGAAATAGCATGAGCGCTAACGCTCAGTTTTGCCTTTAACTCACCGTGGGCCAGCACTTTGATTTTATCGCCTTTGCCGACGATTCCATGCTCAACCAATACCTCGGGTGTGATGGCGCTTAAGTTGTATTTGTCCGCTACTTCCTGGAGTCTTGCCAGGTTGAACGGAACATAAACCAAACGATTCGGACGTTTGAACCCAACTTTTGGCAAACGCATTTGCAGCGGCATCTGACCACCTTCAAAATGACGTTTCTCCTTTGCGCCCGAACGGGAACCATCCCCTTTGTGACCACGCGTAGAAGTGCCGCCATGGCCTGACCCCTGGCCTCTGCCGATGCGCTTTCTCTTCTTTACTGATCCCGGAGCCGGCGTTAAACGATGCAGTTCCATTATGCTTGAATATTTTATTGCTGTAACAATAATTTGAATTTACAGGAGGAAAATACCTCCTTAGCCTTCAGCCTGTTCCACTTTCACTAAGTGGGCGACTTTATTGACCATACCCACAATTTGCGGGGTGGCTTCATGAACAACCGACTGGCTGACTTTGCGCAAGCCGAGCGCCTTGACGGTAGCTTTTTGCCGCTTCGAGCGATCAATGATGCTCTTAACTTGCGTAATTTTAATCTTACCCATCGCCTTGAGTTTGTGCATGAACCGGAGTCCGTGCGAATGATTATCCGTTGAACAACTTCTCCATAGAAATATTGCGCTGGCGCGATACTTCCATCGGGCTGCGCAATTTTGCCAAAGCATCAATCGTCGCTTTCACGACGTTGTGCGGGTTAGACGATCCCTGCGATTTTGCCAAAACGTTGTGTACGCCGGCAATTTCCAGCACAGCGCGCATGGCACCACCTGCAATTAC
The DNA here is from genome assembly GCA_038323375.1 of Chitinophagales bacterium. Lineage (GTDB taxonomy): Bacteria > Bacteroidota > Bacteroidia > Chitinophagales > Saprospiraceae > JABWAJ01. The sequence continues at coordinate 11,023 of JBBQGV010000023.1, forward strand.
GCCCGTACCGTCAGCAGCTGGCTTAATCAGCACCTTACCGGCACCGTATTTACCTTTTTGCTCGTGTGGTATCGTTCCTTTGTGCAGCGGAACTTTAACCAAGTTTTTCTTGGCATCGCCGATGGCTTTGGCAATAGACTCAGAAACGTCCCTCGCTTTACCCAGGCCATGTCCAACTGTTCCTTTACCGTCGCCAACCACAACAATGGCTGCAAAGCTAAAAGTTCTACCCCCCTTGGTCACTTTGGCAACGCGGTTGAGCGCCACCAATTTTTCCTTGAGATCTGACTCAGCCGGTTTTATCCGGTCGTTATTTTTGTTATCACCGCCACCCCGACCTTGACGTTCGGAGTTGTTGTTGTTATTGGCGGAGGAATTTCTTTTTGCCATCCTGTTGAATTATTAGAGAGGTTAGAACTGGAGGCCGCCTTCGCGAGCCCCGTCTGCCAATGCTTTGACCCTGCCATGGAAAAGATAGCCGCTTCTGTCAAATACTACAACCGACAGATTTTTAGCCAAAGCACGCTCGGCAATCAATTTACCAACCGCGCGAGCCTGCACCGTTTTATTCCCGTCCGAAGCCTCTTTGGAAGAGGCCGCAGCCAGCGTAAACCCATTTACATCGTCAATGGCCTGAACATAAATCGCTTTATTGCTTCTGAAAACGCTCAGTCGCGGACGCGCAGCCGTACCTTGCACCTTCTTGCGGATGCGGTAGTGGATGCGTTTCCTTTGTTGTGCTTTAGAATATTTCATTTTTACTTCCTTTCCGGTTTTAGTGTATAGCGACTTTAAGCGACTAAACCCAAAACCCTGTTATTCGGAATAATTCGATGCTTATTTCTTACCGGCAGTTTTACCAGCCTTGCGACGAACAATTTCGCCGACGAAACGAATACCTTTTCCTTTGTAAGGTTCTGGTTTTCTAAAGGCGCGGATTTTTGCCGCTACCTGGCCGAGCAATTGTTTGTCTATGCACTCCATGCGAATCAAAGGGCTTTTCCCTTTTTCCATCGCCGTGCTCAATTTGACTTCTTCCGGCAGTGCGAACAAAATCGGGTGTGAATAGCCGATCGTCAGTTCCAGCAGTTGGCCGGTGTTTGCCACCCTGTATCCAACGCCGATCACTTCCATTTCTTTCACGAAGCCCTTTGTTACACCCTCTACCATATTGTTTACCAATGCGCGGTACAAGCCGTGCATGGAACGGTGTCTTTTTGACTCTGTCGGACGCAGAACGTTCAGTTGTCCATCTTCAATTGAAACGGTAATGTCTACGTCGAGCTGCTCAGAGAGTTGCCCTTTAGGTCCTTTTACCGTCACCAGATTCCCCTTGCTGACAGAGACTTCCACGCCTTTCGGCAGCGCAACTGGGGATTTTCCTATCCTTGACATGTGAAGTTGATTTTAGTCGTCAACAACGGTTAATAAATAAAGCACAAAACCTCGCCGCCTACCTTCATCGTCTTGCACTGCTTGTTAGTCAGTACGCCTCTTGACGTTGAAATGATGGCAATGCCGAGGCCGTTCAATACGCGGGGCAAATCGTCTGCCCCTACATATTGGCGCAAACCGGGCTTACTCACCCGAAGTAATTTGCGCATCACAGGTTTTCTGGTAAGTACATCGTACTTCAAAGCGATTCTGATCACGCCCTGATTACCTTTACCTGCTTCATCATCGAATTTGTATTTGAGGATATAGCCATGATCGTAGAGGATTTCCGTCATGCGCTTTTTGATGCCGGAGGCAGGAATATCCACCAAACGGTGTCCTGCTTGCTGAGCATTCCGAATTCGCGTCAGATAGTCTGCTATCGGATCTGTAACTGCCATTAGTTAAGCATTTCGCCAACCGGTTTTCCTTTTGATTCGGAACCTTGTTCGCTGTGAAAAAAATAGAGCAAAAAAAATGAGCTTGACTTTACCAGCTCGCCTTGGTAATACCCGGTATTTTCCCGTCGAGTGCCATTTCCCGGAATTTCACCCGGCAAAGGCCAAACTTGCGCATATAGCCTTTCGGGCGACCCGTGAGCTGGCAACGGTTGTGCAAACGGATCGGGTTGGAGTCACGGGGGAGTTTATCCAACTCATCCCAGTTGCCCTCAGCTTTCAGCTGTTTGCGCAGGGTTGCATATTTTGCAACTAAGCGTTCTCTCTTTTTCTCGCGTGCAATGATGGACTTCTTTGCCATTTTATTGAGCGTTATTAGTTTTTTGACCTTTAAACGGTAGCCCCATCAACTTGAGTAACTCAAGCGCTTCGGCATCAGTTTTGGCTGTTGTAACGAATGTAATATCCATGCCACTGATCTTGCTCACCTTATCCAAGTCTATCTCAGGGAAGATGATTTGTTCGGTAATGCCTAAGGAATAGTTGCCACGTCCGTCGAAACTCTTGTCGTTGATGCCGCGGAAGTCACGAACCCGAGGGAGTGCAACGGAGATCAACCGATCCAGAAATTCGTACATTTTGACGTTGCGCAGGGTGATTTTTGCCCCAATAGCCATGCCTTCTCTAAGTTTGAAGTTAGAGATAGCCAGGCGTGCTTTCGTTGGCACTGCTTTCTGACCCGTGATCATGGTCATCTCAGCGATGGCATTATCGGTCAGTTTTTTGTCCTGCGTGGCCTCTCCTACCCCCTGGTTAATGGAAATTTTAACCAGTTTGGGCACCTGCATCACCGTTTTGTATTGAAATTGCTCCATCATTTTGGGCGCAACTTCTTCGCGGTACTTTTTCTTGAGTCTGGGTAATGTGCTCATTATTCTATGATTTCTCCAGATTTTTTAGAATAGCGCGTCATCTTGCCATTATCGGCAAGCTTTCTGCCAATGCGGGTAGGTTTGCCCGTCTTGGGGTCTACCAACATCAAATTTGAAAGGTGGATCGGCTTCGCAATTTCATTAATACTGCCCGGATTTTCCCGGGTAGGCTTAGTGTGCTTTTTAGCCATATTCACCTGATCAACGATCGCCCGGTTTTCGTCAGGAAATATTTCAAGCACTTCCCGAACCTTGGAGGTATCTTTGTAAGTGCCGGAGATTACCACGACTTTGTCCCCCTTCTTGATCTTCAATTTAGGAGCGAAACGCTTCTGATTATTTTGCTTTGTCATCGCTAAAAACTTGACAATAGATTAAAATTTACAGTACTTCAGGAGCCAGCGAAATAATCCGCATGTAGTCCTTTTCGCGCAGTTCCCGTGCAACAGGGCCGAAGATACGCGTACCTCTTGGCTCATCCTGGGCGTTCAACAACACCACAGCGTTGTCGTCAAACCGGATATAGGAGCCATCTTTTCGGCGGATCTCTTTTTTAGTGCGCACAACAACAGCTTTAGAAACTGTTCCTTTTTTAAGACCGCCTGGCGAAGCTTCCTTTACGGTAACCACGATTTTATCCCCAATTGAGGCGTAACGGCGTTTGGAACCTCCCAAAACCCGAATGCACAGCACTTCTTTTGCACCGCTGTTGTCAGCTACTCTGAGCCTGCTTTCTTGCTGTATCATCTTTTAAAGATTTTTTTATTTAGCCCTTTCGACAACTTCAACTAAGCGCCAGCGCTTAAGTTTGCTCAACGGACGCGTCTCCATAATGCGCACCGTATCGCCTACAGTACACTCATTTTTTTCGTCGTGCGCCATGAAGGTTTTGGTCTTCTTCACAAACTTGCCGTAAATCGGGTGACGAAGTTTACGCTCTGTGGATACCGTGATGGTTTTATCCATCTTGGCACTTGTCACAAGACCAACCCGCTGCTTTCTGAGATTCCTCTCTTCCATTGTGATAAATGAAATTAATTATAAAAAAACGTCAGTCTTATTCACTACGGCGTCTTGCACGCAATTTGGAACGCTTTTCCAGCGCTTCAGCGGGCAGGTTAGCCATTTCTCTGCGGCGAATCTCCGTTTTTACCCGGGCGATATCGCGACGCATATCTTGCAGTGACAAAGGATTTTCCAAACCCTTGATGGCGTGATCGAACTGGAATTTTTGATATTCCCGTTCCATTATCGCCAGCTCGTCGGTTAGTTCGGCATCTGACAGCCCTTGCATTTTGAGTTTAATACTATTTTCCATTGTCTGAATGATTCAAAAATTCAAAAAGCAGCTTTGCCTATTTGCCTGCAAGGTCGCGGCGCATGATCGTTTTTGTAAGCAGCGGAAGTTTTTGCGCAGCAAGGCGCAGGGCTTCAGCAGCCGTTTCAAACGGTACGCCTTCAATTTCAAACATAATTCTGCCCGGTGCAACAACCGCTACATAACCATCAAGCGGTCCTTTACCCTTACCCATCCGCACTTCCTGTGGCTTCTTGGTAATGGGTTTATCCGGGAAGATGCGAATCCACACTTTGCCTTCACGTTTCATGTGACGCGTCATGGCAATACGAGCCGATTCAATCTGGCGGCTCGTGATGCGCCCGCCGGTAATCGCTTTTAAGCCATATTCTCCGAAGGAGATGATCGCGCCCCTGTGGGCAACGCCGTCTTTCACTCCTGTGGATTTATGTTGCTTACGGTATCTTGTTCTTTTTGGCTGTAACATGATTCAACGCATTTTGCCGATTTCACCCGCTTTCAACCTTAATTTGGCAAGGTATTCCGAAAAGCCCGGCGAAGGTACAGCAATATTTTCAGAATATTCTAATCTCTTCGTGGATTTCTTCCGCCGCCGCCGCCGCTACCGCCGCCACCGCCTCTGCGATTGCCACCGCCACCGCCGCCGCCGCGGTTGTCACGACCGCCGCCGCCGCGGTTGTCGCCTCTATCCCTGCGGTCGCCGCCTCTTTCGCCTCTTTCATTGCGCTCGCTTCCTGGCTGCGTTTCCTTCTTGGTTACCCCAACATTCGGAGACAAATCGCGCTTGCCATAAACTTCACCGCGGCAGATCCAGCATTTGATGCCGATTTTTCCGTATACGGTTTGGGCTTCTTTCAGCGAGTAGTCAATATCGGCGCGGAAAGTATGCAAAGGCGTACGCCCTTCCTTATATTCTTCCGTGCGGGCCATATCTGCGCCGTTCAAGCGACCAGAGATGCGTATTTTAATACCTTCTGCACCGGCGCGGATCGTTGCCTGAATAGCCATTTTGATGGCGCGGCGATAGTTGATCCGTGATTCGAGCTGCTTGGCAACCGATTCTGCAACGATTGCAGCGTCAAGTTCGGCCTTGCGAATCTCCACGATATTGATCTGAACGTCTTTGTTGCTCAGTTTTTTCAACTCCTCGCGGATGCGGTCAACTTCCTGACCTCCTTTACCGATGATGATGCCAGGGCGGGAAGTGTGGATAGTAACCGTGACCCGCTTGAGCGTGCGTTCGATTACAATGCGTGCGATACCGCCCTTTACGATACGGGCATTGAGGTAACTGCGGATGTGCTCATCTTCAATTACTTTGCCTGCAAAGTCCTTGTCTGCAAACCAGTTGGAGTCCCACCCGCGGATGATGCCCAAACGATTGCCAATCGGATTAGTCTTTTGACCCATTACGGTACTATTGAATTTGAATAAACTTTATTAGTTTTCTTCGAAGCGGACGCCGGTCATTGAATTACCCGGCAGTCGCCACTTCGGCAGCTTTTTTGCTGTCCACCACAATTGTCACGTGATTCGTACGCTTGCGAATACGATTTGCACGGCCATGCGGGGCAGGGCGAAAACGCTTCAACATGGTGCCTTCATCCGAGAAAATGGTTTTCACAAACAGATCGTGATCGTCTGCGCTTTTGCCATCGTTTTTATTCTCCCAGTTAGCGACCGCGGAAAGCAATGCCTTTTCCAGCCACGTTGCCGATTCGCGTTTGGTGAAGCGCAAAATTGAGAGCGCCTCATCTACCTTTTTACCCCTGATATTGTCCGCAACCAGACGCATCTTGCGCGCCGACATTGGGATGTTTCTCAGTTTAGATACTGCTTCCATTGCTTTGCAATATTATGCGCGCCAGTTTTGCACGCTATTAACGGTTACCAGAGTGTCCCTTAAAGTTCCGGGTAGGCGCAAATTCTCCTAACTTGTGTCCTACCATGTTTTCGGTGACGAACACCGGTACAAATGTTTTCCCGTTGTGAACGGCAATCGTTTCACCCACCATGTCCGGAATGATCATGGATGAGCGAGACCACGTTTTGATTACGGTTTTCTTGTTAGACGATTTGGCCTTAAGCAACTTGTCCAACAATTTATGAAACACGTATGGGCCTTTCTTAATAGATCTTGCCATGTCGGTCTCTGATTTTTAGCTTGCGCAAAAGCGCTATCTACTGTTAATTAGATTTATTCCTGCGAGAAACGATAAGACGATTCGACATCTTCGTACGGCTCCGCGTTTTGTACCCTTTTGCAGGCTTGCCTGTTCTGGAGCGCGGATGTCCACCGGAAGCGCGGCCTTCGCCACCACCCATCGGGTGATCTACCGGGTTCATCGCGACACCACGTACCCGTGGACGGCGACCAATCCAGCGCTTTCTTCCTGCTTTACCCAATACTTCCAAACCGTGATCGGGGTTGGAGGTAGAACCCATCGTTGCTTTGCACGTCAGCAGCACCCGGCGAACTTCCCCTGAAGGCAGGCGAACAACGCCGTATTTTCCTTCGCGACCCATCAGGGTTGCATTGGTTCCTGCACTCCGCGCCATCGCTGCACCCTTGCCCGGCTGCATCTCAATTGCGTGAATTGCCGTACCCAGCGGAATGTCCTTCAAAAAAAGTGCGTTGCCAATATTCGGCTGCGCTTCTTTGCCAGAAAGCAGCTTATCGCCAACTTTCAGGCCCTGAGGAGCGATGATGTAGCGCTTTTCGCCATCTGAATACACCACGAGTGCAATAAATGCAGTGCGGTTTGGATCGTATTCGATGGTCTTGACAATTGCGGGAATCCCGTCTTTGTCGCGCTTAAAGTCAATAATCCGGTAGCGGCGCTTGTGGCCGCCCCCACGCTGACGCACGGTAAGGTGCCCAACGCCATTGCGCCCGCCTGATTTGCTGATGGGTCCCATCAAGCTCTTTTCAGGCTTATCGGTCGTCAATTCAGCAAAGGAGTTGCCCACACGAAAGCGTGTCCCCGGCGTTATTGGATTATATTTTTTGACTGCCATTGTCTTGAAATTTCTTTGTCACTCCAGCGCCGGAGCCATTCCCCCGCGCCTCGTAAATAAATTAAATATCTCCGTAGAAGTTGATTTCGTCTCCGCCCGAAAGCGTTACCAGCGCTTTTTTGAAAGCGCTTTTTCTGCCTTTTGCAACCCCTGCTTTCGTAGAGCGGGTGATCATTTTTGCAGGCATGACCAGCGTGTTAACGGATACTACACTGACGCCATACATGTCCTCTACCGCCTTCCGGATTTCGATCTTGTTGACTTTTTTGTCAACAACGAAGGTGTAGCGGTTGTACTTACCGGAAAGCTTTTCCGATTTTTCAGTAATCACCGGCTTGATTAATATTTTCTTTGCCATTGTCTTGCGAATTGTGCCTTCAGTTTTTTTAAAAGGAGGCAGTTATGATTTAAGCAAGTGTTTCTTCGATCTTCGATACGGCACTCTCCGAAATAATCAGCGTACCGGCATGCAGGATCTGATAAGTATTCACATCCGATGCGCGAACCACCTCCGCTTTCTGAAGGTTGCGCGCTGACAGGTACACTTCTTTTTCAAGTTCCGGTGTAATCAACAGGGTCTTTTCCTCCATCAATTTGAGCCGAAGGAGCAGGTTGAGGTACTCCTTTGTTTTTGGCGCTTCGAAGGAAAAGTCCTCAACTACGAGGATTTTGCCAACACCCGCTTTGAAAGACAAGGCTGATTTACGAGCAAGGCGCTTCACCTTCTTATTCAGCTTGATGTCGTATTTGCGCGGACGCGGGCCGAATACACGACCACCACCCATGTACAACGGGTTGTTTGTATCCCCTTTACGCGATCCACCTGTACCCTTCTGGCGGTGCAGCTTGCGGGTAGAGCCTGAAATTTCGCTGCGCTCTTTTGATTTGTGCGTACCTTGGCGCTGGGCAGCCAGATACTGTTTTACAGACAAATAGACCGCGTGCTCGCTCGGTTCGATGCCGAAGATGGCCTCTGGCAGTTCGATTTGCCTGCCGGTGTTTTGCCCCTGAATATTTAAAACATCAACTTTCATTGCTATGTCATTTATCGCATGGCCGCATTATAACTTGCGGCGCTGCAGACATTGGAAGAATGATTACTTTTTCTCGATGATCACGAATGCGCCCTTGTGTCCGGGAATCGCACCTTTTATCAGCATCAGGTTTTGCTCCGGAAGTAGTTTAACCACTTCTAAGTTTTTCACCTTCACACGGTCGCCGCCATCGCGGCCTGCCATGCGCATGCCTTTGAATACTTTAGACGGAAACGATGATGCGCCAATCGAACCCGGAGCGCGCAAACGGTTGTGCTGACCGTGGGTTTGACCGCCAACACCGTGAAAACCGTGTCTTTTGACAACCCCTTGAAAGCCTTTTCCTTTCGTGATTCCTACCGCGTGTACTTTGTCGCCTTCATTGAATACATCGCTTACCGTGAGTACGTCGCCCAGAGACTTCTGGACAATGTTGAAATCGCGGAATTCTACGACTTTTCGCTTCGGGCCGGTATTTGCTTTCGCAAAATGGCCGATCAGCGGATTGGGCGTATTCTTAGCTCTGGCTTCGCCAAAACTAAGTTGAAACGAGGTGTACCCGTCGGTATCGTCAGTTTTAATCTGAGTTACCACACAAGGGCCTGCTTCTATTACGGTGCAAGCTACGTTACGACCAGCTTTATCATAAATGCTGGTCATACCGATTTTCTTACCGATTAGTCCGTTCATTTTAGCCGTATATTTTATACGACAACCTCGATGCCTGCCAGAGTTGTGCAATAAATACACCACCCCCAGGCCAGATCGCCATGGTTAATGGCTTCGGGCTGTCCGGCGTTTAATAATGCTTATGTCAATTTAACCTGGATATCCACTCCGCTTGGCAGCTCCAACTTGGACAGTGCGTCTACTGTCTTCTGTGTGGGAGAATAGATTTCGATCAGGCGCTTGTGGGTGCGCAACTGGAACTGCTCACGAGACTTCTTGTTAACGTGCGGAGAACGGAGCACGGTGAAGATCTGCTTTTCAGTGGGCAGCGGAATCGGGCCAGTTACAACAGCCCCACTACTTTTTACCGTCTTCACGATCTTTTCGGTTGACTTGTCTACCAAATTGTGATCGTAAGATCGTAGTTTAATTCTGATTTTCTGATTCATGCCTTTTCAGAATATTTTTGTCAAAAACAATGCCTGCGCTTTTGCAGGCCGGTTGAAAGTCCGTTTTTATGCGAAATTTCAACCGGATTATTAAATTATTCCTTTCAATTAAACCTTAACGGCGCCTCTGGCTTTTTCGATGATTTCTTTTCCAATACCCGTCGGAACTTCGTGGTAGTGGGAAAATTCCATCGTCGAAGTTGCGCGACCCGACGTAATTGTACGCAGCGAAGTCACATAACCGAACATTTCGGAAAGTGGCACTTCTGCCTGCACTGCGATGGCACCTGAGCGTGCTTCCTGCCCTTTCGGCAAACCGCGACGGCGGTTCAGGTCACCGATTACGGAACCGACGTATTCATCGGGCGTAACCACTTCTAATTTCATGATTGGCTCCAGCAAAACCGGCTTAGCTTTTGGCGCTGAGGCACGGAAACCGTCCTTGGCGCACAATTCAAACGCAACTGGTTTGGAGTCTACTGCGTGCATCGAGCCATCAAAGACCCGTACTTTCATGCTGTCTATGCCGTAGCCAGCCAGTACGCCGTTGTTCATCATCGAGTTGAACCCGTCAGTAATCGGCTTCAGGTAGTTTTTGTCAATCGCGCCGCCGACGATGCCCCAAATCATTTGGAGGCGTTTTTTGCCGCTCTTGTAGTCGTCGCTTTCTAAGAATTCAGCATCGGCAGGGCCGAGTTCGAATTCCATGTCGGCAAACATACCGGAACCACCTGTTTGCTTCTTGAGGCGCTCGCGGTGGGTTACCATTTGCGTCAATGCTTCTTTATAGTTAACCTGGGGCTGACCCTGGTTGCATTCTACTTTGAATTCGCGTCTCAGGCGATCCACGATGATTTCGAGGTGTAACTCGCCCATGCCACTGATAATGGTCTGGTTGGTGTCTTCGTCGTAACGGATGCGGAATGTCGGGTCTTCCTCCGCTAATTTAGCCAAGGCCATGCCCAGTTTGTCGAGGTCTTTCTGAGACTTCGGCTCGATGGCGATGCCGATAACTGGATCGGGGAAAACCATGCTTTCCAGTACAATCGGGTGGTTGAGGTCGCAAAGGGTATCCCCGGTGCGGATGTCCTTGAAACCGACTGCTGCGGCGATGTCGCCTGCTTCTACGCTGTCAATAGGCCGCTGCTTGTTGGCGTGCATCTGATAGAGGCGGGAAATGCGCTCTTTGTTGCCGTTGCGGGTGTTCAACACATAAGATCCTGCGTCGAGTTTACCCGAATAAACGCGGATGTAGCAAAGGCGGCCTACGAACGGGTCGGTCGCAATTTTGAACGCAAGGGCGGAAAAAGGATCGGTCACCGTTGGGTTGCGCGTCACTTCTTTCTCCGTATCCGGGTTGGTTCCTCTGATTGCATCCACATCAAGTGGAGAAGGCATGTAGTAGCATACTGCATCCAAACAAGCCTGAACACCTTTATTTTTGAAGGCCGAGCCGCAAAGCACCGGCGTAATTTTCATTGACATAACGGCCTGGCGAACGCCGGCGCGCAATTCTGGTATCGTGATGGAGTTCGGATCTTCAAAGAATTTCTCCATCAAAGAGTCATCGAATTCAGCCGCAGCTTCCACCAATTTTTCACGGTACTCGATCACTTGGTCAACCAAATCATCCGGAATTGGAATTTCCCGGTAGGTCATGCCCATGTCGTCCTCATTCCAAACGATTGCCTGGTTGGTGATGAGGTCAACGACGCCGATGAATTTTTCTTCCGCACCAATCGGAATCTGAAGCGGTATTGCATTGGAGCCTAATTTTTCACGCATGTCATTCACGACCATGAAAAAGTCGGCACCGGAGCGATCCATTTTATTTACAAAACCCAAACGCGGTACCTTGTAATTGTCTGCAAGGCGCCAGTTGGTTTCCGATTGCGGTTCAACGCCGTCAACCGCACTGAAGAGGAACACCAAACCATCCAACACACGCAGCGAGCGGTTTACCTCAACAGTAAAATCCACGTGGCCAGGGGTGTCAATGATGTTGAAGTCGTATAATTTTTCTTCTACCGTCCAGGTACACTTAGTTGCAGCAGACGTAATCGTGATGCCACGCTCCTGCTCCTGTTCCATCCAGTCCATCGTGGCAGCGCCATCGTGAACCTCACCGATTTTATAAGAAACACCGGTATAATATAGGATACGCTCGGTTGTAGTGGTTTTACCCGCATCAATGTGCGCAGCAATGCCAATATTCCTCGTGTATTTAAGATCTTTTGCCATGATTGTCCTTCGGCAGGTTTTTTAAACTTTGAAATGTGCAAATGCGCGGTTCGACTCTGCCATCTTGTGTGTATCTTCCCTTTTCTTCACAGCGGCACCTTCGCCTTTGCTTGCTGCAATGATCTCGGAAGCCAATCTTTCTGCCATCCCTTTGCCGCTGCGCTGGCGGGAGAAGCGAATCAACCACTTCATACCGATAGAAACTTTGCGCTTGGCGCGGATTTCCGTCGGAATCTGGAACGTAGCGCCCCCAATACGACGGCTTCTAACTTCCACAGCGGGCATTACGTTATTCAGCGCTTTCTTCCAAAGTCCATGCTCATCCTGCTTGGTTCTGTCTTTCACGATGTCCATCGCCTGATAGAACACGCGGAAAGATGCACCTTTGCTACCTTCGTACATCATGTTATTGATGAACTGCGTGACCATCGGGTCAAGGTATCTCGGGTCTGGAGCAATGATTCGAAGCTTCGGTTTCCTCTTTCTCATTATTTCGGAAGTTTTTCCGTATTAAAAAGATGTTGAATTATTTTTTAGGACGTTTGGTGCCATAGTGCGAGCGGCTCTTCTTGCGGTCGTTAACGCCTGCGGTGTCCAATGCGCCGCGAACGATGGTGTAACGAACACCCGGAAGGTCTTTCACACGACCGCCAGCAATCAACACGATAGAGTGTTCCTGGAGGTTGTGGCCCTCGCCTGGAATGTAGGCAATGACTTCAATCTGGTTTGTCAAACGTACTTTTGCAACTTTGCGCAACGCAGAGTTCGGTTTTTTAGGTGTTGTGGTATAAACACGGGTGCAAACACCCCGCTTTTGCGGACATGAATCCAATGCGCGGGACTTGCTCTTCGTTTCTACTTGTACCCTGCCTTTTCGTACCAACTGATTAATAGTAGGCATAGTGTGCTTTGCTTGATTAAAACATTATGAATCTGCGTAAAAATTACCCTTGTGTGGGTATGCCTTTTCAAAAGCGAATGCAAAGGTATCACTTTCGGATAAACGACCAAAAGATTTTTTAAAATTTATTGTGGAAACTTGCATGTTGAGGGAAGGTATTCCGAATTAAAATCGGAGGAGGTTGGTAATTAACTGGTTGTCAATCCTATAAAGGGGAGGATTTGAAGATTTTAGGATTTGAAGATTTGAAAATAAGGGGTACGAACGGTATCCGAAGTAAAAAACGAAGTGCCGTTGCTAAAGCTCCGAAAGCTTGGGTAAACGTGATGACCCTGTTTTGACACCTTTAATAATAATAGTGTGCTCCCGGGTTTTAACAACCTCCATCAAAAATTCTATATTTGACGCGCTGACTTTTGAATCCAACAACATGCTTAGGCAAAACATGAAAGCGCTCCTTCTTAATCAAAAAGACGCGCCGCTCCACTACGGCGAGGCGCCCATGCCTGAAGCCGCCGGGGGTGAAGTGCTGGTGCAACTCCACGCCGCCGCGCTCAACCGCCGCGACTGGTGGATTACGCAGGGACAATATCCCGGCATTGTATATCCCATCATCCTTGGCTCGGACGGGGCTGGCGTGGCTGAAGGCCGCGAAGTGATCCTCAACCCGGCGTTTGACTGGGGCGAAAACCCGGCCTATCCTTCCAAAAGTTTCCAGATTCTGGGTTTGCCCAAAAACGGAACCTTTGCGGAATGGGTCGCCGTGCCGCATCGGCAAGTATACGATAAACCGGCGCACCTGAATATGGAACAAGCCGCTGCACTGCCTTTGGGGGGCCTGACGGCATTTCGGGCGGTGTTCACCAAAGGCCAGCTTCGCGCGGGCGAAAAGGTGCTCGTGACCGGTGCTGGTGGGGGTGTCGCCCTGCTGGCGATCCAGTTGGCGCTGGCAGTCGGCGCGCAGGTGTGGGTGACTTCCGGTCACGATGAAAAAATTGAACGCACCCGCAACATGGGCAGCCAGGGTGGCGCCAATTACCGCGACCCCGACTGGTCGAAACAACTCCAGCAACAAGCAGGCGGCTTCGACCTGATTGTGGACAGCGCAGGCGGCGACGGTTTCGGGCTGTTTCCCAAAATCTGCAACCCCGGGGCGCGCATCGTCACCTACGGCGGCACGCTGGGACCGATTTCCGGTTTGAGTCCGCAGCCCGTTTTCTGGAAACAGTTGTCCATCCTCGGCACTTCGATGGGAACCGACCAGGAGTTTGCCGATCTGATGCAGTTTGTCCATCAACACCGCATTGTTCCCGTCGTTGACCGCGTCTACGCACTCGAAGACGGGCAATCTGCTTTCAATCAAATCGGAAGAGGCGGGCAGTTTGGGAAGGTGGTTTTATCAGTTGGCAGGTAGATCGTTGGCAGTTGACAGACTGCCAACGATCACTTCGTGATTCCTTCAAACAACCAATTGGCCAGCAGTTGCCGGTTGCTTTCCAGCACGATCCGCTGTTGATCGGAGTAGTTTCGGATGTTGGCGAGTTCCACGTACACGGAATTGGGTTTGGATTCGCGCAACATGTGCAGATCACGTGAAGTGACGGTGCCGTGGTAGTACCCGCCGGCGCGGTATTGTTTGTACTTTGTTTTCAGGGTTTGATGCATTTGTTCTGCCAGTTCTTTACCCTCGTCGCTGCTGGAGTGGTGGTAAAAATAGACGTCGGTGCGTTCGCTTTGGCTGCGCGAGTCCACATGGATTTCGACAAGCAATTGGTCTTTAACTCCTTGCAGCCGGTGCTTTTCGTAGAGTTCGTTGATGATGTTGGATCGCTGAAAAAGCCGTGGTTTTTGCTGCAAAACCATTCGGACACCGCCCCAAAGTTTTTCATCTTTATCGCATTCCAAGTATTCTCCTGACCGGATTCCGTCATCTTCGTCGCGAACTACCATATAGGTTGTGGCGCCATGCGCAATGAGTTGGCGGCACAGACGCAGGGAAACATCGTAAGCGTATTCGTCTTCGCAAATGGTGTGGCCGCCACGGGTAGCCATGGCTCCGGGATCAACGCCCCCGTGGCCGCTGGAGATGTAGAACACTTTGCCTTTCAGGCGACTGCTTTTCAAGGGGGTATAAGCATAAGGAGCGCCAAAAATCGGAAAAATGCGGTCGCCAGCCTTTGCCTCTTCCGGATTGGTAATGATCGGCGGGAGGATATCCAGATCCGGTTCAGGGCAATTGAGTTGGTGAAAAGGCACCCAGAGGATTTTATCTGTTTTGAAAGATTCCTTGCGCAGGCGCTCATCCAGCATCGCTTCGTTGTACTTCTGGATGCTCAAAGCCCGATCCCAATCATCAATGCCAACGCTGGAACGAATGGTTTTGCCGTCAAACGTGTAGAGTAAAATGGGCAGGTTATAAGTTTTTCCGACAGTTAAAGATGCGTTTTTGCGCATTTTATTCACCTTGTAAAACTCATCGAAATTGCAGGAATATTGGTCGAGCGCAAAGCGGCGCAGCAGGGAATAAACGCCGTCACCCCGCTGGGCTTCCGACCGGTGGTATTTCGAGGAGTTTCCCTGGCCGTAAAGCGCGCTGGCTCCCCCTAATAACAGCAACAAAATGATTAAACAACGGAACATGTATACGTATCGCTTTTTTGGAGGCTGCAAATTAGCAAAGTTTAGGCAAATTAGCGGGGAATGCGATCCGGGTAATCCGTGATGATGCCATCTACCCCCAATGCCATCAGGCTTTTCATAGTCTCCGTTTCGTTGACCGTCCAGGGAATGACGCGCATGCCTGCACCATGCGCAGCCTGCACCAAGTGGGCGGTTACCAATTGATAATAAGGGCTGTACACGTTTGGCGTGAAGCCCAATTCCTTAAGTTGTGCTTCCACCCCGGCTGCGTCTTCAACCAGCAGAGCCATGGTGATTTTGGGGGCTAATCGCTGTACCGCCTGTAGGGCACGTTTGTCGAAAGACTGGACGCAGGTGCGTGTCCGGATACCGGCGGCGTCTATTTCAGCCAATACTAAGCGGGCGAATTCGTCGGGCGCAGGGGTGTAGATGCCGTCCCATTCCGGCTTGCTTTTGATTTCGATGTTGAACCTGGGTAAATGACGCCGGTGTTGTTTGCAATACGCGTCAACTGCGGAGATGACTTCGCTTAACAAAGGTTTTTGCGTTGCAATTTTTTGTTGTTCCGGAAAGCGCTCGTGCCCGCGTTGCCCGCAATCAAAACCCTGAATTTCCCGGTAGCGCATGCGGTGCAGGTTGAGCGATTGCGCTTCAGTTGCCACAACGGCATGCCCGTCGGGGTGGCTACAGATGGTTTCCGACATCCAGGGTTCGTGCGAAACCACCACCTGACTGTCGGCCGTGACCGCTACATCGAGTTCCAGCGTGGTAACTTCCGGGTATTCCAGCGCCTTCAAAAACGAGGCAACCGTGTTTTCAGGTGCCAGCCCGCGCGCGCCACGGTGTCCCTGCCAGTCGAACTTTTTTGTCATACCGGTATGTTGCATGTTTGATGAGGATGAATTACAGGAAGCGCCGATAAGTAGGGTTAAAAAAATAATAAAAAAGCGGTGCATGGATGTTGCGTTTTTAGTGAATAAGCTGTGAGGGGCAAGGGGCAAGAACACGTTTGCAAAGTTTGCGAGTTTGTGCATTTGCCTATTTGCAAATTTGCATCAATCCCCGGCCAAAAACGAGGTCATCCGCCATTTGCTGCCCAACGGTTCAAACACTGCGTGGTAGCCGGCGAGCCGGCCGATGAAACGCCCATAGACCCAGCCTTCCTTTCCGCTGCGGGTTTTGATTTTAAACCAGGGGTAAGTCCGGCCTTCAATGGTTTCTTCCTCTACTGATCTATCCATGATGGTCACAATTTCAAAGGAAATGTTTTGGATAACTTTGCCGGTAAGGCTCGGTCCTTCGCGCATGCGCACTTCGCGGGCATTGATCACGGCGCTTTCCAGCGCGTCTTCTGTTTCCGGGAACGTAGCGGCGTAATAGGGTGCCTGGAAATTCTGGCGACCCGGCCCAAATACCCCCCCGCGTTGCAGCACGTCTTCCAATTGCTGCCAGAGCGGCGACCCGGCTACTTTTTCCGGGGCATCAAGGTTCCACTGGCGCACAAAATCCGGCAGGCCGTTTTCTGAGTCGAACCCGCATTTGATGTGCGGATCCACATAGGCTAACAGTCGGTGGGCGTCTTTTTTGGCGACAATGTCCAGCAGGTCTTCGCGAAAAACAAAAAAAGCAGTATCTAATGGCGCTTCATCCACGGGCAGCAGCCGACCGGCTGATTTTTCCTGTTTCAACGGCAACGGCGTTTTCCGAAGAGCCATGCGTTGGGTATACGTTTGGCGCAAAGCCGCCGGCGACCGTTCGATAACTTGTGCAAGAGCAACGGTTTGCGCGCTTTCCGACGACTCGGAACCGCGCTTGCAATTCAGCAACAGTAGTGCGCAGCAAGCAAGGAGAATTGTTTTGTACATAGTCCTTTTAGATGTTAGACGTTAGATGTTAGACGTTAGACTTTAGAGTTCGGGGTAATGACAAGGAATATCTTTATTGAAGACCAAGACTTTAGATTTTCCCTATCGCAAATCTAAAATCTAATATCTAAAATCTTTTATCTACCTTCTCGCCTTCGCAATCCGAATTTCCACGCGGCGGTTCTGTGCGCGGCCGGATTCGACATCGTTGGACGCAACAGGATTGGCCATGCCCAAACCAAGCGCCTCGATCCGTCCCACGTCGCAGCCCTGTTGCACTAAGTATTGGCGCACCGCCACCGCCCGGTTTCTGGAGAGTTCCAAATTGTATTGCGCCGAACCGGTATTATCCGTATGGCCTGCGATTTCAATTCGGTAAGGCGTCGTTTTCATAAAAGCCACCAATTGGGCCAATTGCGTAAAGGATTCAGGTTTCAGCGTAGCCTCGTCGTGGTCGAAGAACAGATTTTTCAGCGGTACGGCCACACTTTCCTTTTCCATTTCCACTACGCTTGGTGCCACGATGTTCTCTACCGTATTTTGGGCAGATTTTATTTCGCGCAAGTCTACCGAACCACTCACCGGGAAATAAGATTCTCCGCTGACCACGTAGCCATAGATTTTGCCCAAAGGTACCACAATATAATATTCTCCTGTTTCGGGATCCGGACTGACCACGTCAATTTTTTCATTGGTGGCCAAATCCCGGATTTCGATTTTTGCAGCGATGGGTTGTCCATCCAGGCCCGTCAGTTTACCCGAAATGGTGCCTACTTTTTCCGGACGAGCTGCGTCGGGCAGGGTCACGCTGAAAATATTTTCTTTCCCATTTTTGGCATCCGCAGCAAAATACGCCACCGCGCCGTCGGTAGAAATGCGGTAGCCCCAGTCGTTGCCGGAGGTGTTGATCTCTTTCCCCAGATTTACCGGAGTTGTCCATTCTAACCAACCATCGCCGATGCGCGTAGTTTTATATACGTCCATACTGCCAAGGCTGCCGTGCCCTTCCGAACTGAAGTAAAGGGTGCGCAGGTCGGGGTGCAGAAAAGGCGAACGATCGTTGAAGGGCGTATTGATCACACCGCCGAGGTTGACGGGAGTGCCCCAGGAACCGTCTGCTTCTTTCAGCGCAACAAAAATATCAATGTTGCCGTCTTTTTTGATCCCAAAACAATCTTTTCGGCGCGCTTCAAAAATGACGGCTTCGCGGTTGGCGGCCACAGAAGCGGAGCCGCGCCATTCCGGCGTATTTCCTTTTTCAAAAAACAATTGTTCTGTTGACCACCCGAATCGCTCTTTGGTGCTGTACATCAAAATGCCGCTTTTGAACAGGAGCAACATGGAGCCGTCGGCGGAGATGTCTAAAGGCGCTTCATGGACGTTGGGATCTTTCCAGTTTCCGGCTGGCCGGACGTCTGCCCACTGCCCGTCTTTGTTGAGGGCAACGTAGATGTTTTCATCGCCGGTGAAACTGTCCGTCTCATTTTCATTGCGGCAAAAATAGAGATACTGGCCGTTGGCGGAAATGACCGGTGCGTATTCGCCCTGGTCAGAATTTACGTCTCCTTTCAGTGGTTCCGGAACAATGCCTTTCACCGACGGGGTTTTGAGCGTGCGGAGCAGTCCGGTAATGCGCGCATCGTCTTCCGGGAAAACGCTGCACAAACGCTCCACCCGCTCAATGGCAGCCTGCCAGCGGTCGGCTTTAACATCGGGTTCGATCATCCGGTGGAGGGCACGAACGGCGCTATGGCGCGGCGCAGCTTCCCGGATGAAAGCTTCGTATAGTTCACGGTCAACTTCCGAATAAGGGAAATCCCAGCCTGGTGCCCGCGCTGCCAGTTCCAGTTCTTTGCTGACACCAAAAGACTGCGCGAAAGCAGGATAGCGATCTTGAAAAACAGTCAGGTCGGTTTTTTCACCGCTCAGCCAGTAATGAAAATAAATAACGCGCAGGGTTTGAGGCATCTCGCGCAATTGAGGCTCTTTGAGCAGATTTTCTGCTTCGATGATGTAAGGTCTTTCCGTGAGTGCTTTGGAAAGCGGGAGATCCGCTCTTGGCGCAAGACTGGGAAAGTCCCGGAGCAGATCGAGCACATCGTGGGTGTGGGTGCTGTCTTTTTTTGAAAAGTAGAGCCTCCACGCCAACTGCTGGATGCGGGGCGCCATTTCCGGGGTATACTCCAAAATACTACTTTGGTATTTTTTCAAAAAAGTAACTAGCGAATCGTAGCCGTAGCCGGCCTCAATCTGACCCAGAGCCAATACATTTCTGGCGGACATGATGGTCTGCCGTTGCTTGTTGTTCAACGGCTTATAGGTTTCCATGACCTGATCGAGATCTGTGGTAGTGCCTTTTGAAATGGCCTGCCGAACCGCTTTTTCGCGGAGTTCGCCCTTCATCCGGCTGACGAATGCTTCATCGTATCCTTTTTTGCGCAGTTTATTTTGGGTGGAGGAAGGGAGTTTCCGCTTTTTTTGCTGCGCTTTGTTGAGATAAACCCACGAAGAGTCAGGGTGATAGCCCAAAAAGGTTTCCTGGTTGAAAACGTTGGCCAGCCCGTAGAGCGCTTCGGCCCCTTTTTTGGCATCGTCTTTTTCTTTGGCGTAAGCCGAAAAAGCAGCTTCGTAATTCGCTTGAGCATAAAACTTGTGCCCGGCCGAAACCTGTGCATCAGCTGTGCCTCCGGTGAACAGCCATGCGATCGCTGCGAGGCTGAGTAGGTTGAGGGTGTAGTTCATCAGGCAACTTATTGTTAGGTGTAGTAATCAAGTTTTCTCCATAATATAACGCATTAACTCACTTTGAGTGCAACCGGAAAAGGCGAAACCCGTTCATTTTTTTTCAGGTAAGTTAAATTTTTAATGAATTTTGTTGGCAACAGCTACGCTGCAAGGTAGAATATTCTATTTTTACTGCCATCATCAGAACGAGGGGTACATTCCCATAACGAAGACAAACTGCAAGACTTATGCTTACCGGAGTGATCGTGTGTTTCATCGTCGGCTACCTGACCATCGCTTTTGAACATCCACTGAAATTGGATAAAACGGTACCGGCCCTCGTAATGGGCGCACTATGCTGGGCGATGATCTCTATTGGACACCTTGGGATCGTTGGCGACCACGACGCGGTGATCACGTATGGCGGAGATCCGGAGCAGTATTTTGATGGACTAAATGTAGTGCTGTTGCACCACGTTGGTAAAATTGCAGAAATCTTGTTTTTCCTGATCGGTGCCATGACTATTGTGGAATTGGTGGATCTGCACAAAGGATTTTCGGTCATTACCAGCAAAATCAAGACGGACAGCAAGCGTAAGATGCTGATCATCATTTGCATTCTTGCTTTTTTTCTCTCGGCCATATTGGATAACCTGACCACCACCATTGTACTCATTTCGTTGTTGCGCAAATTGGTGCCCAACCGGGAAGACCGCCTCTGGTTTGCCTCCATGGTGGTTATCGCAGCCAACGCAGGTGGTGCCTGGTCGCCCATCGGTGATGTGACGACAACCATGTTGTGGATCAATAAAAAGGTGTCCACGATGGCGCTGGTCGAAATGCTTTTCATTCCTTCGGTGGTTTGCTTGGCGATTCCTTTGCTGGTGCTCTATTTTTCCAAAAACTTTGCGGGAAAACTTGCGCTACCCGATCTTAACCTCAGCGGCGAAAAAGAAAAACAAAAACTGCTCAGCAGCAACGTCATGTTTTTTGCCGGAATTGGTGCATTGATCTTCGTCCCTATCTTTAAATCACTAACGCACCTGCCTCCTTATGTGGGCATGGCGTTGGGCTTGGGCGTGGTGTGGCTGATTTCGGAGTACATTCACCCGGAAGAGGACTTTACCGAAGAGCGCAAGCAAAAATATACCGCCCTGCATGCTTTATCCCGCATTGAGATGTCCAGCATTCTGTTTTTCCTGGGGATTCTATTGGCGGTTGGTGCCCTGGAAACAATTATGGTGACCGGTGCCGACGGCAAAGCAATGGGGCTCCTGGCAAGCTTAGCATTGAACCTTGAAACTGCGGTTCCGGATCAAAATATTGTGATCATCCTGATCGGCGTTTTGTCGGCTGTGGTGGACAACGTACCGATCGTAGCTGCCACCATGGGGATGTATAAAAATCCGATTGACGATAACCTCTGGCATTTCATCGCATATTCTGCGGGCACGGGGGGCAGCATGCTCATCATTGGATCGGCAGCGGGCGTAGCCGCAATGGGCATGGAACGCATTAATTTTATCTGGTACCTGAAAAAAATAGCCTGGTTAGCCGCGCTCGGTTTCCTTGCCGGCGCGCTGACCTTTATTTTGTTAACAAATATTTGAACAAGCACTTTGTTGATGGAAGAATAATGATGGAATATTCTACATTTACGATCGCTTTTTCATAACTGATTTCCAGTTTTTTATACGATAACAAACCGACAAACCATGTTAACCGGAGTCATTGTCTGTTTCATCATCGGCTACTTAGCGATCGCTTTTGAGCACCCGCTTAAATTGGATAAAACTGTTCCTGCGCTTGTCATGGGGGCGCTGTGCTGGGCGATGATTTCCATTGGCCATCTCGGCGTCGTTGGTGAACACGACTTAGTGGTCACTTATAGCGGCGATTCTGAAAAGTATTACGACGGGCTAAATTTTATCTTGTTGCACCACGTGGGAAAAATTGCGGAAATCCTGTTTTTCCTGATCGGTGCCATGACCATTGTGGAATTGGTGGATCTACACAAAGGGTTTTCGGTCATTACCAGCCGGATCCAAACCAACAGCAAGCGTAAGATGCTGATCATCATCAGCGTCCTTGCATTTTTCCTTTCAGCGGTGCTGGACAACCTGACCACGACGATTGTACTGATTTCCCTGTTGCGCAAATTGGTGCCGAACCGGGAAGACCGGCTTTGGTATGCTTCCATTGTGGTCATTGCAGCCAATGCTGGTGGTGCCTGGTCGCCCATCGGCGATGTGACGACGACGATGTTGTGGATTAATAAAAAAGTGTCTTCTCTTCACCTGATCGAAATTCTTTTTATCCCTTCCGTGATTTGCCTCGCGGTACCGGTATTGATACTTTATTTTTCCAAAACCTTTTCGGGAAAATTGGCGGCACCGGAACTCAATCCCAGCGGAGAAAAAGAAAAACAGAAGTTACTCAGCAGCAACGTAATGTTTATTGCCGGAATTGGCGCATTGATCTTCGTCCCCATTTTTAAATCGCTAACGCACCTGCCTCCTTATGTAGGTATGGCGTTGGGCTTAGGCGTGGTGTGGCTGATTTCAGAGTACATTCACCCCGAAGAGGACTTTACCGAAGAGCGCAAGCAAAAATATACTGCCCTGCATGCCCTGTCGCGCATTGAAATGTCCAGCATTCTATTCTTTCTGGGTATCCTGCTGGCGGTCGGATCGCTCGAAACGATGATGGTAGTAGGCCCCAACGGTGCCCAAATGGGGCTTTTACAAAGTTTAGCTGTGCGGCTCGAAACCGCAGTTCCGGATCAAAACATCGTCATCATCCTGATCGGCGTTTTATCGGCAGTGGTGGACAATGTGCCCTTAGTGGCCGCTACCATGGGAATGTATGAAAATCCGCTCGATGACCACCTTTGGCACTTTATCGCTTATTCGGCAGGTACGGGCGGCAGCATGCTCATCATCGGCTCGGCAGCGGGCGTGGCGGCCATGGGTATGGAGCGCATTGATTTTATCTGGTACATGAAAAAAATAGCCTGGTTAGCGGCGCTCGGATTTCTTGCAGGTGCGTTGGTCTTCATTCAATTGTCGAAGCTTTATTAAGAATTACGGTTGCGGGTGGTTAAATTTGCCGCGTCAAGCCAACCTTATTCTACCGAACGGCATTATGAACAAGTATACAACCAATCGAAACATGCAGAATTTATCGCTCAAGGGAGCCGGACTATTGTTTTGTACGCTGCTGCTGGCCAGTGCGTGCGGACCGAAGACAGAGCACCAGATTGTCGGAAACTGGCAGGCCATCGCCGTACTGGAAGAAGGAGATTCTCTTGAAGTGGATCCGCAATACATCAAACTGAATTTGGCTAATAATAAAGGATATACCTACAATGGGCCGCTCAAGTATGAAGAATCGGGCAGCTACTACGTGGAGTCAAAATACCTCTACACCCTTGATACCCTGAACCAGGCTTCAACCGAAAAGGCGGTTGAAATCGTAAAACTTACGGAAGATTCCCTCCAACTTTTAATGAAAGAAGGCGCCCGAGAGCGCCTCCTTAAGTTCGTTAAAGTGCAGTAGATCAGAGTTCCAGATCTATGTCAAACGCTTCGTGCCAGGGCAGGCCGCAGCGGTTCAGTTCGGTCATAAACGGATCGGGATCCATTTGTTCTACATTAAAAACCCCTTTGCCCGACCACTTACCCTGCAACACCATCATCGCGCCGATCATGGCCGGTACGCCAGTGGTGTAGGAAACAGCCTGGGTGCCCGTTTCTTTGTACGCTTCCGGGTGGCTGCAATTGTTCCACACATAATAGGTGCGTTCTTTGCCGTCTTTGATGCCCCGAATGCGGCAACCGATGGACGTAAAACCGGAATAGTTTTCGCCAAGTTCGCCCGGATCCGGCAGCACTGCTTTGAGGAATTCCAGCGGCACAATATCCACGCCTTTGAACCGCACCGGTTCGATGCCCGCCATGCCAATGTTCTGGATCACACGCAGGTGGGTGAGGTATTCGTCGCCGAAGGTCATCCAAAAGCGCGCCCGCTTCAGGGTTGGATAGTGCTTCACGAGGCTTTCCAATTCTTCGTGGTACAGCACGTATGAGTTTTTTGGACCAATTTCGGGATAGTTCAGTGCTTTCATAACAGAGTGCGGCGGAATTTCCACCCACTCGCCGTTTTCGTAATACCGTCCATTCTGGGTAATCTCGCGGATGTTGATTTCCGGATTAAAATTAGTGGCAAACGCCTTGCCGTGGCTGCCTGCGTTTGCGTCTACGATGTCGAGGTAATGGATTTCGTCAAAGTAGTGTTTTGCGGCGTAGGCCGTGAAAACATTCGTTACGCCCGGATCGAATCCGCAACCCAACAAGGCCATAATGCCGCGTTCTGCAAAGCGCTCCTGATAGGCCCACTGCCAGTGGTATTCAAATTTTGCAACGTCTTTGGGTTCGTAATTCGCCGTATCCATATAATTGACGCCCGTTTCCAAACAAGCGTCCATGATGGTCAGATCCTGGTAAGGGAGCGCAACATGGATGACGAGGTCAGGTTTAAAAGAGCGGATCAGCGCAACCAATTCGGGCACGTTTTCCGCGTCCACCGCAGCGGTTTCGAAGCTTTTGTGGCTGGTATCGCGTTTCACCGCAACGGCAATTTCATCACATTTGGATTTGGTACGGCTGGCAAGCAGGATGTCCGAAAATACTTCCGGATGCTGGGCACATTTGTAGGCTACGACCCGGCCAACGCCGCCTGCACCGATGATAAGCGCTCTTGACATGAAGTTTGCGTATTTTATGTTGATTGAAAAATGCTATAACCCCAACTCCTTCCCCTTCTCCAGCATAAACGCATGCGCGGAAGCATGATTGTTTTCGATGACCCCATCGAGGATGGCATCGCGGATGGCGTTTTTGATCACACCTACTTCTTTGCCGGGCGGGATGCCGAAGGTGCTCATGATCTCTTCGCCGCTCACCGGAGGTTGCCAGTTGCGGAGGTGGTCTTTTTCCTCTACCTCTTTCAGGCGTTGGCGCACCAATTCATAGTTTTCTAAGTACCCTTTGACTTTTTCCGGATTTTTGGAAGTGATATCGGCTTCACAGAGCAGCATGAGGTCGTCAATATCGTCACCTGCATCAAACAACAAGCGCCGGATGGCCGAATCGGTGATATTTTCTTTGGTCAGGCTGATGGGACGCAGGTGCAATTGCACGAGTTTTTGCACGAATTTCATCTTGTGATCCATCGGCAGCTTCAACCGGCTGAAAATGCGCGGCGTCATGGCAGCACCAAGGGCTTCGTGGCCATGGAAAGTCCATCCCTGATCCGGGAAATAGCGCTTGGTTGGCGGTTTGGCGATGTCGTGCAGGATGGCCGCCCAACGCAGCCACAGGTCGTCGGTTTTCCGGCAAAGGTTGTCTAAGACCTGGAGGGTATGGTAAAAATTGTCTTTGTGTCCCTTGCCGTTGCGCACTTCCACGCCTTGCAGGGCAGCCATTTCAGGAAAAATAATTTGCAACAGCCCCGTATCGAACAGCAGTTTAAAACCCACCGAAGGTTGAGCGCACTGGATAATTTTGTTCAGCTCCCCGGTAATGCGTTCGTAGGAGACAATATTGATGCGTTGCTTGTATTTGGAAATCCCCTGAAGGGTCGTTTCATCAATTTTAAAATCCAATTGGGTAGCGAAGCGAATGGCACGCATCATCCGCAGCGGGTCGTCAGAAAAAGTTTTCCCAGGCTCCAATGGCGTTTTGAGGAGCTTTTCTTCTAAATGGTGCAGGCCGTCGAAAGGGTCTACAATGCTGCCGAAGTCCCCTTCATTGAGGCTTACTGCCAAGGCATTGATGGTGAAATCGCGGCGGTTTTGGTCGTCTTCCAGGGTGCCTTCTTCCACACTGGGCTTGCGCGAATCCTGTCGGTAAGATTCTCTTCGGGCGCCCACAAACTCGATTTCCATGTCGTTGTGTTTCAGCATGGCGGTTCCAAAGCGGCTGTAAACAGCAACACGCGGCATGGGGCGAAGTTTGGCTGCAACTTTTTCAGCTAATTCGATGCCGCTGCCCACACATACAATGTCCATGTCTTTCGAGGGGCGCGCCAGCAGGCGGTCGCGCACATAACCACCCACGACATAAGCCGGGTAGCCCAGTTCGTGCGCAGCCTCGCTAACGATTTGAAAAATTTTTCGCTCAAAATCCTGTATCTTAAAAACCACGTCGCTTTTATTTTAGGCAAGCTCGGTTGCCATACTGAACTGTTGTTCGATTTCATCCAAAATGCTGAAGAGAATTTCCGGTGAATATTCGGTGACCAACAGTTTTCGGTATTCTTTAATGTTGGGGTAGCCGCGGAAATAGTTCGTGTAATGCCTGCGCATTTCCACCACCCCTAATTTTTCACCTTTCCATTCGATTGAACTGCGCAAGTGCTCCCGGGCTGCGTTTACGCGATCGGAGGTTTCCGGAGGCGGCAACAATTCGCCGGTGGCGAAGTAGTGTTTAATTTCGCGGAAAATCCAGGGGTAACCAATGCTGGCCCTTCCGATCATGATGCCATCCACGCCGTAGCGGTCGCGGAATAATTTTGCTTTTTCCGGACTGTCCACGTCGCCATTGCCGAAAATCGGAATGTTCATGCGCGGGTTTTCCTTTACTTTTGCAATCCATTCCCAGTTGGCTTCGCCTTTGTACATCTGTTTCCGGGTGCGGGCATGGATAGAAAGCGCCTGAATGCCAATGTCCTGGAGCCTTTCTGCCACATCGAGGATGTTGATGGTGTTGTCGTCCCAGCCCAAACGGGTTTTTACCGTTACGGGTTTATCGGTCGCTTTTACAATGGCTTCCGTCAAGCGCACCATAAGGGGGATGTCCTGCAGCAGGCCTGCCCCGGCCATTTTGCAGGCAACCTTATTCACCGGGCAGCCGTAATTGATGTCTATAATATCGGGATTGTGCGCGGCTATGATTTCTGCGGCCTGCACCATGCTCTCCAATTGCCCGCCAAAAAACTGGATGCCAATGGGCCGCTCGTAGTCGAAAATATCGAGCTTTTGCCAGCTCGATTTTGCATCGTGGACGAGGCCGTCAGAAGAGATGAATTCCGTGTACATCAAATCAGCGCCCTGGCGTTTGCACAAAGCGCGAAACGGCGGGTCGCTCACGTCTTCCATGGGCGCCAGCAACAGCGGGAATTCTCCGATTTCAACCGAGCCGATTTTTACCATTTTATCAGATAACAGATGTAAGAATTGTCTTTAGGGTCGCTGAAATAATAACTGTCCACTTTTCCAGGAGGCCTTTTGCGCCTACCCTTCGTTAGGGAACCGCCTCCCTTAGCTTTGGCTAATGTCGGGAACCCCCGCCTCGGTTAGCCACAAAATGCGTTGCCTGGCAAAAGCGACACTTATTAATTCAGCGCCCCTTTAGGAGCGTGTCGTAAATAACTTCGCGCAAAAATAAGGCGAATTGCGCCAAAACCGGCCTTTGTTTTAAAAAACAATTCTGATCGTGGTCTCTATAAGCTTTTTTTGTTGCAAGGAGTTCATGGAAAGCAGGTTTTAACCCAGCCCTTCGTGAGCTAAAAAATAACATGGGGTTCCACGGAGTTGCTCCCAGCCCTCGGTGAGACTCTGCGAGTTTCACGGCGTAAACGCAACAGGCAAGTAACTATACACTATATTTAGTGTCCGTCCATTTAGTCCGTGTCTGCTCTTTAGAGTTCGAGAGCAAGGCATGCGAAGACCCAAAAGCGGAAGTTTACTCGCGTAAATGACCAATTTTGAGCCTAAGGAACGTCGCAATAATAAGTTCCTCTTTTCGGCGTGAGGATTTTTTCATCGGACAAGGCGCGAGGAGAGCGCGTAACCAAAGCTACGGGACCGACGAAGGCAATTGCGCCGACTGAAAGCAATTGCGGGAAGTCCGGTGGAAATGCAAGTTCGGCGTAGCCAAAAAGCCGCCGCCCAAATCGGGAAGTTATTTTTGCGACGTTCCTAAACATAACGCAGCTATCGGACTATAAAGACAGACACTATTTATGCCGCATCAACAAAAAACATCTCGACATTCCCAATGTTTTTAGCCGGAATATGGCCACGGGGCGTAAACTTGAAATGATCTTTTACGAATTTGTAAGTCGTACCGGAAACATTTACCTTGCCGGGCTCGCTGCCTTCTTCCATGCGCGCGGCCACATTCACGGTATTGCCCCAGATGTCGTAAGCAAATTTATGCGTGCCCACCACGCCCGCTACTAAAGGGCCTGTGTGGATTCCGATGCGCACATCGAAGGCAGGCGTATTATTGCGCTCTTTTTCTGCTTTCCAGGTTTCTATAAACTGCCGCATTTCCAGCGCAGCCTCCACCACCCGAACGGGATGGTCGTTATCATTGGGCTTCAATCCGCCGGCGCACATGTAGGCATCACCGATGGTTTTGATTTTTTCCAATTGATAGCGACCAGATATTTCATCGAATGCGCGGAAGCAATAATCCAGTTCTTTAACCAACTGTGCGGCGGTCATGCCGGCTGCCACACGGCTGAATTCTACAAAATCGGTGAACAGCACCGTAACCATGTCGTGTTGCCGGGCGGCCGCAGTGCCGGTCATTTTCAGTTCTTCGGCGACCGCTATGGGCAGGATATTCAACAGCAATTCATCCGAGCGCTGATGTGCAACTGCAATGTCGTGGTTTTTTTGTTCCAGCAGTTTGTTCAGTTTTCGCAGGGTTCTATACCGGTAAAACAGACCGGCTGCAATCACCAAAACGGCAACGGACATGACGGCGAGCAAGTTTCGCTGGCTACTTTGCAGGGCCAACTGGCTGTCGCGTTCGTTGAGTTCCATCTCTTGGCGCGTCAGCAAGAGCGAGTCGCCGAGCATGTGGATGGACAAAGAGTCGAGCAGGTTTTGCTGGCGCGACAACAAAAACTGCTGCCGCAATTGCGCCTCCGTCATGGCTTCCAATTCTTTTTCTTTGGCGCGCATGGCTTTTTCAAGCGCAACTTTTTCGACGTTCAGGCTGGCAATTTGGGCGTTCATGTCGCTTTGGCGCTTGTCGGCACCGGGCATCTTGTCGTCCAGGACTTTCATGACTACATCCGGCAACTTAGGCGTTTCGATCGCCATCACCCCAGAGTTGTCCGGCGGTTGCGGCACATTGGGATTTAACGAAGCCAGCAACGCCCGGTTTCTGCTTTTTAAATTGGCATCACCTGTCAGCGTGTTGCTTTCTTTCAGCATCCTCAAGGCTTTGGCACGGCTGCGCACCGGGTTTTTGCCGCTTTCAATCAGCGCTTTAGCGCCTTCGTGCAGGGCGATGGCCATACCTTCGTTGCTGCCGGCTTTTTGCGCTAAGCGGTAAGCGTCGTCAATCAGGCGCTGTGCCTTGTCGAAATCCTTAGACAAGCGCGCCTCTTCTGCCTGTTTGATTTTTTCGGTGAAACTGGAGGCTTGCGCAACTAAGTTATTTGCGCAAAGCAGCATGATTACGATTCCAAAAAAGTACTTGCTCATAGTATAATAGTATATCTGTGTACTGGGTTTTAAAAAATAGACCGCCCTGTTCTGGTTGTAAACAATTCCAACGCCATCACGCCCGCCACGGAATTTCCGCGTTCGTTCAACTCCGGACTCCACACCGCAATGGCCAACAAGGTTGGGATTACGCTGACGATGCCGCCGCCTACGCCACTTTTGCCCGGCATGCCCACCCGAAAAGCAAATTCGCCTGCTTCATCGTAAAAACCGCAGGTCATCATCACCGCGTTCAGGCGTTTGGCCTGGCTATTGGTCAAAATGCGCTCGCCCGTTGCGGGAATGACCCCGTGATTGGCCAGATAAAGAAACGCTTTCGCCAATTCGCGGCACGACATCATGATGGCGCATTGGTGAAAATAAACATCTAACACCTGCTCAATCGGGCTGACAATATTGCCGTGGCTTTTTAAAAAATTGACTAATGCCGTATTGGTAAACCCCGTTTCTCGTTCCGACCGGGCAATGTCAAAATCGTATCCAATATCAGGAATGCCGGATAATTTTCGCACAAAATCGAGGATAGCCGCTTTCGGATCGGGCAGTTGCTGGATGAGGACATCCGTCACCACCAAAGCCCCTGCGTTGATGAATGGGTTGCGCGGCTTGCCTTTTTCGTACTCCAATTGCACCAAAGAGTTGAAGGCACTGCCGGATGGCTCAATGCCTACGCGTTTCCACAGCTCCTCCCCCACCATCGCAAACGCCATTGTCAAGGTAAAAACCTTTGAAATACTTTGGATGGAAAACCGTTCGTTTGCGTCGCCAATGCTGCATTCCTGTCCCGCTAAAGTTTCGAGTGCGATGCCGAACTTCTTCGGATCGGTATTTTTGAGTGCCGGGATGTAGCTGGCTACTTTGCCTTTGCCAAAAAGCGGCTGCACATCCCGCCGGATGCTTTCAAGGATATGCTGGTAATCGGTCATGGTTGCTGTAACCTATTGGCCCTGTTGCTTTACGCAAAAGAACCGGTTCTGTTATACGTTGGTTTTGGTACTTTGTTGTATTAAGGAACGTGTCCTAAGGAACGTCGCAATAATAAGTTCCTCTTTTCGGCGTGAGGATTTTTTCATCGCACAAGGCGCGAAGAGAGCGCGTAGCCTAAGCTACGCGACTGACGAAGGCAATTGCGGGAAGTCCGGTGGAAACGCAAGTTCGGCGTAGCCAAAAAGCCGCCACCCAAATCGGGAAGTTATTTTTGCGACGTTCCTAAGCTCAAAATTACCATTTCGATTAAACTGGCAGGCATTTTTTTGGGGTTGGAATGGAAAGGAAGGAATAATTTTTACTTTTAGAGATTCTTTGCGGGAGAATCATTCGCTGAAAGAGCGCTTCGTTTCCCGAGAAGGGCGCAAAGGGTACGCCAATTCCGCAAAGTGTGATGCCCTCTAACTTAGCGCCCTTTGCGAGACCTTTGCGGACTTTGGGGGAAATAGTCTCCCGCTAAGTCCGCAAAGCGTGATGCCAGCTTAGCACCCTTTGCGGGAAACAACCACTTAACAAATCAACATGGATACCCTTGACACCATACAAATCAACTTTAAGCCGGAACAATTAGCGCTTTTGAATGCCTGCTTAGCGTTTTTGATGTTCGGTGTGGCGCTGGATTTGAAAACGACCCATTTTCAATACGTTTGGCAACATCCCAAGGCTTCCTTGGTGGGCCTCACTTCACAAATCATTCTTTTGCCAGCATTGACGCTGGGGTTGATCTACGTATTGCAACCACCTGTAAGTGTAGCTTTGGGCATGGCGTTGGTGGCCGCTTGTCCGGGCGGGAATGTGTCCAATTTTGCAGTACACCTTTCCAAAGGCAATACGGCGCTGTCTGTGACGCTGACGTCCGTATCTACCATCGCGGCGATCATCACCACGCCGCTTATTTTTTCCATTGTCGTTCAATTTCTGCCAGAAGCGGGTTCGCCAGATAAAGGGATTGCGGTTTCGCCCGGACAAATGCTGGGCTCCATTGTGCAACTGATTTTGATTCCATTATTAGCCGGCATGGCATTGGCTTATCGTTTCCCAAAGTTCACCGACCGCATCCGGCGCCCGATACGCATCCTATCCTTAGTTGTTTTCATTGCTTTTATCATCGTGGCCATTGCAGCCAATCTGGAAAACATCTACCAGCATCTTTCGCTGGTATTTTTTATTGTGCTGATCCACAACGGCTTGGCGCTACTCACCGGATACAGATTTGCGCGCCTGTTTCGCCTGCCGGTGACCGACGCGCGTGCAATTGCCATCGAAACGGGCATCCAAAATTCCGGCCTCGGGCTTATTCTCATTTTTAATTATTTCGACGGCATGGGCGGCATGGCGATGATCGCGGCGTGGTGGGGCGTGTGGCATTTGGTTTCGGTGTTTGCACTGGCGATGTGGTGGGGAAGACACGACTGAGGCAACAGCCCGCTGTGCTTTGCGCGAAAGCGGAAGGTGTTGTCAAAACCTGGCCATGAGCAGTACTCGGGTTTTAATCAAAAATATAGGGCATTCTCCGGGGCGTTGTTGAACTAAGCCTACGGCAACAGCTCCGCACCAAGCCAACCAGCACCCCTGATTCAAAGATAAAAAAGAAGTGCTGACGCGGATGCGCGAACGCATCATGTACGGAAGAAGAAGTGATTGCGCACCTGAACAGCTACCGGGAGCGCAAAAATAGGTTGCAAAATACTCGAGTTGGGTGGAAGAAGCAAGCATAACAGAAGAATTTGTTTGGATTTACGCATAAGTGCCGGTTGCGGGTGGAAAGAATGCCGTAATACCGGATTTTCCGTTAGCGACCAACCTCCCACACTGTCAACATCATGCGCTCGTTCCGGCCTTTGGCCGTAAACGGATCAAAGCTACAGGCTCCAGCCCGGCGGGAACCAACACTAAATCAAAATCCCGGCTGTCGGCACAAAACCCATATCGTTCCAAAATAGCATCGCAACGAGCAGGGCCGTGGAAAAGGTAAGTGCTTGTAGTCGAGTAGCGCTTGGAACCAACGGGGGGAATTGTGAAACTATAGCCTAAAAAATGAAGCGCGTATGATCTTCACACGCCGCTCATCCCGACCACGGTCGGGGCGGAAGACAAGCCGCGACGGATTGCAAATCCGCGCGAGCAAGGCCGGGTTTGGGAACACTTTATACGAGCGGGTTTTATTTTTTATTCAGTCAAGTATGTTTGAGCTGTTATTACTGGTATTGTTGAACTTTTGAAATCCTTTAAATTTCTGGTAATGATAATATCTGCTTCATTTTCTATTGCAGAATAGTATTGTAAACCGTCTTCAAAATCTGAAAAAGCTTTATCATTCAAAGAAAGTTCGATTATTTTATCATTCAAATCAGCTACCGTCACCAAAACTTTGAATTTAGTCAGAATGTCCCTCGCCACGATTGAATTATTTAGCTTTGATAATAGGTAGTTTGTATTTGCAAAGGTTAAAGAGGATACAATCAGTTTAATCTTTTTCCTGTCAGCCAATGAAAATAATTTGGCTGCTTCCTCGTAAAAAGGTTCCCTTTTTCCAAGCAAGTCAATTACTATGTTCGTGTCAATAAATAGCTTCTTCATCGGTATTTTTCAATAAGGTATTTTGTGTATTCATCCCGAAGGTCAAAATCCGATGGCAATTCAATCACTCCACTTATGCTCTTAACCAATGGAGTTATTTCTACATTTTTAGTCTTGTTATCAACTATTGCTTTAAGATAGGCTTCTATCAATTTGGATAAACTGATTTTGTTTTTCTCAGCATACAATTTAGCATGCTCTATGACGGCTTCATCCAAACTAAGGGTTAATTTCTTATCCATGACATTTTTTACGTGCAAAAGTGATTTATTTTTACGTAACAAGCAAGGCTTGGCGCTTTTTCTTTTTTCTCTTTGTGGCCAACTATGGTTAAACCCACCTCCCCCGCTCGCAACCAACCTTCCCGCAGCGTCAGCATCTTGGGCTCGTTCCGGCCAGAGGTCGGAACGGATCAAAGCTGCGGGCTCCAGCCCGGCTACAAAAAACAGGATATCAAATCCCGGCTGTCGGTACAAAACCAATATCGTTCCAAATATCATCGAGCAGCAAGACATCAATGGCTTTCCGTTTGGCGCCACTCCCTTATCACGCCGCTCATCCCGACCACGGTCGCGACGGAAGACAAGCCGCGACGGATTGCAAATCTAAAGGCGAGCGGGGCCGGGTTTGGGAACACTTTATGCGAGCGGTATAACATGCACAAGTACAAAACTATAACGACTCATGGCATAACGAAAGCCCGTTCTCCAATTAAGCGGTGTTAATGTAAAGATTGAGATGTTTTTTTACAATAATATTGCCCTTTTAATGTTTTTATAGTCGTTACTTTTAAAGTAGGTGATCATCTTATTTGTTAACTACGCTAAACAGTAAAAAAACACGGAAAGGGATGTTGGTTGGCGCTTAGCGTCAATGCATGCGAAGGCACAAGGGACATTGGGATCACTCCCGATCTTCTTTGCAATCCCGGGAAGGGAGGCCGCTAAATCCCTTTTAATAGGATGTCTAAAGACATTTTATTAGAGGTAAAACAACTTATTGCCAGGGGTGATCAATCTAAAGCTGTATCAATCTTGCCAGTTGTAGACAAGCAGAATCCGGATATTAAAACTGCTTTAACCGGGCTGATTAACCGCTTAGAAACGCTTCGGAAACGAGGCGACATAAGTAAAGTTGGCTACTTTGATGTTTATCATAAAATAAACGTACGCCTACTTGAATATGCAAAATCACTTTAGTACGCTTCTCGCGTGCTGCAAAAAGTCTTGACCTCCTCGCT
This sequence comes from Chitinophagales bacterium, assembly GCA_038323375.1. GTDB lineage: Bacteria > Bacteroidota > Bacteroidia > Chitinophagales > Saprospiraceae > JABWAJ01. The sequence goes on from JBBQGV010000023.1 coordinate 44,979, forward strand.
TGATTGCGAAGCGATGGTTCGGTGCCGCCGCCGGCACCGAACCATCGGCCGCAAACGACCTGACGGTCGCAAACGCCCAACGAAAAGCCGCCTCTTGGCCAAGGGGCGGCTTTTGCGTTTTTAAGCTCATCAATTGAATTATATTCTTAATTTTATAGACACAATCACAAATAGCACCATTCTTTATGCGCTTTCCCCGACTCTTCATCCTCCTCTTCGCCGTTTCCCTTTCCGCCCTTTGCGCCTGCCAAAACGACCCTTTGGCCGGCGAAGGCCCCCTGCCCTCCCGGCGCGACCTGATGCGGGCGATGCGCCAATCGGGTGCCATGCTGGTGGTGTACGGCGAAGCGCAGGGCAACCTGTACCAAGCGCTGGCGGATTCCATGCGCGCGCACCCCGAGTGGCGTGGACTGAAATTAGAAGCCAAAAGCGACGCGGCAGTGACCGAAGAAGAACTGACGCAAAAACCGCTGCTGTTGCTCGGCACAGCAATTTCCAATAGAATTATCCGGCGCTTGGCCGCACAATTGCCGGTGCAATTAGAAGATCGCCGCTTTCAATTCGACGGCAATTGGTACGAAGCCGCAAAAGATATGTTCAAACTCTTCACCTACCCCAACCCGCTGAACGTCAAGCTGCCAATTTTTTTATTCACTGGCAACGACGACGCGGAAATTGCAGCCTTGCTGAAGCAAAAATACGCCGGCAACTGGCCCGAAATGTTGCGTTCCGGCTGGGGCTACGAAGTTTATGCCAATAGCGAACTCCGCATCGCGGGCAACCTCGCCGATTCTACCTGGCGATTCGACAAAGCCATCCATTTCAATTTTACGAACGGAAAATCTACCCTTTTTCAAACCGGGCGTTTCAAATTCACAGGCCAGGCAGACTTGTTGCCGAAAGCCCGGCTCGACGCGATGGCGGCTCATTGCGAAGCCACGTTCAGCAGTATTTGCGGGTTCCTGAATAAGCCCTGTCCACCGCTCGAAATCGCTTACCGGTTGTTTGGTTCCGTGGAAGACAAAGGCTTGCAAAACAGCTTGATGCGCATCGCCGAGGTCAATTTCAACAAGCAGGAAGTGGCGGTGGTGGTGAACGAAACCTTCCGCGGCGACCAGTTGCAGATGGAAAATGAACTGCTGTTGCGCAGCCTGCTTGGCGCCCCGAAAACGGAAGCACTGGAAAAAGGGCTGGCCATCCGATTCAGTTCTAATTGGTACGAAAAAGGCTGGGATCACTGGGCGCAGCGCCTCTACTGCTCCGGCAACCTTCCCCCCATGGCTGATTTGATAGACAATGAGCTGTTTAACAATGAATCCGACTTAGTGATGGGTTGCACGGCGGCCGCTTTTGCCGATTTCCTGATCGCCCATTGGGGTAAGGACGATTTTTTACTGCGCTACGCTTCCTGGCAAGCGGGCGCTGCCGAAAGGAAGGATTTAGAAGCGGCCTGGGAAAAATACTTAGCTCAGCGCTACGCCGATTGCGGCAAATTCACGGTCAAACCCGAAAAACTGCCGTATCTGAAAGGCTACAACTTCTCGCACGAAGGCTATCGGGTTTACAATGGCTACGGCTCCAAATTAGCGCAGCAATCCATCCAAAAACTGAACGGTATCGGCGGCAATGCCATCGCCATCGTGCCGTATTCTTATATGGAAAGTCACACGAAACCAAGCTTCCTGCCCATCGCCGACGGCGGCGGCGACGAAAACGACGAATCAGTCGTGTACGCTCACGCAGCAGCACAGAAGTTGGGTATGAAAACTGTATTGAAACCGCAAATCTGGCTGAGCCGCAGTTGGACCGGCTACATTGAAATGAGTTCCGAGGCCGACTGGCAGGCGTTTTTCGGGTATTATTACCGATGGATCCGGCACTACGCCCTGCTGGCCGAAATTTACGATTTCGACGCCCTGAGCGTGGCCGTGGAAATGGTGAAAACGACGCGCCAGCGCCCTGACGACTGGCGGCGAATGATTGCTAAAATCAGAAAATTGTACAGCGGGCAACTGACTTACAGCGCCAATTGGGGCGAAGATTTTGAGCAGTTGGCCTTCGGCGACCAGCTCGATTTCATCGGACTGAATTGCTACTATCCGCTCAGCCCGGGCGACAACCCTACCCGACAGGAATTGGAACAGCGATTTGAACAGGTCATGGAGAAAGCCGAAGCCGTGAGCCGCAAATTCAATAAACCCATTGTTTTTACTGAAATTGGTTTTCGCAGTGTACAAGCGCCCTGGAAAAATCCGCACGAAGAAGAAAATGGCCGCCCGCAAAATATGGAACACCAGAAACTGTGCTACGAAGTAGTGGGCGCGGGCCTGAAAGGCAAAAACTGGTGCCACGGCGTGCTGTGGTGGAAATGGCCCAGCTACTTGGATTTTCGTGGAGACAGCTTCACGCCAACGGGAAAACTGGCGGAAGTGGCAGTAGGGGCGTGGTTTAAGGTTGTGGAGTAGAGGGATTAAAGTAGAAGGTAGAAAGTAAGGGACGTAATTGCATGATATTGGTTCCTACGCTCTTCCTTCTACCCTCTTCTTTCTACCCTCTACTTCAATCCAATTACCGCTTCTTCCCACCGCTCAAACCGAAAACTCCCCAGCGTTCGTTCCATCATGCTGCGGATGGCCTCGGTTTGCAGGTTACCGATGCTGCCCTCGTGGGTATGTTTGAAGGTGGTGGTGTAGGTAAACTCGCCTTTTTCGATGGCCTGCCCGATTTGTTTGTACGCATCGCGGAAAGGCACACCGGCCAGCACGAGTTTGTTCACTTCTTCCACGCTAAACAGGAATTTGTAGCGCTCCGCTTCCAGAATATTGGGCTTCACTTCGATATTGGACAACAACAGGCACATCATGGAGAGGCAGCTTTTCAAGTGCTGAATGGCTGGAAAAAGCTGTTCTTTCAGCAGTTGCAGGTCGCGGTGGTACCCCGAAGGCAGGTTGGCAGTCAGCATGGCAATATCGCCGGGCAGTGTGATGATTTGGTTGCAACGCGCGCGGATGATTTCAAACACGTCGGGGTTTTTTTTGTGCGGCATGATGCTGGAGCCGGTGGTGAGTTCGTCGGGAAAGTGGATGAATCCGAAGTTCTGGTTCATAAATAAGCAGGCATCCATCGCTTGTTTGGCCAATGTGGCGGCGATGTTCGACAGCGCGGCGGCTACGATGCGCTCGGTTTTACCGCGCCCCATTTGCGCGTATACCACATTGTAGTTCAGGTCGTCGAAGCCCAGTAATTCAGTGGTCATCCGGCGATTGAGCGGAAAAGAAGAGCCGTAGCCCGCAGCAGAACCCAGCGGATTTTTGTTGACGACCCGGTGGGCAGCCTCCAGCGTAATCAAATCATCCACAAGACTTTCCGCGTAGGCACCAAACCACAATCCAAACGAAGAAGGCATGGCCAATTGCAGGTGGGTATAGCCCGGCAACAGGTCTTCCCGGTAGCGCTCGCTTTGTTGCAACAGCAGATCAAACAGCGCCTTAACGGCAAATGTAACTTCCCGGATTTCGTGGCGCAGGTAGAGCTTGACGTCCACCAGCACCTGGTCGTTGCGCGAGCGGCCGCTGTGGATTTTTTTGCCTGTGTCGCCTAATTTGCGCGTCAGTTCCAGTTCCACCTGCGAGTGGATGTCCTCCACCCCCGCTTCCATCCGGAAATCCCCGGATTCGATGCGGCGGTAAATGGCCCGCAATTCCACCGACAAAATCCGAAGTTCCTCCGCCGTCAGCAAACCAATGGATTCCAGCATGCGGACATGCGCCAGCGATCCCAATACGTCAAAAGGCGCTAAGTGCATGTCCAATACCGGGTCTTGTCCGACGGTGAATTGCTCCACTTCCGCGAGGGTTGTTTTGTCTTTTTGCCAAAGTTTCATAGCAATAGTTTAAAGAAGATAATCTAAAAAAAACTGCCCCAACAACCCCACATACCCCTCCACCCCCTGCCGAACCTCTTCCAAAAAAATAAACTCATCCGCCGAGTGCGAGCGCGCTGAATCGCCAGGGCCAATTTTAACCGAAGGAACCGGAATCAAGGCTTGGTCGGAAGTAGTGGGCGAACCGTACAAGCCAATCCCCAACTGCCGGGCGGCCTCCACCAGCGGATGATCCGCAGCAATTCCAGACGGACGGATCCGCATAGAGCGGGGCTGCACCTCGCAACGCACGTGCTGCCGGACGATGGCTAAGGTTTCCTCTAATGTGTAGGCATCCGTCACGCGAACATCCACCGTGAAGCGGCATTCGGCGGGCACGACATTGTGTTGGCTGCCCGCCCCGATGATGGTGACGCTCATTTTTACAGCGCCCAGCGCGTCGGATTGTTTTGGAAACGCATAAGCCCGAAACCATTCAATGTCAGGCAGCGCGGCGTAGATGGCATTCACGCCTTCCTCACGCGCGGCATGCCCAGCCTGGCCTTTGGCGGTGCAATCGAGCACCATCAGGCCTTTTTCAGCGGTTGCCATCTGGCAAAGCGTGGGTTCGCCTACAATGGCAAATTCGATGGGCGGCAGGAGCGGCCAGATGCTTTCAATGCCGCCGCTGCCGGAAATTTCTTCTTCGGCGGTAGCCGCGAAGACCAGGTTGTAGGGCAGGTCAGGGTTGTCGTAAAAATGCAGAAACGCTGCAATCAAAGCCACCAAAGACCCGCCGGCGTCGTTGCTTCCCAGGCCGTAGAGTTTGTCTTCTACAATTTCGGGTTGGAATGGATCGCGGGTGTAAGCGGCATTGGGGCGCACCGTATCGTGGTGGGAATTGAGTAGGATGCTGGGTTTATCCGGGTCAAAATATTGATTCGTGACCCAGACGTTGTTGCCGCTGCGCTGCGTGGGGAGCTGCCGCCGCTCGAAAAAATATTCGATCAGCGTAGCCGTTCCGCTTTCTTCCCGACTGAACGACCGCGTGGCAATGAGCTGCTGCAACAGCGCCAACGCATCGTGGCAGAGGTCGTCAAAGCGCTGTTTTTGCGATGGATTAAAGTCGGAAGCCATGATGTTTGCTTTTAAGATTGGGGGGGCACCTTATTAAACAACCCCTAAACTTATATAAGTCATGCGAATCAGAGGCTATTTTGAAATTTTTGAAACACAGAAGACGCAGAAGCGGCTGAGGACTCCAATATGGCGCGGAGTCTCGCGGAGTAAAGGGAGTCTCGCGGAGTTAAGCCTCTGTGAGACTTCCTTTACTCCGTGGAACTCCGTGTCAACCGGTTATGAGAATAAAAACATCACCGAATTATCAGCGTCCCAGCCGTTTCCTCGCTCGTATTTTTAATCAAATCGGCAGCATCCCCAATCAGGACTTCCTGCACGCCGGCTCGGATGGCGTCGAACGCATTTTCAAGTTTGGGCAAAATGCCGTCGGCGAAAACTCCTTGCTTCAGCAGCTTTTCGTATTCACCACGAGGCAGGTGCCTAATCACAGAATCCGAATCATTCACATCTAATAAAGCACCTTTTTTTTCAAAACAAAAAATCAACCGAACCTCGAACAGGCGGCTCAGGGCAATGGCCAGCACAGAAGCGATGGTGTCGGCGTTGGTATTGAGCAGGCTGCCGGAGTCGTGGGTCAAAGGCGCAAAAACCGGCGTAGCGCCCCCCACCAGCAATTGCTGCAACCAGGCCACGTTCACAGATGCTGCCTGCACATCGCCGACAAAACCGTAGTCTATGGTTTTCACCGGGCGTTTGTGCGCGGGGAGGACATTGCCATCGGCGCCCGTGAGGCCAACCGCGTTGCAACCCGCCGCCTGCAGTTTGGCCACGAGTTGCTTGTTGATCAACCCGCCGTAAACCATCGTCACCACATCGAGCGTGGGTGCATCGGTAATCCGTCGGCCATCCACATAGCGCGATTCAATGCCCAGCGCTTCACCGATTTTCGAAGCAATTTTGCCGCCGCCGTGTACCAGGATTTTTGGGGCATCAATGGCTGCAAACGCCTTCAGAAACGCTTCCAGTGCAGCAGGGTGATCCAATACACTGCCTCCGATTTTGACGATAAAGCACTTCATAAGTATGTTTTTTACCCCGCCATCTCCGCCTCCAACGCAACTAAGAACAACGCCAGTTCCTCCCGACGCACAGCCAGCGACGGCAACAAACGAATTGTATTGGGTTTGGCTTCTCCGGTGAAGATACGGTGTTTCATCAGCAGGTTGGTTCGAACGGTTTTATGCGTTTCCGGCAAATCGAAACCAATCATCAGTCCCCGACCACGCACATCCAACAGCGCAGGCTGCTGTTTCAAAGCGTCCATGCACCAGGCACCTTGTGCTGCGGCGTTTTCCAGGAGTTGTTCCTGTTCCAATACCTCCAGCACGGCCAGCGATGCTGCGCAAGCTAAGTAATTGCCTCCGAAAGTGGTGCCCAGCATGCCGCTCCAAGCCTTGATATCGCCGTGGATGAGCACTCCGCCCACAGGAAAGCCGTTGCCCATGCCTTTGGCCATCGTGATCAGGTGCGGGCGGATGCCTGCGTATTGATGCGCAAAAAACCTGCCGGTGCGCCCATAACCCGATTGGATTTCATCGAGGAGGAGCAAGATGCCGTGTTTTTGACATTCCCGTTCCAGCAGTTGCAAAAATGAATCTTCCGGAACCTGAATGCCGCCAACACCCTGAATGCCTTCGATGATGACCGCCGCAATGGTTTCATCAAGTGCTTCCAGCAAAGCGGCTTCGTCGTTTAAAGGCAAAAAAATGACCTTATGGCCGGCGTTGAACGGCGAAACGATTTTGGGGTTGTCGGTTACTGCCACTGCGCCCGACGTGCGTCCGTGAAATGCTTTTTTAAAAGCGATGACTTTTTTTCTTCCGGTGGCGAACGAGGCGATTTTCAAAGCATTTTCGTTGGCTTCTGCGCCCGAACTGCACAAAAAAAGCTGGTAATCCGGATACCCCGACATTGCGCCCAATTTTTCGGCAAGCCGTTCCTGCAAAGGGATTAGAACGCTGTTGGAATAAAAAGCAATTTTGTTTAATTGTTCCGTCAACGCTTGCACATAATGCGGGTGGGTATGGCCGATGGAAATGACCGCGTGTCCGCCGTACAAATCGAGGTATTTTTCACCGGCATCATCCCAAATCCAAGAGCCTTGCGCCTTCACCGGCGTGATGGGGAACAGGGGATAAACGTCGAATAAATTCATGCTTGCTTTGTTTTAAAACACCACGCTTTTCAATTGCAACCCGGCCGTTTCTTCTAGGCCAAACATCAGGTTCATGTTTTGAACGGCTTGCCCCGATGCGCCTTTCAGCAGGTTGTCAATGGTGGAATGAACCACGAGTTGATCGCCCTCTTTTTCCAAAAAAAGCAGGCATTTATTGGTATTGACCACTTGTTTCAGGTCAATCGGCTCGTCGGCTATCTGGGTAAAAGGGTGGTTGGCGTAAAATTCTTTGTACAACTGTTGCAGGGCTTCAAATGACGCGGCCACAGGGGTGCAGGAACTGACAAAAATGCCCCGCGCAAAATCGCCGCGCCAGGGGATGAAGTGGATCGGAGCTTCGTAACCCGGTTGCAATTGCGTCAAGGTGCGGCGAATTTCATGCAAGTGTTGGTGGTTTAGCGTTTTGTAGGCGGAAATGTTGTTGGTTCGCCAAGTGAAGTGCGTGGTTTCCTGTAACTTTTGTCCGGCGCCGGTAGCGCCTGTGATGCCGGTCGTGTGAACCTCCTGCAACAACCCCGCAGCAGCCAGCGGCGCAAGGCTCAATTCAATGGCGGTGGCAAAGCAGCCCGGATTGGCAATATTGTCCGCCTGTCGGATGCTTTCGCGGTTTACTTCCGGCAAACCATAAGTAAATACCTTTCCCTGAACGCTTGCCCCAAGCCGGAAATCCTGGCTCAGGTCAATGATTTTTACCGAAGAAAGTATGGACGTTACGTCTAACCAGCGCTTGCTTTCCCCGTGCCCAAGGCAAAGAAAAAGCACGTCCACTTCCTGTTCAATCCGATCTGTGAAATGCAGTTCGGTATCACCCAACAGATCGGGATGCGCCGCATGCAGCGGTTTCCCCGCATTGCTTCGGCTGTGTACAAAAGCCAGTTCAACCTGCGGATGCCGGAGCAAAAGCCGGATTGCTTCGCCGCCGGTGTAGCCCGCGCCGCCTATGATGCCTGCTTTGATTTTCAAATTATAAAATTTTTAAAACTTGTCCCGCCCAAGCGGGATTTTCAAATCAATCTGATGATAAATCGCCGTCTGGTTCCCAAAAATCTTTGAAAAACCCCGCACATCGTCGCCGGTCCAGCCGAAGTTCATTTCGCCGTATTGCCCGAATTTGGAGGACATCAGGTCGTGAGGCGACTCGATGCCCAGCACCTGAAAGCGATAAGGGTATAGTTGGATGGCAACCTCGCCGGTCACGTTTTGCTGGGCGTTCGCCAGGTAAGCTTCAATGTCGCGCATCACCGGGTCTAAGTATTGGCCTTCGTGCAGCCAGTTGCCGTAAAACTGCGCTAATTGGTCTTTCCAACTCAGTTGCCATTTGGTCAGCACGTGTTTTTCCAAAGCGTGATGGGCTTTGAGGATGAGCATGGGCGCAGCGGCTTCAAACCCCACCCGGCCTTTAATGCCGATGATGGTATCGCCCACATGCACGTCGCGGCCAACGCCATAAGGCCCAGCGATGGATTGCAGGAACTGAATCGCCTCAACCGGATGGGCAAATACCTTGTCGTTGACAGCCCGGAGTTCGCCTTTTTCGAAACGCAGGGTCACGGTTTCGCTTCCGCTTTGGGTGACTGGGGTTGGCCACGCTGATTCGGGCAACATGCCCATCGAGTGCAGGGTTTCTTTTCCGCCAACTGAAGTGCCCCAAATGCCTTTATTGATGGAATACTGTGCTTTTTCAAAATTCAGTTCCACCCCTTTTGAGCGGAGGTAAACGATTTCAGCTTCCCGCGACAATTTCAGATCCCGGATTGGGGTGATGATCTCCATACCGGGAACCAGAACGTGGAAAATCAGATCAAATCGCACCTGATCGTTGCCCGCTCCGGTACTGCCATGCGCCACTGCGTCGGCCTCAAGCGTTTTGGCGTAGTTGGCCACTGCCAAAGCCTGCGACATGCGTTCCGCGCTCACACTCAGCGGATAGGTGCTGTTTTTCAAGACATTGCCGTAAATGAGGTAGCGGATGACCTTGTCGTAATAGTTGCGCGTTTCGTCAACCGTCTGGTGCGAGGCCACGCCGAGGTTGCGGGCATGGGCGGCGATGGCTTCCACCTCCGCCGCATCGAAGCCGCCGGTGTTCACCGTGATGGTATGCACCTCGTACCCTTGGTCTTCGGCTAAGTATTTCACACAAAAGGACGTATCTAATCCACCGCTGAAGGCGAGCACGACTTTTTTCTTTTTCATACTTTCCGCTTTTTTGAAGCTTTGAGCAATACGTATTGTTTGAACCGAATCCAGCGGCCAAACAAGCTGAAGTTGTCCTTGAAATGCCGTTTTTGGTCTTTTCCCGGTGTTGCGGCACCGTTCTGTTGCGCTGCTGATTGTTGCAACTGCTGCTTTTCTGCCGCTTCTACCGGATCGAAGAGCATGGCGGTGCAAAGGCAGTTTTTACGGTCTTTGCTCATCAGAATATCGTAGTTGACGCAGCTTTGGCAACCTTTCCAAAATGCTTCATCGTTGGTCAGTTCCGAATACGTCACCGGCTCGTAACCCAGGTCGGAATTGATTTTCATGACGGCCAGCCCGGTCGTAAGGCCAAAAATTTTGGAGTTGGGATATTTTTGTCGCGACAGTTCAAAAATTTTGCGTTTGATTTCCGTGGCCACACCGGTTTTTCGGAACGCAGGCACCACAATCAGACCCGAATTGGCCACGTATTTGTGGTGTTCCCATTCTTCGATGTAGCAAAACCCCACCCAGCTTCCGTCATCTGTCAGGGCAATAACGGCTTTACCTTCTTCCATTTTTTGGCGGATATAATCGGGCGAACGCTTGGCAATGCCCGTTCCCCTTGCCTTCGCGGATACTTCCATCTCGGTGGCAATCTGCTCCGCATAGTGTTTGTCAGCGGGCGTAGCCAGCCTGACGATGGGCTTATTTTCGTTCACGTTCTGTTTAAAACGATTTAGAAGGATGAAAAGATGAAAAAAGCTGTCCGCTTTCGAAAAGTGGACAGCTTTGTACCAGGTTGGTTTTATTCGCAGTTAGAATGGATGCAAAGGTATGGGATTTGCAGGTTTTGGGCAAGTATTTGGTGGAAAACGGGGGTATGCATTTTTTTCCGTTTTCCAATGTCCAAAAGTTATTCCCATTGAAACACGTATCCCCAGCCATTGGCGCGTTCGGCCACTGCAATCAACAGCTCGTTGTTGCCTTTTTTCAGCGGCAAGTACAGCACATTGTTGTCGGCATTGACTTCTCCACGGTATAGCGGCCCTTTTGACCGGAAAGCGTTGTCGCCCCGGAACAGCGGTTTGCCATTCAGAAAAATCTGAGCCATGTCGCTGTAATCGAACCGAACCGTGCGTACTTCATCTTTTTCCGCTACGATGGTGGTTCGCGCAAAAACGACATCGAGGGAGTTTTTTTCAAATTGATCGAAAATGCGTTTACGGCGGTACGCGGATACGTTGACCAATCCACGGTCATTCGCCCGGATCGCCTGCCAGTTGATGGCACCCTCCGGATATTTTTTCCAATGTAACGAATCGGCGTTGTACGCCGGCGACAATTCCCAGTTGATGATGCTTTTGGCGCGTTGGTCAGGTTGCGCAACTTCCGCCATCAGCACCACGTTGGGCAGGGAACTGTAAGAAAAATCAGAAAACCAGACCTCCCCAAGCGACCAAAGTCCGATTTTGCCTTTTCGCGGTGCCCGCAACATTTGCGGGACATACAAGGCAATTTGGGCGCCCCCGTTGATGCCTACCCATGCCCGGGATCCTTCAAATTTGATTTTCAGGCGGTTCCATTCGCCCGGTTTATAGGTGGCAGCACCCTGGTAATCGGAAGAGTGGTACAATTGCCACGAATCTAACCCGTTGTAGCGGGGGGTGTATTGTATGGCGTCGAATTGACCACTTTTGTGAAAGCGCAGGTAGATCAGTTCCAGGGCGTCGTCGTCCTTCGCCCGAAAGCAAACCCCCGCAAACGCCCGATCGGCCACCGGTGCGATGTCCACTTCAATGATGCCGTCGCGCAGTTCGATGCCTCCCAGCAGGGCAGTTCCCTGTTGCATCTTCAGCGCCTGCTTGTTTTTGTGGGAGCCGAATTGGTGCAGGCTATCGCGCACCTGCCAGGCAGACTGGGGGGTGAAAGGCACCGTAGTTACGGCCAGCGGTTGTGCCTGAGAAAACGCAGGAAAGCAGAGCGCAATAATCAAAAAGCAGTATTGTAGTCGGTTCATGTCGTGATTTTTTAGTTTGATTTGCTTTATATTCAGGTGAATGGTTAACAGCAGCGTTCCTTTCCGGGTTTAATGTTCGATTATTTTACCTTTGCGGAAAGCGAAAATAATAAAGTATCCATGTTTTTGGAACCACATTTTAAAGGACAACGAAGTGGCTGGATCGAAGTGATCTGCGGCTCCATGTTTTCGGGGAAAACCGAAGAACTCATCCGGCGTCTCAAACGCTCGAAAATTGCCAACCAGCGGGTTGAAATTTTCAAGCCCGGCATAGATAAACGCTACGGCGAAGAAAAAGTGGTCTCGCACGATTCGAATTACATTTTGTCTACACCCATCGAGCATTCTTCGCGGTTGCTGCAACTGAGCGAAGGCGTAGATGTGGTGGGCGTGGATGAGGCCCAGTTTTTTGACGAAGAACTCCCTGAAAACTGCCAGCGACTGGCGTTGAGGGGCATTCGCGTGATCGTCGCCGGATTGGATATGGACTACCGGGGACTGCCTTTCGGGCCGATGCCCAACCTTTTGGCGGTTTCCGAATACATCACCAAGGTACACGCCATTTGCCCCCATTGCGGCAATTTAGCGACCCACTCCTACCGCTTAGTACAGGAAGAAGCCACGATTCTGCTGGGCGAAAAAGACCGCTACGAACCGCGTTGCCGCACCTGCTATCACATGGGGAATATTTTGGACTTGAGGACGAGGGGGAGCGAGGGGTAGTTGGCAGTTGGCAGGAGGGTTTAAAACCGAATTTCCCACTCCACCTGCACTTTTCGTGCATCGCCGCTGATTTGCCAGGCCGAGCCTTCTTTAATCAGGCGGATTGCTTCATCGTCGCAGCCGTAGCCGAGTTTTTGCAAAACCTTAAAGTTGGATAAGTTACCGGCTGCACTCACCGTGAAGCGCAACTTTACAACCCCTTGAATGCCTTTTTTTCTGGCGGCGTCGGGGTAACGAAGATTTTGAGCAAGGTAAGCCTCATAGGCATCCGTACCGCCGACAGGTGCCGCAGTGGCCGGTGCTTTGTAAACGCTTTGCGCTTTTGATTGCTTTTTCTCAAAAGAAGACCCGATCACTTCTTCGAGCGCCACAGCGCTTTCCTTCATGACCACATTCACCGAGCCAGACTGGTTGATGGGGGCAACAAGGGATTCAAAGCCTGTGTAGTTAAAAACCACCTGTTGTTCATCGCCGGATAGCGGCAGGCTGAAATTGCCTTCCACATCGGTGGAGGCACTGCGTCCCGTACCTTCTGCTACAACGGAGACGCCAATGAGCGGTTCGCCGCTGGCGTCGGTCACCCGCCCTACCAGGTTGCGCAGGTTGTTGGACTGTTTTTCTTTTGCCGATTTATTGGCGTCCGCCATGTCTTTTTTGGCTTCTTCGCGGGCGCGTTTTCCAGGCATGGCGGGCGCTGCGCTTTCCGTAGCAGGCTTGTGGTAGGTGGCGATATCGCGTTCGTTATCCGAGGGGACGACCGGAAGCGGCTGCTCTGCAAGTTTATCCGATGTTTTGGGTTTGGCTGCTCCTTCTCCTGACAAAGCAAAATCGGCTGCTCGCGTATTCTCCGCCATCCTGTCCGCTTGGTCAACCGGTGCAGGGGTTATGGGCACAACGTTCAACTCTTTCGAGCGGCGATTATAACGGTAGCGTGTCGTTGGGGCGGGTACGGCGGGTTCTTCGATACTAGCAGCAGGAACGGGTTGTTCCAATTGAGCGATGGCCTGATCGGTTCCTGTATCCGCCGGAAGGCTGCCCGGGGTATCGTTTTTGCTGAGCATTTGAGCTTCCGGAGTTTCCCGGAATATCCACCAGCCCATTCCCGCCAAAACCAATACAGATGCAGCAATGGCGATAGCGCGCGGCAGGAGATACACCCCGCCCGGTCGTTTTTGGTTGCTTTTTTCCTGCAAGCGGCCGCGCAGTCTGGTTAAGTTTTTGTCATGATCCGCATCGGCAAAAGCACGATACCCTTCTATTGCTTCCGCAAGGAAAGGATCGTCCCGCATAGCCGCATCGAGGGCGCGCTCATCCGAAGCTCGCCCTTCTCCGCTTAACCAGCGCCGAAGTATGGTGATCCTATTTTTCATTAAAGCCTTCTAACCCCCGAAGGGGTGTGAAAAATGTATTGAAAATCCTCAAATTCTCAACTTTCCCTCCACACAAATCCGCAAATTCCTTCGCCCGTTCTGAATATACGAGCGCACTTTCCCTAAATCTTCCTCCAGCGCGTCTGCGATTTCCTTATAGGATTGCCCGTCCATGTAGAACAGCGAAACGCACTGTTTTTGTTGAGCGGGCAGTTGTTCCATGCACTCGCGCAGGGCTTGTTCGTTTTGTTCGATGTCCATATCGCCAACTGGATGCTGAATTTCGGCAGATTGCATAAGCGCGGGGTCAAAACTTTCCGTTTTTTGGCGATTCTTGCGCCGCAACTGCATCAGGCAATAGTTGCGCAACACGGAATGCAGCCATTTGTCGAACTCCCGGATATCGTGTTGTTTCACTTTGGTCAGCAATTCTTCAAAAACGCCCATCACTGCGTCTTCTGCGGCCTGCTCGTCTTGCAGGTATTTCAGGCAAATACCGTAAGCCAGCTCTAAGTAGCGCTCGTACAACTGCCCCAAATATTCGCTCCGGTCGCTGGAGCGGTATAACTCCAGCAAATCCCGGTCGCTTTGCTCCGGCGTTTGTTTCCTGAAAATGCGCAATAGTGCCATGCTTTGCTTTGGAAGGTGCAAAGTATAAAATTATAGGATAAAAAAAAACTGATGCGGTTTATGTAATCAGAATGGAAGCGACATCTAAAGGAAAAAATACATTTACCATGATGAAAAGAATGCTCTGGCTGTTATTTACAGCTGCCCTCGTTTTACCGGCCTGGAGAATGGCCAACCTGCCGAATTACACCATCGAAGGCAAAGTGCTGGATGAAAAAGGAGAGGAACTCATCGGTGCCAGCGTACTCATTAAAGGTACCAGCATTGGCGTTACGACGAACATTAATGGCCACTTCACCCTTGCTTCGCCAGACTCCTGCGCCATGCTCGTCATTTCATACACCGGTTTTGAATCGCTGGAAGTGGAGGCTTGCTCGGGGAAATTCAAAAAATACACCCTGAAGAGCGGCAATATGACTTTAGAAGAAGTTGTGATCACAAGCCCGATCAAAATGGAGGGTGAACGAAAAGAATCCAGGGCGGCAGGCAAAGCCAAAAAAGACATGGCGATGGGTTACAGTTACCCGTCTTCGCCTGCAATGAGCATGCCTAACCGACCTTATCCCGAACCTTATCCGGATCAAAATACCGAAGATTATGCCGCTATTCAGGAAAATCGCTTCCAACCGGCCCTACAGATTCCGTTGTCCACTTTTTCCATTGACGTGGATGCGGCTGCTTACAGTAACGTGCGCCGTTTTCTGAACTTGGGCCAAATGCCGCCGGCAGACGCGGTGCGCATTGAAGAAATGATCAATTATTTCGACTATGATTACCCGCAGCCAAAAGGCGAACACCCGTTTGAAGTGGTGACGGAATTGTCGGAATGCCCCTGGCAACCGGAACACCGCTTGCTGCACATTGGCTTGCAGGGCAAAAGTATTTCCACTGAAAATCTGCCCGCTTCCAATTTGGTTTTCCTCATTGACGTGTCGGGCAGTATGAGCGCCCCGAACAAGCTGCCGTTGTTACAGGCTGCCTATAAATTGCTGGTAGATCAACTGCGCGCGAAAGACAAGGTATCTATCGTGGTTTATGCCGGCGCGGCAGGATTGGTCTTGTCGCCCACCGATGGCACGGATAAAATAAAAATCAAGGAAGCGATTGATAAATTGAGCGCAGGCGGCTCCACCGCAGGCGGCGCAGGCATCCAATTGGCTTACAAAACGGCGCGCGAACAGTTCGTGAAGGGCGGCAACAACCGCGTAATTTTAGCCACCGACGGCGACTTCAACGTGGGTGCCAGCAGCGACGAAGAAATGGTGAAATTGATCGAAAAAGAACGGGAAAGCGGCATTTTCCTGACCGTGCTGGGCTTCGGTATGGGCAATTACAAAGACAGCAAAATGCAGGAATTGGCCGACAAAGGCAACGGCAACCACGCTTATATTGACAACATGAGCGAAGCGCGCAAAGTGTTGGTCAACGAATTCGGCGGCACCCTGTTCACCATCGCCAAAGACGTCAAACTGCAAATCGAATTTAACCCGGCCAAAGTGCAGGCCTACCGCCTCATCGGCTACGAAAACCGGATGTTGAACAAAGAAGATTTCAACGACGATAAAAAAGACGCCGGCGAATTAGGCTCCGGGCACACGGTGACGGCTTTGTACGAAATCATCCCCGTTGGCGTCAAAAGCAGCTTCATCGCAACAGTGGACGATTTAAAATACCAGAAAACGGAAGATGACAAAAAGATCACGATTGTGCCCAGCAACGAACTCGTCAACATCAAACTGCGCTACAAGCAGCCGGAGGGCGCTAAAAGCCAGCTCATCGAAAAACCCGTTTTGGACAAACCCCTGAAAATCAGCGAAACCGGCGACAATTTTGGTTGGTCAGCCGCTGTGGCGGAATTCGGGATGCTGCTGCGCAAATCGGAGCTGAAAGGCAATGCCACTTATGCGCAGGCTTTGAAATTGGCGAAAAACGCACAGGGCAAAGACGTCAATGGCTACCGTCGCGAAATGATTCAACTCCTGGAAATCGCGCGTGGTTTGGCCGATCCGGAGCTGGCGGGGAAGGAGTGATGGGGGGATTGGATGTTTTGAGCACGGGGTAGGGTGCGCCCCTCGCGGTCGCCCAAATACCCGAAATGATTTGAAAATTTGAGCACGGGGTAGGGTGCGCCCCTCGCGGTCGCCCAAACACCCAACGAACCACCAACAAGGATGATTGGAGCCCGGGGCAATGGGCAATAATTTGAATATTTCGATAGAGATCAAGGGATCTTTGTAGATTGACGATAAATTATTGCCTTTTGCCCCTTTACCCATTTTCGGACAACGAAAAAGAATATCTTCGCCCCTCAAATCAGCATAAGCAAATGATCCTTAGTGATAAAAAAATTCTGGAAAGCATTGCTAACGGCGAAATCGTCATCGAACCTTTTGAACGGGAATGCCTCGGCACCAATTCTTACGACGTACATTTAGGCAAATGGTTGGCCGTTTATAAAGACCAGATCTTAGACGCCCGAAAACACAACCCCATCGAATACATGGAGATGCCGGAGGAAGGATACGTGCTTTATCCCGGTATTTTGTACCTCGGCGTCACCGCAGAATACACCGAAACCCACGCTACCGTGCCATTTTTGGAAGGCAAATCGAGCGTAGGACGCCTGGGCATAGACATTCATGCCACTGCCGGGAAAGGGGATGTTGGCTTTTGCAATACCTGGACGCTCGAAATTTCCTGCACCCAGCCCGTGCGCGTATACCCGGGTATGCCCATTGGCCAGTTGATTTATTTCAAGGTGGAAGGCGATATTGAGCACTATTACAACCACAAAGTGAACGCAAAATACAACCAGCGCACCGACAAACCGGTGGAAAGCATGATGTGGAAGAATAGTTTTTAAACAGTTGACGGAAAATCGAACCCGCTTGTCGGTTAGTTTTTCGATTTTGGTTTGAATGGCTTTATGTTTGTTCCTTACAAACCAAAATCAACTTACACATGAAGGAGTCACGATTTTTTTTGTTGCTTGCCGTACTAACAGGTTCTTTGCATCCTGTATCCGCACAATTGTCTGATGCGGCAGCAGGTGCCGAATTCGACAAAATTTTTCAGGAATCCTACAAAGCTGACGGCCCTGGCGCTGCCGTGCTTGTTGCAAAAAAAGGCAAAATCATTTACCAGAAAGCCATCGGAAAGGCGGATCTGGAATTGGACGTGCCTTTGCGCCCCGACCACGTCTTTCGCATTGGTTCGGTGACCAAACAGTTTACCGCCGTCGCCATTTTGCGCCTTGCCGAAGAAGGCAAACTCGCGCTGGAGGACGATCTGACGAAATTCCTCCCGGAGTATCCCACCCAGGGCAAACGCATCACCGTTGAGCAGTTGCTGAACCATACTTCGGGGATCAAAAGTTATACCGGCATGAAGGAATGGGATGCCCAGACGCGCCGGAAAGACTTCACGCCCACTGAATTGGTAGATTATTTCAAAAACCAGCCAACAGAATTTGAGCCGGGCGCAGACTGGAGTTACAACAATTCCGGATACATCCTGCTTGGCTACATCATCGAAAAAGTATCGGGTAAAACCTATGCTACATACATTGACGAGCAGTTTTTTAAACCCCTGGGGATGAAAAACTCTTACTACGGCGAGGTCCAACCCATTATCAAAAACCGTGCAGACGGGTACAGCGAGGGTTCGCCATCCGGCACCTATGTACACGCGGAATACCTGAGCATGACGCAGCCCTACGCGGCCGGTTCTTTGCTTTCGACGGTGGAAGACCTGTTCATCTGGACGAAGGCAGTGCATAGCGGCAAGGTACTCAAACCGGAGTCGCTGAAAAAGGCTTTTACGCCCCATATCCTGCCGAACGGTCATGATACGCACTATGGTTATGGCTGGCAAATCGGCAACCTGCTGGGTACTACCACGATTGAACACGGCGGCGGCATCAACGGATTTTTGAGCACTCTGCTGTACGTGCCCGGAGAAGACGTTTGCGTGGCCATGCTGAGCAATTGCGATTGTAATTCTCCCGACGAACCGGCAGCGAAAATGGTGGCAGCACTCTTAGGCAGATCTTACCAGCCTTTGTCGAAGCAGGTAGATCCCAAATCGCTGGATGCGTATGCGGGGGTATACGAAAACGCCAAAAAAGAGCAACGCTTCATCACGGCGGAAAACGGGCAACTGTTTTCACAGCGCCCTGGCGGCTCGAAGTTCAAGATCGTTGCTTATGGCCGCGATCAGTTTTTCTTTGAAGATTCTTTTGCGCGGATCACATTTGAACGCGAAGCGAAAGGCGATAAAAAAGTGGTGAAAGCGGTGGTCAGCGACCGTACCTCGCCGGTGCACCTTTGGGAAAAAACCGACAAGCCGCTACCTTCAGACCGTCAGGAAATTGAACTGCCCGAATCGGAATTGGGTAAATTTCTCGGTGAATACGAAATGGCACCCGGTTTCACGATGGTCGTGACCCACGAAGGAGCACAACTCTATTGCCAGCTCACCGGACAGGAGCGGTTTGGGGTTTATCCGGAATCGCCGAACCGGTTTTTCCTGAAGGTCGTAGATGCGGTCGTTGAATTCCAGGTAGATGGCGCTGGCGCTGTTTCTTCATTGACGCTGTTCCAGGGTGGGCAGGATATTAAAGGAAAACGGGTGAAGTAGCGCCGCTTTTCGTGAACCAAAAACCCAAGGTGACACCTTTTGGAAAGGTGTTACCTTTTCGTGAACCAAAAACCCAAGGTGACACCTTTTGGAAAGGTGTTACCTTTTCGTGAACCAAAAACCCAAGGTGACACCTTTTGGAAAGGCGTTACCTTTTCGTGAACCAAACATCAGGGAATAAGGAGATTTAGGTCTTCGAGAAAGCGGACACGTGGTCGCCACTTCTACCACTCGATAATCAGACCCTCAATATCCTTCCACTCCTCCGCCTGCTGGTGAAAAAGCTCAAACGCAGATTTTCCGCCAAACCAATCCAGCACCACTTGACGCTCTAATTTTGTAGGATTGTCAGACAACATCGTGGCATAAGAATTCCACGGGTAATTCCTGAAATCCGATTGCAAGCCATGCTTTTTAGAGTTGGCGTGAATGTAGTAAATCAGGCGAGTGAAATGACTTTCATGTTGAACAGGAACTCGTTGAAAAGGACGGTAGAATAAATTGCCTTTCCTACCCCATTCCTTGTTAACAGACATTGCATAACAAGTAAAAAAACGATGAAACTGACTACTTGTCAATTCATCCCAAGTTCTAAGATCAGGAACCTGTTCCAGCAATTTTTTTTGGACGGCAGAATGCTGAGAGACGGAAAGGCTATTTAGTTGTTTTTCCAATTCCAATTCTTCCCTAATGCGTACCAGAAAATGGAAGTGATTGTCTAACAGACAATAAGCGTAGATTGTGAGGTAAGGCAATAGGTACTCACCGAATTTTTCAAGGAAATATCGTCGATTTTCCGGGCTTTTGAATAAAGGTTCCCCGTTGTTAGTACGGTTGTAGACATGATAGAAATTTCCTGGTAACAGGGGGCATTCGTAAGGTGGATAATGGGTGGATTTATCCATTGTTTTATGATTTGGGTTAGAACGGTGTCACCTACAAGTTTCGTGTCTTCGAGAAAGGTAACACCTTTTTAGAAAGGTGTCACCTTCGGGTTTCGTGTCTTCGAGAAAGGTAACACCTTTTTAGAAAGGTGTCACCTTCGGATACGTCCAGAGGTGACACCTTTTGAAAAGGTGTTACCTCTTTCCAATCCCCTAATACCGGTAATATTCCGGCTTGTAAGGACCTTCTGCTTTAACGCCAATATAATCGGCTTGCTTTTTATTCAAATCCTCTAATTCCACGCCGATTTTCGACAGGTGGAGGCGTGCAACCTGCTCATCCAAATGCTTGGGCAGGGTGTACACTTTATTTTCGTAGCGATCGGCGTTCTTCCACAGCTCGATCTGTGCCAGTACCTGGTTGGTGAACGAGTTCGACATCACAAACGACGGGTGGCCAGTACCGCAACCCAAGTTCACGAGGCGGCCTTCAGCCAGTAGGATGATGTCTTTGCCATTGATGGTATATTTGTCCACCTGCGGCTTGATGTTGATTTTGGCGTGACCGTGGTTTTGATTCAACCAGGCCATGTCAATTTCGTTGTCGAAGTGGCCGATGTTGCAAAGGATGGCTTTGTCGCGCATCAGGTAGAAATGCTCTTCCGAGATGATGTCGCAGTTGCCGGTAGCGGTCACCACGATGTCAGCGCGCGGGATGGCATTCACCATCTTCTTCACTTCGTAGCCGTCCATGGCCGCCTGGAGTGCGCAGATCGGGTCAATTTCCGTAACAATAACCCGGCAGCCGGCACCGCGCAGCGATGCAGCTGTGCCTTTGCCAACGTCGCCGTAACCGGCAACTACCGCTACTTTGCCCGCCATCATGATGTCGGTAGCGCGGCGAATGGCGTCCACACAGGATTCTTTGCAGCCGTATTTGTTGTCGAATTTAGATTTTGTCACCGAGTCGTTGACGTTGATCGCCGGCAAAGGCAGGGTACCTTCAGCCATGCGCTCGTAAAGGCGGTGTACGCCCGTTGTCGTTTCTTCGCTCAATCCGCGGATGCCTTCAATCAGTTCAGGGCGCTGGTCGAGGACGATATTGGTCAGGTCGCCGCCATCGTCGAGGATCATGTTCAGCGGCTTGTCGTCTTCAAAAGCATAAATGGTCTGCTCGATGGCCCACCAGAATTCTTCTTCTGTCATGCCTTTCCATGCAAAAACCGGGATGCCGGCTGCGGCAATAGCTGCGGCGGCGTGGTCCTGGGTAGAGAAGATATTGCAGGACGACCAGGATACTTCCGCACCCAGCTCAATCAGGGTTTCAATCAGTACAGCCGTCTGAATGGTCATGTGCAGGCAACCTGCGATGCGGGCACCTTTGAGCGGTTTTGTTGCGCCGTATTCTTCGCGCAAAGCCATCAGGCCGGGCATTTCGGCTTCTGCCAATTCGATTTCTTTGCGACCCCATTCTGCCAAAGCGATGTCTTTAACCTTGAAGGGCAGCTTTTTTTCTATAGCTTGCATGCATTTTATTTTATGCGATGAACGAATTTCGCCGCAAAAGTAAAGAAATTTGCTAATTATTTTAGTTACAACACAATCCTTAGGGGCGCTGAATTAATAAGTGTCGCTTTGTCCGGGCAAGGCATTTTGATTCTAACCGAGGCGGGGGTTCCTGACCTTAGCGAGGTGGTTCCCCAACGAGGGGTAGGAGCAAAAGACCTCCTGGAAAAGTGGACAGTTATTATTTCAGTGACCCTTAGATCGTTGACATCAAACAAAAATCGAACAATAATGACACGGATCAGTTGCGTTTCTGCCCTTTTTATGTGCTTGTTTTTTTCTTTTTCAGCCTGCAAAGAAGATGATACCGGAGATACGGTGTTGTTGGTTTCTCCGGATGAGCGCATCCTGCTGGAACCCGATGAAATATTTGCTTTTCATGCGAACCTTACTGCCAACTGGGAAACAACCGGCGGCACGATTAATGCGAGCGGGCTTTATACTGCGCCTGACGTTGCCGGAGTCTTTGAAGTGAAGGCAACTAATCCGAACAATGTGCAAAATACCGTGCTGCGCAAAGTAGTGGTCACGCCACACGCGCCGCTGTTCAAATCCATCCGTGAAGGCGGCTATGTCCTGTACTTTCGCCACACCAATGCAACGGTAGGTGCCGATAATTTCAATTCTACCGTGCCCGAATGGTGGAAATTGTGCGATCAGACCGTCGCCCGCCAGCTTTCAGACGCCGGACGACAGGAAGCGAGAGACCTTGGCAGTGCGTTTAAAAACTTAGACTGCACCTTCGGAAAAGTGATCGCCAGCGAATTTTGCCGTTGCCGCCAACCGGCAGAATTGATGGAAACCGGTCTGGCTCTGGAAACATCCCCGGCGCTAACCTTCACCGTATACGGGGAAGACGGCCGCTACGAACGCACGATTACCCTGGCCAACGAACAGCCCATTTCCCAGCGCCCTATTCTGTTCATGGCGCATTCTTTCCCGGTCAATGGCCCCGGCCCTGAACTGCTAATGGGGGACATGGCCGTTTATCAGCAACAGGCAGGCGGAAGCGTTCAGTTTGTGAAAGTGATTACGCTGGCGGAATTGGTAGTGTTGAAATAGGGGGAGTGTTAATTCTTCAAAGATGCCGTGTATTTTTATTTCCAACCGTTTGATTTGAATCGTTTATTTCGTATTTTTAGCCATCAGAATTTTACTACCCCTTGTCCGGCAGATGGATGCGTACAGCATTTCATCAATGACCTGATTAGTTAACCAAACCATATTTTCATGAAAACCCGCTCTTTTTTTGCCCGATGCGCGCTGCTATTGAGTCTTTCCGGGATGATTGCTTTTGCCTGCCAAAAGCTTGAATTTGACGAACCGGACGCAACTGCCGCCGCACATGAAACACCCGAAAATCCCAATGTT
>JBBQGV010000024.1:0-66663 GCA_038323375.1 Chitinophagales bacterium
ATTTTGATTCTAACCAAGGCGGGGGTTCCCGACCTTAGCCATAGCTAAGGGAGGTGGTTCCCCAACGCGGGGTAGGAGCAAAAGACCTCCTGGAAAAGTGGACAGTTATTATTTCAGCGACCCTAAGGGAGGTGGTTCCCCAACGCAGAGTAGGAGCAAAAGGCCTCCTGGAAAAGTGGACACTTATTAATTCAGCGCCCCATAAAGACAGGTACGAATTTGAGCTTGATGCAAACTTGCGACCTATTTTCCGTGAGAGGCATGGATGAAAAATTGCATCTTTGTCGCTCATTAAAACACAAATAAAAATGTCAACGACCAAAATAACTGTCAACTCGAACGGCTCCCTGAAAGTAGAAGGAGAATTTGAAATTGTAGATCCGCAGGGAAATACGTACGGCCTCGGCGGAAGAACCTTGCTCAGCCTGTGCCGCTGCGGCTTGTCAAAAAACAAACCATTCTGCGATGGCGCTCACAGAGATCACCTGGATCACGAAGCTGTCGCTTTTGATTTGCCACCCAAAAGGGTGTAGGGTCATACTATTGGACATTTTCAAGAATCAGAGGGAAACGGCGCGTCATGACGCCCGAACGGCACGTCCCCTCGGGACGCAATGCCTGTAGCCCCAATCATCCCGACAACCCGTCCCATCGGGACGCAATGGCGGTAGCGCGTTATGACGCCCGAACGGCACGTCCCATCGGGACGCAATGGCGGTAGCGCGTCATGGTGCCCGAACGGCACGTGCCCTCGGGACGCAATGCGGGTCAAATCAAAGGTTTGAAAAGGTATGCCTCGTCAAATTCTATTTCAAATGCGTGCAACAGGGCTACCGGCATTGCGTCCCGATGGGACGAAACGTGAGGCTCGTTTTTTGGGCTACCGGCATTGCGTCCCGATGGGACGAAACGTTCTGGCGTTATGACGCGCTTATTTACGCCAAGCTCCTTATTCCGATTTTATTGAAAATAAAAATTATATAAATGATGATTAAGCTATTCGCGCCAGCTTTTGAACAATTTTAAAAAACACGTGTATCTTCTTTTCATACAAACTTGTTGACGTTCCCCAACAAGCCAGTATCCTTTCTGCCAAAAATAGAATCATCGCCTTTATGAATGCACCTGTGACCTCCGGGACTTTGCAGCGTTTCCGGGACATCCGCCACCAAACCGAAGCGCTTTGCCAGCCGCTTCAAACGGAGGACTTTGTGGTACAACCCATTGTGGATGTCAGTCCGCCGAAATGGCACCTGGGGCACACGACCTGGTTTTTTGAAAATTTCATCCTCGCGAAATACAGCCCAGGATACAAACCTTTCAATGCCGGTTACAATTATTTTTTCAACAGCTATTACGAAAGCCAGGGTCCAAGGGTGTTGCGCAGCAACCGCGGCAACATGACCCGCCCTTCAGCATCCGATATTTTTAGCTATCGCAGTTATGTGGACGAACACCTCGGCGCACTTTTAGAAAATAACGATCAACTTTTTGAAGACGAAGCCTTTGCATTGACCTTAGAAGTTGGCTTGCAACACGAGCAACAACACCAGGAACTGTTGGTCACCGACCTGAAATACATCCTCGGCAACAACCCGCTTTTTCCGGTTTATCAGGAACATGCAGCCCCCTTAACAGCTCGAAGCCGCCCCGCTGCCTGGCTGGAATTTGAAAACGGGCTGTACGAAATCGGCCACCGCGGCGCTGGTTTTTGTTGGGACAACGAGCAGAACGCCCACCCCGTTTACCTCGGGGATTTTGCGGTTCAGGACCGGCTCGTTACCAATGGCGAGTACCTCGAATTTATGCGCGACGACGGCTATAAACGCTTTGAATACTGGCTTTCGGAGGGTTGGGAATGGGCTCAACAATTGGAAGAAAAGGCACCGCTCTACTGGTACCACCACAACGGCGAATGGTGGCATTACACGTTGCAGGGTTTTGAAAAAGTGAACCCCGACCTGCCCGTCACGCACCTCAGCTATTTCGAAGCGGATGCTTTTGCCAACTGGAAAGGGCTTCGCCTGCCCACCGAATTTGAGTGGGAAATCGCCTGTAAACTAACCCACCCCCAAATTCCACCTGAAGCTAATTTTCTGGAAAACAGACATTTCCATCCCCGTGCGGCACAAAATACCCAACTTTTCGGCGATGCCTGGGAATGGACCTCGAGCGCATACCTGCCTTACCCGCACTACCCCCGGTTCAAGGGTGCGCTGGGCGAATACAACGGGAAGTTCATGATCAACCAGATGATCCTTCGGGGAGGTTCGGTGGCAACCCCGCGTGCGCATATCCGAGCCACTTACCGCAATTTTTTTCACACGGATAAACGCTGGCAGTTCACCGGCATCCGGTTGGCGAAAAGCCTTTAATTTTTGAGTTATTTGAGAATTAAATCAACGAGATGACTGCTCCTTCACGCACTGAAATGATAAAGATCCAAGCTTTTGCGGAAGACGTGCAGCAGGGGTTGACGGACAACCCCAAACACCTCCTGTCCCGCTACTTTTACGATGCGGCAGGCGACCGGCTGTTTCAAAAAATCATGAACCTGCCGGAATACTACCTGACCTGGTGTGAATTTGAAATTTTTCAAAAACACCGGGATGCGATTTTCCGGAAATTAGACGATGTACCGTTCGACCTAATCGAACTTGGTGCCGGCGATGGCCTGAAAACGCAGGTACTTTTGCAGCATTTTTTAAATCAAAAGGCCGATTTTCGCTACCTCCCGATTGATATTTCGGGCAGCGTGCTTGAACACTTGCAGGAAACCTTAAAGGAGCGATGGCCTGAACTGCTGGTCACCGCAATTGAAGGCGAGTATTTTTCGGCGCTTCAGGACGTTGACCGGCTCTCTGACCGGCGAAAATTGGTGCTGTTTCTCGGCTCCAACATCGGCAATATGAATCAGGAACAAGCTGCAGATTTTTTGCGCCAACTGCGGCAGCGGATGCACTCCGGCGATTGGTTGCTGGTAGGCTTCGACCTGAAAAAAGACCCTGACATCATTCTGGCGGCCTACAATGACCTTCAAGGCGTGACGCGGGCATTCAACCTGAACCTGCTGCACCGCATTAACCGGGAATTGGGCGCTGACTTCGACCTGACTGCCTTTCGCCACTGCCCGGTATACAACCCGCTTACAGGCGACATGAAAAGTTATTTGGTCAGCGAAAAGCAGCAAACGGTCCGCATCGAAGCGCTGGAATTAGAAATTCCTTTCCGGAAATGGGAAGCCATTGACATGGAGCTTTCCAAAAAATACGACCGTCCTGAAATAACACGGCTGGCGGAATTTGCCGGGTTTGAAGTGGAGCAATGGTTTTTCGATGAAAAGGAATATTTTGTGAACGTGCTTTTTCGGACGACGTGAGATTCGGAGAGAAGGTTCCCGCGAAGGACGCTAAGGTTCCGCCAAGGACGCTAAGCCAAGGCTGGCATCACGCCTTGCGGCCTTTGCTTGGGGCTTCTCCACGCTTAGAAAGGGGTCTTGCTTTGCGGCCTTCGCGTATCCTTTTTGGCCTTTGCGGGGAATTCTCTCTAAAGGGATCGCAAAATGAAACTTTGTTGAAATGAATATTTTTATCAAAAATTGAATTCCTAACATGCATCCCGAAGAAAAAACGCCTGCATTAATTGACCAAATCCGGTCTTTCGAAATGTTTCTGAACCTGCCCGACAGCGACTTGGAATGGCTGATCGAACGAGCAGACTATTTCCTGTATAAGGAAGGCGAGCAACTTTTTTACCCCGGTAAACAAGTCGTGAACATGCAGGTCATTGTGGATGGCGAATACATTGTGCGGCTGAAACAGGGCAACGAATACCGGGAATTGGGCGCCTGGGGAACAGGGACGCTTACGGGACTGCTGCCGTTTTCGCGGATGAAGGAAGCGATAGCTTCCGGCACAGCTCTGCGGGACACGTACGTGCTCGAATTGCACAAAAAGCATTTCACGGAAATGGTCACCGTCAGTTACGAAATGACGCAAAACCTCGTGGGCGAGATGTCTGACCGCATCCGGGATTTTACGGCTACCCGTTTGCAGAACGAAAAACTGATGTCGCTCGGCAAACTCTCCGCCGGTCTGGCGCACGAGTTGAACAATCCCGCAGCCTCCATCGTGCGCAACGCTGAGGAACTTTACAGCCGCACCCACCAGACGCCGGAGCGCTTCAAGCGGATCATGACCATGCGCGTCACTGCGGAACAAACCGACCAGGTGAATGCCATCCTGTTTTCAAAAATCAACGCGCCAAAACGCACGGATCTCACCCTGATGCAGCGGGAATCGCTCAAAGACGACCTGCTCGACTGGCTGGAAGACCGGAACGTGGAAAACGCCGAAACCATCGCCGAAACCTTTGTCGAGTTTGGCATGACGGAAGCTGACCTCAATGAAATCCACGACATTGTGGACGGGAAACACTTAGACGGTATCCTGCCCTGGTTAGAAGGCACCCTGAGCCTGGAAATGCTCGTCTGCGAAATCCAGGAAGCTTCCGGCCGGATTGCATCCCTGATCACATCCATCAAATCCTATTCCCACATGGATCGGTCGAAGGATGGCGAAAAGATTGACCTTCCGGAAGGCATCATCAACACCTTGACGATGTTGAAACACCAGTTGAAAAGCAAGTCCATCGCTGTGAAAAAGGAGTTTGGTGAAAACTTGCCCAAAATCTTAGCTTTTCCGGGCGAGTTGAACCAGGTTTGGACCAACCTGATAGACAACGCCATTGATGCGATGGACGAAGGCGGTGTTTTAAACATTAAGACCTACGCCAAACGCGACCGAGCCTTTGTGGAAATTACCGATAATGGCGCTGGCATCCCTGAAAATGTGGTGTCGAAAATTTTTGACCCATTTTTTACCACCAAAAACATCGGCAAAGGCACTGGCCTGGGCTTAGAAGTAGTGCGCCGCATTGTCGAGCACCACAAAGGTAGCATCGAGGTGGATTCCGTGCCCGGGAAAACAACATTTACCGTTTGTTTTCCGGTAGAGTAACATGACGTTTACTAAACTTTTAAAGTTTAGTAAACGTAACTCCATTTCATTTTTGATCTTTAAAAAATTGATTGTCAATTATTTAATAACCGACGTAGCACCAAATCATGGCTGATAAAAAACCAATTATCCTTTCTGTTGACGACGACCCACAGGTTCTGCGTTCGCTCAAATCTGACCTGCGGGCTGTTTACAAAGACGATTACCGCATCATCAGTACAACTTCGGCCAACGAGGTGCTGGACTCCCTGCCCGAACTAAAAAAGCAAGGCGAAACGGTAGCGCTTTTCCTCTCCGACCAACGCATGCCGGAAATGCAGGGCGTTGACTTTCTGGAAAAAGCCAAACTGTTTTTTCCCGATGCCAAGCGGGTGTTACTGACCGCCTACTCCGATACTGATGCGGCCATCCGTGCCATCAACGACGTACAACTCGATTACTACCTGATGAAACCCTGGAATCCGCCCACCGAACAACTCTACCCTGTGCTGAACGACCTGCTCGACGACTGGCAGAGCAATTTTGTCCCCGAATTTCAGGGGATTCGGGTGTTGGGTTATCCCTATTCGCCAAAATCGCACGTCATCAAGGATTTTCTGGCAGGCAATCTTTTTCCCTACCGTTGGATGGATGTCGAAAATGATTCCAGTGCGCTGGAAATGATGGAGATATGTGGATTAAACGCTAAAAACCTCCCCGCTGTGTTGCTGGAAGACGGCAGCATCCTCTACGACCCTACTTTGCAGGAAGTTGCGGGTAAATTGGGCTTGCACACCACAGCCGCTTCTGCACTTTACGACGTCGTCATTGTGGGCGCTGGCCCTGCCGGGTTGGCGGCAGCCGTATATGGCGGCTCGGAAGGGTTAAAAACCCTGCTGATCGAACGGCGGGCGCCGGGCGGACAGGCAGGTACGAGTTCGAGGATTGAAAACTACCTCGGTTTCCCAAACGGCCTTAGTGGTTCCGACCTATCCCGACGCGCCCTGGCGCAGGCCACCCGTTTTGGTGTTGAGTTTGTTTCGCCGCAATCTGTGGAAAGTATTCAAATAGAGGGAAATTATAAAAAGCTAACCCTCGCCGATGGCAATGTGGTGAACACCAAAAGCATCATCCTTGCCATGGGCGTGGACTACCGGCGGCTGCCTGCCGGAGGAGTTGAACGTTTCACGGGCGCAGGGGTATATTACGGCGCTGCCATGACGGAAGCGCAGGCCTGCAAGCACAAAAAAGTCTTCGTGGTGGGCGGCGGCAATTCAGCAGGCCAAGGGGCTGTGTACCTCTCCAAATTTGCTGAAAAAGTGACCATCATCATCCGCCGGGAAGACCTGACCTCCAGTATGTCGAGCTACCTGATTGACCAAATCAACAGCATTCCGAACATTGAGGTGTCCGGCAAACGAGAAGTGGTAGAAGCAACTGGTAACGAACGATTGGAAGCGCTGGGCATCCAAAACGTGGAGACCGGGGAGGTAAACACCGAACCTGCCGATGTCTTGTTTATTTTCATCGGTGCCCGCCCGGTAACGGAGTGGTTAGACGATCGCCTGTTGCTGGATCAAAAGGGTTTTCTCTACACGGGGCGTGATTTGCGCCAGCATCCCGACTATAAAAAAATCTGGAAACATTCGCGGGAACCATTTTTTCTGGAAACCTGCCAGCCTGGTATCTTTGCCGCCGGCGACGTGCGTTCCGGCGCCATGAACCGGGTCGCGTCTGCCGTGGGCGAAGGGGCGATGGCCATTAAATTTACGCACGAATATTTAGCTGAAATTTAACCTGTTGCAATCATGATTTACTACAAGACCAATCAAAACTGGTTTGGCGACGTCCGCCACTTAGCCACGAGCTGGACGATGGTGCGCATCATGCGCAGCGTAATTGGCATTGGATTGTACGCCACGGCGCTTTGTGTTGTGGTTGACTATTTCAATTGGCAGCGCGAAATCAACATGAACATGGGGGTATTTTCTCTGCTCGGTGTGATGTTGAGTATTTTGCTCGTTTTTCGCACCAATTCTGCCTACGACCGCTGGTGGGAGGGCCGGAAACAGTGGGGCGCTTTAGTCAACAACAGCCGGAATCTGGCGATTTATGTCCAGACCATGTTTCCGAAAGAAGATCAGGAAGTGCGCCACTTCATGGCCGTACGCATCGCCAATTTCTGCATTGCGCTGGTCGAGCACCTGCGCAATGGCGTCCAGTTGGAGAAACTGATTTTTTTATCCAAAACTGAAAAGGCAACCTATGCGTCGAAAGACCATATTCCCAACCAGATTGCCTTAGAGATTTTTGACCGGATTGCCGAAAGCCACCGCCGGGGCGAACTCAGCGAAGGCGATTACCTCAACATCAAGGCCCAGCAAGAATCGTTACTCGACATCCTGGGTGCCTGCGAACGCATCAAAAAAACGCCCATTCCGTTTTCCTATGCGGTGTACCTGAAAATTTTCATTTCGGCCTATGCGCTGATGCTGCCTTTTGCATTAGTCACCACTTTCCATTATTCAACCATCCCGCTTTCGATGTTGCTGTTCTTCGCCCTGCTCGGCGTGGAACTGCTCGGTGAAGAAATCGAAGACCCCTTCGGTCTTGATTGCAACGACCTGCCAACGGGCGACATCGCGCACACCATCAAAAAAAATGTGTTTGAAATTTTGAATCAAAAACAACCGGATTTGGAAGAGCGGGAACGGGCGTTGTACGAGAAGGTTTTTTAGGGATTAACTTCCCTTTAACGCGATTTTCAATCTTCCTTCACATCAGTTTCGATGTTCGGGTTCGTTTTGGTGTGGTATTTTGAATCCTTCAACAAAATCACATCAGGATTATGAGAATCGTCATTGCATCTGTTGTTATTGCCTTTTTAGGATTGGCTGCGCTGCCTTTGAATGCACAAATTTCCATAAACCCGAAAGTGGGCGTTAACCTCTCCGCATTAGATACCAAAATACAGGATATTGACGCCGAAGCCCGCGCTGGCTGGAATGCCGGGTTCGACCTGCGCGTTGGCAAAGGCGTGGTTTTTCTGAATCCGGGATTGCATTATTACAGCGTCACGGCGCGGCTGTTCAAAGAAATTGATTCGCCGGACGACGTGGATTTGAGCGAAGAAACGACCATCCAAAGCTTGCGTTTGCCGGTTAACATCGGCATCAAACTCACCGGCAAAGGCGGCCTGATCGGCTTGCATGCAAAAGGCGGCATCGTACCGGCTTATGTCATCAATGTGAAAGAACGCCCCTCTTTCGATCTGGATATTGAAGATATGAACCGCCTGACCTGGGGTGCCAATGTAGGCCTCGGCCTCGATGTGCTGTTCTTTACCGTGGATGTGAACTACGAAATTGGCCTGTCGAAATTCTTCCAGGATTCCGAAGGCAAGAACAACATGCTGAGTGCCAGCGTCGGGATTAAGTTTTAGTCTGTCTTTATAGTCCGATAAGAGGCCGCGAAATGTCCGAGGGCAGTCTTCTGCGGACTACCTTATGACACGGAGTCTCGCGGAGTAAAGGGATTCTCACAGAGGGGCTTAACTCCGCGAGACGCTCTTTACTCCGTGAACCTCCGTGTCCTATTTGGAATCCTCAGAGGCTGTCTTAAGACGCTTCTGTGATATTCCATCGGACTATAAAGACAGATACAACCTACGCTTTAACCAGCTTAAAAGCCCGCACCAAACCATGCTGCGCAGACCTGATTTGCGCAAAATACATACCAGCTGGCACATTGGACAAATCCAAAGACAACTGCTGCGCGCCGGACTCCATGTTGTAATTTTTCAGCAAAATGGTTTTTCCACTCAGCTCCATCAGGATCAACTGCCCTTCAAAAGGCTCATTTACATACAACTGTATGTCAACGCGTTCGGTCGTGGGATTTGGGTACACCGACAGAATATCTGCTGCAGGTTCCGACACGCCAACATTGACAGAACAAGCTAATTGGCGGCGCACCTGCCCACGGATTTCCCCGCCCGGATTGGCGGCAGTATGGATGTTCAGGTAGGTATCACCCGATTCCAGTTTAACAGCGTCAGCGCCAGTAATTGGAAATTGACCGCTGCCTACGGGCGATGGTATGAACACTGGCAGGTATACCGGGCCTGCTGTTCCGAATGCGCCATCGTGGATATGTGCTGCGGTAGCCGGGCCGCTCAACCCCTCAACGATATACCGGTATTCTAAATGGGTATTGAGCAAATCCGTTGTGATGTAAGCTGCCCCTTGGCCGGCTAAGGAGTTGGGGGGTGTTTCCTGTTCGCCACAAAGGTCGAACGCATAGACGCGTCGCAGATAAGGCTGCATTTGCCCGCGAATTTCTCCGCCCGGATTGGCGGCAGTGTGGATGTTGGCGTAGATATTGCCATTGAGCCAGTTGGTGACTGCCGCGCCGGTTAAGGCCGTTTTACCGGTGTAAAAATTGGGCATTGAAGTCGTTTGCAGGCCAAACAACACTGGTCCGGCTGTACCCGCTAGTCCGGTATGAAAATGGGCGGCAGTTGGCGTAAGCCCATTGGCACCAACATAATAAGAGACAGAATCGAGGGTGGCATTCAAACTTGCGATGGCTATGCCGTTGGCCGAGGTGGTCACCGGCGGGGTTTCCTGGTCGCCATTTAGGGTGGCCGCAAAAGCAACGGGTCCAAGTGGAATCAATTGCCCGCGAATTTCCCCACCCGGATTGGCAGCGGTATGAATGTTTGCGTACAGCGTGCCGTTATCCAATTTTTGTAAAAAGTCCGCCGGAAGCGAGGTCAGGTTCAACGTTCCGGTCAACGTATTGGTTACGCCGGCCGATAATCCCACAACGACCGGCCCTGCAACGCCAGCCGCGCCACTGTGAAAATGCGCCGCCGTAAGGGGGCCGCTCAACCCGTTGTATTCAATGACATACCGCATAAAAAAATTGCCGGGCGAATGCGCCAGATACCCCACGCCGGAAGCCGTGGACGTCACAGGCGGTATTTCATTGGCCCCCGAAAGCACAATGGCATACAGGTTTTCGGTTTTTAAACCGAGTTGGCCGCGTATTTCGCCACCTGGATTCAGGGCGGTATGTACATTCAGGTACAGCTCATTTTTGAAGGCTTTGCTCAAAAAATTGGCGGTTACGGGAGTATCTACCCGCAGCCTGTTTCCGGCAACAGCGTTACTGAAATTGACGAAAACAGGCCCATTTACACCATCCACACCCGTATGGATATGGCATCCGGTAATGGGGCCGCTCAAGCCGCTGAAAACGGCATGAACGCTCATGGTTGTCCGGTCTTCCGAAATCAGGATCGTTGCGATTCCGCGCGCATCGGTCGTTACATCAGGTACTTCCTGCTGACCATTCAGGTCGGTTGTAAACAAGAGTCGGTTGTTGGTCCCATTCTGGGCAAAAGAAATGAGTGGCGTTGCGATCAAGCACAACAAGATCCATAGGGTAATTGACTGTTTCATTGAATATGGTTTTGTTAAATAAAAATATACTGGTTTTTCGACCAATTGGCTGCGTTTGTGAAGGCTATAAAGTTACGAGATTTTCAGGGAGGAGGGATTGCCTTAGGGTCGCTGAATTAATAAGTGTCGCTTTCTCCGGGCAAGGCATTTTGATTCTAATCAAGGCGGGGGTTCCCAACCCTTAGGGCAAAATTAAGCCGCTCCTGCAAAGCCATCAACAAAAATTATGAAAAAAGCTGTTCGCCTACGCACGCTGCTTGTCCGAATTCGGACACCTTGCTTAGTGGGTGCTAATTGTAAAACCTTTATTTTCAATTTTTTAAATTCGTGGCATGCAGATTGTTCGATCAGTTATCAGCACTCGTAAGTAATTCCCGACACAACAATTCAGGCATGTACCGAAACTATCTCAAAATCGCCTTGCGCCAACTGCGCAAAAAACCGTTGTATACCGGTTTAAATATTGCCGGGCTTGCCATTGGCGTGGCGGCCTGTTTGCTTATTTTGCTCTATGTGGCGTATGAATTGAGCTACGACCGCTGGAATGCGCAATCGGATAGGATTGTGCGCCCGGTGGCAGATATTCAATTTGGCGGGAGCCACTACCAATTAGCGGTTACCGGTTCCATTCTCGGCCCGGAAGCAGCTGCGGCATTGCCGGAGATCCAGGCTTGGTGCCGTTTCAGAGATTATGGTTCTTATTTAGTGAAACGCGATGGCACCATTCAGCAAAATTTCAGGGAAGAAGATGTGCTAACGGTGGACAGTAGCTTTTTTGAATTGTTCCCACTCAAAATTATAGAAGGCGACCCGACGCGTTGCCTCGTGCAGCCCAATACCGTGGCTATTTCCCGAAGCCGTGCTGAAAAATATTTTGCTTCGCCGCAAATGGCGATGGGGCAGACTTTGGTGCTGGAAAATGAGGAGCGCAGACAAGTAACGGCTGTGTATGAAGACATGCCTCAAAACTCGCATTTCCGGGCCGATCTGTTGCTCGCCATGAATGGCAATGAAGAAATCAAAAACGACCCGCCGTTTTGGGCCACCAATAATAATTTCCACACCTACCTTTTAGTCCGGAAAGGAACCAACCTCGTTGCGTTTAACCGGAAATTCGACCAATTGTCTGCTGAAAAAGTCGCCATTACGGTGCAAAAAGTATTGGGAACTACGATAGAGGACATGGAAAAATCGGGTCAGTACGCCCGTTATCGCCTTCAAAACATGCAGGACATCCACCTGCATTCCGACCTTACCGTAGAGCTTGCTCCAAACGGAAGCATTCGCTACGTTTGGATTTTTAGCGCCATCGCTGGGTTCATCCTGTTGATTGCCTGCATCAATTTTATGAATTTAGCCACGGCGCGCTCGGCTGCGCGGGCAAAAGAAGTGGGTATGCGCAAAGTGCTTGGTGGATCCAGATCGGCTTTGATCGGGCAGTTTTTGAGTGAATCGCTCGCCATTTCGGCCATGGCCGTGCTGTTGGCTACGTTGGTTGCCGCGTTGGCCATGCCTTGGTATCGGGAGCTGACCGGGCGGGCGGCGTTGGCGATTCCCTGGAGTTCGCCTGCTTTTTGGGCTGCCATGACCGGCGGTACACTGCTGGTGGGGCTGCTGGCCGGCAGTTATCCGGCTTTCTTTTTATCGGCATTCGACTCCATCCGGGTGCTGAAAGGACAGGTTTCCGGTATGGGCCGGGGCGGAAATTTCCGAAGCGTGCTGGTTGTTTTTCAGTTTTCCGTAGCGGTGGCGCTCATCATTGCCACGATGCTGGTATTCAATCAATTGAGTTTTATTCAAAATAAAAAATTGGGCTTTGAAAAAAGCCAGGTCATCATCCTTGACGACGCTTACGGGCTGGAGGACAAAGTCTATACCTTTAAAGAAGAAATGCTGCGGCATCCGGCCATCGAAAACGCTACGGTATCAAGCTTCCTGCCGGTTTCATCGAGCCGATCCGACCAAACTTTTTCAAAAACCCTTTCCATTGACAAAGACAATGCAGTGAGCATGCAGCGCTGGCGGGTAGACAATGATTACGTGGCCACGCTGAGCCTGGAGATTGTTCAGGGTCGCAATTTCGACCCTGCGCGGGTGACCGACAGCACCGGAATCATCATCAATGAAACGGCGGCCCGCCAAATGGGTTTTCCTGATCCGATTGGCCAAAAAATTTATGTGCCCAACCGTAATTTTGATGGCGCGCCAAAGCCGGAAGATTTTTCGGAATTGCACATCATCGGGGTGGTCAAAGACTTTCACTGGTCGAGTCTGCGCGATAACATCGGCGCTTTGTGCCTTCAGTTGGGACGTTCAACGGGCTTGATGTCGTTCCGTTATAAAGGCGCGGAGACGGTGGCCATCATTGCTGCCCTGGAAAAACAATGGAAGGCCATGTCACCCGACCAGGCTTTTAGTTACCGATTCTTAGACGACGCGTTTGCACGCATGTACGAATCCGAGCAGCGGATCGGGAAAATTGCGGGTATTTTCGGCATCCTCTCTATCCTGGTTTCCTGCCTGGGGTTGTTTGGATTAGCTTCTTTCACTACCGAACAACGCACCAAAGAGATTGGCATCCGCAAGGTGCTGGGTGCCAGTGTAACGGGCATTACCGGCTTGTTAGCCAAAGATTTCCTGAAATTGGTCGTTGTGGCCATCGTCATTGCCAGCCCGCTTGCGTGGTGGCTGATGCAAAAATGGTTGTCCGATTTCGCTTACCGCATCGAAATCCGCTTGTGGATGTTTGCGCTGGCAGGGTTGGCAGCCGTGGCAATTGCGTTTTTGACCGTGAGTTTTCAGAGCTTACGTGCGGCGTTGAGTAATCCGGTGAAGTCGTTGCGGAGCGAGTAGGGCGCGACCCTTGCGGTCGCCCGGGAGCAAGAGGCTGGAGCCTCTTAAATAGTAGACACGAGGCCGGAGCCTTGCGCCAGCAAGAGCCAGCAAGAGCCGTAGGTACGCAATGTTGACGTAATATTGCGTACCTACGGCACGTAAACGGTACAATTTGACAATTTTTCTACCGGTATCTTGCGCCCGACGGGGTCTTGAAAAATTCGGGATGCCCCATGTCATACCAACCAGATTTTGAAAGCCAGACGTTGTGCGAAACTAAAAATCTTTCCTTACTTTGTGGGAAATTGCTTAACCATCAAACTTTCCCATACCATGTCTGATCAAATTCGCCAACTCGAACCCAAGGCTCCCTGGAATTATTTTGCTGACCTGAATGCGGTGCCGCGTCCTTCCAAACACGAAGAACGGGTTGCCCGGTTTATGGTTGATTTTGGCAAAAGCCTTGGTTTGGAAGTGGTGACCGATGCCATTGGCAATGTGATCATTAAAAAACCAGCTTCGCCAGGTCGCGAAAAAAGCCCGACCGTCATTCTGCAAGGCCACCTCGATATGGTGCATCAAAAGAATAAAGAAACCGAATTTAATTTCGATACTCAGGGCATTGACATGTACCTCGACGGAGACTGGGTAAAGGCGCGTGGCACCACGCTGGGCGCCGACAACGGCCTCGGCGTAGCCAGCATCATGACGGTGCTGGCCTCCAAAGACCTGTCGCATCCGGCCATCGAAGCCTTGTTTACCCTCGACGAAGAAACGGGCATGAGCGGCGCAAAAGCGCTCGGCAGGAAGTTGTTGAAAGGGAAAATATTACTCAACTTAGATACCGAGGAAGATCATGTCTTCACTATCGGTTGCGCAGGCGGCATTGATACGCTGGTGGAATGGGCTTACCGCGAAATAGACGCGCCTGCGGGAGCGGAAGGCCGGAAAATTGTCATCAATGGACTCAAAGGCGGCCACTCCGGCGTGGATATCCATCTTGGCCGGGGCAATGCAAATAAGCTCATGAACCGCGTACTGATGGCTTGCAAAGGAGCGGCTATCAGCACTTTGGAAGGCGGGAGCGTGCGCAATGCCATCCCCCGCGAAAGCGTGGCCACGGTGGCGGTGAAGTCGCCAAAAGTGTTTGACCGCAGTTTTCAGGCGATCGTAAAAGTGATTATGGACGAATACAGGGGCGTTGAACCGGGCCTGCAAATCACCATTTCAGAAGCGCCGATCCCCGCAAAGGTCATGCGCCGCAGCGACCAGACGAAACTCCTTTCCGCCATTCGCGCAGCCCACAACGGCGTGTTCCGCATGAGTCCTGATGTCGCTGGATTAGTGGAAACCTCCTCCAACTTAGCGCGGGTGGAAGTGCGCAACGGGCGGTTTTTTAGCGGCACGTTGCAACGCAGCTCCGTAGAATCAGGTAAAGCCGATGTGGCAGCGACTTTCCGTGCACCCTTCGACCTCATCGGCGCAAAAATCGAAAATGACAATATTTACCCAGGCTGGAAGCCCAATCCCAAATCAGCGGTTTTGAAAAAAATGGAAGGGATTTATGAGGGCATGTTTGGGCACAAGGTTGTGGTGGAAGCCTGCCACGCCGGCTTAGAGTGCGGCATCATCAGTGAAGCTTATCCCGGATTAGATATGATTTCGTTTGGCCCTGAGATCCGCAACGCCCACTCGCCGGATGAGTGCGCGAGTGTGTCGTCGTTTCGGAAATTTTGGGGCTTTTTCGTGGAGGTGCTGAAGCAAATTTAAATACACTTTGACGGAATAGGAGGTCTTATTAGCTGACATGAAGCCGGAATCCGCAGCCTGCAAAAGCGTGTGCGAAAGCCGCAACTGCGCCGTCCGGCTGCGCACATCTTTGTCCGAAACCGAACACTTCGGATGCCACGCCTTTTTTACATAGCTGAAAATCAGGGGGTAAATATTTTGGCATGCCGTATGAGGTTATGCTATCGGGCTTTCTATTTTCCGGCCATCCCATTGGTGGTTATTCGAGCGCTTATTTGTACGGCAACTGCGAAAATGGGGTGCAAAGCGGCGGGCGGATTGTATATGTTCGCCTGTTTTCACTGATTGCTTTGGTGGTTTTAATCATTGCCTGCATCAATTTTATGAACCTTTCAACGGCCAAAGCTTCCAGAAGGCAAAAAGAAGTAGGCGCTGCCTTGGGGGTTACTTTATTAACCGGTTTTTTATCGGGCAGCTATCCAGCTTTTTACCTTTCCCGCTTTAAGCCGGCTTCGGTATTGAAAGGCCAAGTCAAAAACTCGTTTGGCGAAGTGCTGGCGCGTAAAGGGCTGGTGGTTTTTCAGTTTGGCATTTCTTTGGTACTGATTGTTGCGGTAGCGGTCATTTACCAGCAGATTGATTATGCACAATCCAAAAATCTGGGCTACGACAAAGCGAATGTCCTGTATTTTGATAAAGAAGGGAAAGTGAGCGAAACGCCTGATGATTTTTTGGCAGCGATCAAAAAAATCCCCGGCATAGTGAGCGCTTCGGCGGTTCAACAAAACATGATAGGCAGCGGGGCGTCTACCTATGGCATTGAATGGCCCGGCAAATCGGATAAAGATTTGATTGATTTTTCGGTGCGGACTGTGGATTACGGAATGATTGAAACCCTTGGGATTTCTATGAAAGAAGGCCGCAGTTTTTCAAAAGATTTTGGCACGGAAAACAGCAAACTCATCTTTAACGAAACAGCCATCAAGGTCATGAGCCTGAAAGACCCCATTGGACAACCCGTCAAAATGTGGGGAGAAGAGAAAACTATCATTGGAGTGGTAAAGGATTTTCACATCGCCTCACTGCACGAGCCAATTCCTCCGATGGTATTTATGTGCCAACCTGA
Source organism: Chitinophagales bacterium (assembly GCA_038323375.1). Classification (GTDB taxonomy): domain Bacteria; phylum Bacteroidota; class Bacteroidia; order Chitinophagales; family Saprospiraceae; genus JABWAJ01. The sequence continues at coordinate 16,173 of JBBQGV010000024.1, forward strand.
GGCCACGAGTATGGTCATGGCAAAAATTGAGGCGGGTCGGGAGAAAGCAACCATTGAAGCGCTCCAGCAATTCTATCAGACTTATAACCCCGGTTATGTGCTCAATTTTAAATTTTTAGACGATACTTACCAGGCGCTTTATGTTTCGGAACAGCGCATTTCCAAACTGTCGAGGTACTTTGCAGGTCTGGCTATTCTGATTTCCTGTCTTGGCTTGTTTGGCCTGGCGGCTTTTACGGCCGAGCAACGTACGAAAGAAATTGGCATCCGTAAAGTACTTGGGGCATCGGTTGGTTCGGTCGTAGCGTTATTGTCGAAAGAATTCCTGAAAATGGTGCTGATTGCGTTGGTTTTTGCTACGCCGCTTGCCTGGTTTTTGATGGAAAAATGGTTATCGGGCTTCGCCTACCACATTGAAATTCAATGGTGGACTTTTGCGATGGCGGGTCTGGCGGCAGTGGTCATTGCTTTTTTAACGGTAGGGTATCAGCGTGTGAAAGCGGCAGTGGCGAATCCGGTGAAAAGCCTCCGATCAGAGTGAGAAATCAGGCTTTCGATGCTGCGAAAGCAGCATCAAAAGCATTGCGAAGCGAATAAATAATTCGATCCACACCTTGTTGTGGGGCAATAGTAGGGTGCGACCCTTGTGGTCGCCCGGAATCAAGAGGCAGGAGCCTCTTAAATAGTAGACACGAGGCCGGAGCCTCGCGCCAGCAGGGATCAATAACAAACAAAACATCAACCAACATGGCAGGCGGCGATTGGAAAGAAATGCTGGTTGCAACCCAAAACGGGGACTTAGATTTGGTAAAATACCACCTGCGAATGGGGGTGGATCCGAATTACCAGCACCCTGAATTGATGACCACGCCGCTGATTGAAAGCATAGAGTTCGGGCACCTTGAAATTTCGGAATTTCTGCTCAAAAACGGAGCCGACCCGGGCATCAAGGCTGGGTTTAGCGCGGATACGGCCCTTTCTGTCGCGCGGCGCAACAAAAACCGCGCCGCCATAAAACTCCTAAAAGCATACGATCGAACAGGATTTCGCTTTCCGTGGTTTATTTAGAATAAATAAAACTTATGAAAATTTCAACCCTCCTCCTCTGTATGCTGGTGCCCACTGCCCTCATTTTTGCGCAAAGCAAATCCCAAAAGAACGCCCGCCACGACAAAGGCGTTATGATTCTGACCCTTGGTAAAGACACCACCACCATTCAAAGCTTTGAAATTCGGGGCGACAGCATTTTTTCCAAAATTCTCTACCTGCCGCAAGGGCTTCAATTGATCGAAGGGAAAGGTACGCTGTATCCTGACGGGAATTTAAAAGGCATGTATTCCACTGTTTCAGTGCTTTCGCCGGATGGGAAATGGGTGCAAAGCCAGGAAACGACGGTCACAAGCGATGCAGATTCCACCTACATTCGGGTGAAAAGAGGGGAGACTGTGATCAATCGGAATTTTGCGGGTCGGTGTTATGTGACGAACAATGCAGACATCGCCAGTTTCCACTTGTTTCCGTACCGCGGATTCTACGCGCCGGCAAAAGTTGGCGATACGCTGACTTCACAGCACGTGGGCGGGTCTTCTCTGAAAAAATTCACGGTAGCGAAAATTCAGAAAAATCAGGTGCGGGTGGGTAGCAGCATGATGGGCTACCTGACGCTGGGGTTGGATAAAAAAAATCGCCTCCAGTCTATTGATGGAAGGGGCAGTTCCCTGAATTTCACGGCGACGGTACACCGCAAACTCCCTTTTGAAACACTGAAAAATCACTTCATCCAAAAACAAATCAAATCCGGGCCACCACCATCAGTCTCTACCCGCGACACCGTTCGCGCTACGATCGGCACGCAGATGGTAACGATCAACTATTGGCGTCCTTCGGCCCGTGGCAGGGTCATTTTTGGAGAAATTGTGCCGATGAACCGCTTCTGGCGGGTGGGTGCCAATAACGCGACCGAAATCAGTTTCACCCAACCCGTTTATTTCGGTGATCAGAAATTAGAAGCTGGGAAATACACCCTGTTTGCCATGCCCTCCGACACGCAATGGCTGTTGATGTTTAATGGTAAAACGGGCATCTGGGGCACAGAATACGACGCTTCGGCGGATGTACTGCGCGTGCCGATGACCGTGGAAAGCCTGCCAGCGCATGTGGAAAAACTGACGCTTTCCGTGATGCCATCTCCAGGCGGTGGCGGGGTGTTGAACATTGAATGGGAAAAAACCAAAACATCGGTGAGGTTCAAAATGGAATAGTTTCCCGGCTCATCTCTTTGTCCATAGTAGACACGAGGCCAGCGCCTCGCGTCAGCAATGCGTAATTCCGAAAACCATCGAAACAAACCGATTCTCCGTCGAATTCTCCTTCTCTTTTTGAGTTAAAAAACGCTTCTTGAAATAAAAATCACCCGATGAAAAAAATAGTTTGGATGCTTGCGCTCGCTTGCGCAATGGGCTTGGCGTCAGGGCAATCGGATCAGGGGCTTGTAGGCGAATATTATGACGGCATGTCGTTCAACAACAAAAAAATGACCCGCACCGATGCCCAGATTAGCTTTTTTTGGAACAATGTGGCACCGGCGAAAGGGATGGATCCGGAGCGCTTCTCCATCCGCTGGAAAGGCAAAATTAAAGCGCCGGAACGCGGCAGTTATATTTTTCGAGCCTACGTGGACGATGGCATCCGGGTGAAAGTTGACGGCAAGATGGTCATCAATGCCTGGGGTCTCCATGATTCCGAACGCTTCACTGGCAGTGTCTGGCTCGAAGCCGGACGCTATTACGACCTGCAAGTGGACTATTTCAATGGCATGCTGGAAGGCGAAATTCAACTATACTGGCAACTGCCCAGCGAAGCAATAAAAACGCCCGATGCTTCCGGGCACCGCGACGAATTGATTGCAAGTAGCTATTTTGGGATACGCTAAAAAAGTACCTTCCCAAAAACGTGCTTTTTGTGCAAACCCAACCCACCATCCATGAGCAGTCTTACCCCGATTTGGATAAACTCAGCCGCTTCCTCGTGCGCCATCCAACACTCCGCCTCAGTATTGTCGGGCATACCGACAAGTTGGGCAACCCGGCCAACAACCTCAAATTATCCGAAGCGCGCGCACAAACCGTGGCGGATTATTTGGTTGATAAAGGCGTACCAGCCGAGCGCATGACCACGAAGGGATATGGGGATACGAAGCCGCTGATTAAGAAGCCGCATCCGCGCAATCGCAGGGTGGAATTTTTGGTGTATTAGGAGGAATTATTTAAATGCCTGGTTAATTTAGGCGGTAACTTCAAGTTACCCCCTAACACAGCCCGTGGTTAATTTAGGCGGTAACTACTTGAAGTTACCGCCTAACACAGCCCGTGGCATCTTCGTCTCGTTTCACCTGAGTATTAAAATGTCCAGTAGTATGATCCTCGCCCACTGTTCGACGCAAGCCGAAAAGCGTTCGGCTGTCCGCCCCGATTTTGTCACGCACTCAAGTTATTCAACTGACCAAGTTAGAAACTTTTTTCCGGTTCGTATTCCTGTGTGAACGAAAAGACCTTATGGCTCCGGTGAAACAAATAAAAAATGCAGTAGCCAGTCGCCTTTTTATGCGTGATTTAAGACAAGCGTATCAGTGTGAAGCTGCACCTCGCCCGAGGTGATGTCATGTGTGGCGCCAACAAGCCCTATTTCTCCTTTTTCAAGCATTTCCTTCAAAATAGGACTCCGCTCCATGATACTTTTAGCGGTTCGCTTTACATTGATGTTTGCCACTTTTTCCACAAATACGCTGTTTCCGGAATTGCGGTTTTCAGTAACGGTCATTTCATCATCAACGGCGGGTCTTATTTTGGTAAGCAAAGCCGTCAGGTTACCCATTTCCACATGATCGCAAGCTCCTTTTACAGCGCCGCACTTGGTGTGCCCCAGGACGACAATCATTTTGGAGCCGGCAACTTTACAGGCAAATTCCATGCTGCCCAAAATATCTTCATTGATGATATTTCCCGCAATACGGATGCTGAAAACATCCCCTAATCCCTGGTCAAAAATAAGTTCGGCAGAAGTCCTGCTGTCAATACAGCTCAGGATAACTGCAATAGGATATTGCCCGTCCGACGTTTCGTTTGCTTGTTGCAAAAGATTTCGGTTCACTTTCAGGTTGTTAACAAATCGCTTGTTGCCTTCCTGTAACAATTCCAGCGCCATAGAAGGGGTGATGGCGTCTTGCATTTCTTTAGTTATGGTTCTCATGAATTTATTTTTTAATGATGGTGGTGAATGAATATTAAAGGTGCCTGTTTTGCCATTCAAAAACGATGTGCCCGAATTCAGGCTACGGGTTCAATGAACTTAATTTTCTCCACAGCAATATTTTTGGATTTCGCATTGCTCTCAAAGTTTTTTATCAACTCAACCACATCATAATCAATGGATTTTGAATTGGTACAGTCAATAACCACTTTTGCATTTTCAGGAATGGCATCTAATTCCCTGATCAGGCTTGCTTTGTTGAAAAACGATACTTCCTCTGCCAAAACAAGGTGGTAGGTATCAACGCCATTTTCGGTGGTATGCACTTCTTTCATGTAGTGTGAATTGCGGTAACTGTGCCGCAATGAGTAAAAACCGCCCATTGCCATTCCGGCAATAATTCCGGTCAGAAGGTCGGTTAATAAAATAACAACAACCGTGACGACAAACGGAATAAATTGTTCCCAGCCCAGCTTGTACATTTGTTTGAAAAGGGAAGGTTTTGCCAGTTTGTAACCTACCATGAGCAATAGGGCGGCCAAACTTGACAGTGGAATCATGTTCAAAATGCTTGCAATCGTCAAAGCACTTATCAGTAAAAACACACCATGGAGAATGGTAGACATTTTGGTTTTTCCTCCAAAAGATATGTTGGCCGAACTGCGAATAATGACCTGCGTGACGGGAAGGCCGCCAATAAAACCCGAAAGCACATTGCCCAAACCTTGTGCTTTTAACTCCCTGTTTGTTGGTGTGACCCGTTTGTAAGGATCCAGTTTGTCGGTGGCTTCCACACAAAGCAGGGTTTCCAGACTTGCTACAATGGCCAGGACAAAAGCAACTTTCCAAACCTGCCAATTGGTGATGGCCGAAAAATCGGGAAAGGTAAATTGCGCAAAAAACGCAGTCAGGTTTTCAGGAACAGGAATGTTCACGACCTGGTCAGCTGCCAAACTATAATTCAAAATGCCGTTTTGGTAAAGGTAATTCATTAAAATGCCCAACATCACTACTACGAGCGGGCCGTTCAGCATGCCAAAAATTTTGTGTTTTTGGGTCAATACTTTATCCCAAAGTACAAGAATGGCCAATGAAATGCCTGCAATGAGCAAAGCCCCCGGCGTCATAAACTCTATTGCCTTAAAAATTCCGGAAAAGGTATTTTCACCGTCGGCTTGCCAAAACGAAAAGTCGCCTTCAGCGTCCTTGTCCCAACCCAGCGCGTGCGGAATCTGTTTGAAAATGATTAAAAGCCCGATACCACTCAGCATGCCTTTGATGACGGACGAAGGGAAAAAATAGGCAATGAAGCCCGCCTTGGCATATCCCAAAACGAGTTGGATGATGCCCGCCAAAACGACCGCAAGCAAAAAAGCCTCCCAAGAGCCTCCGAGTGCAGCAATGGAAGTTAATACGATTACGGCAAGACCTGCTGCCGGGCCACTTACGCCCAGCGGCGAACCGCTGGCAACCCCAACCACAATTCCACCTATAATACCTGCAATGATGCCCGCAAACAAAGGTGCGCCGGATGCCAAAGCAATGCCAAGGCATAAGGGAACGGCAACGAAAAATACGACGATACTCGCCGGAAGGTCGTGCTTTAACTCGCTAAAGTAACTTTTCATCTATTTAGATTTTATGTTGTCCGACAAAGATAGTGAAATACTTTTGAATGATAGCTATACTACTTCGCAAAGATGTAAAAATATTTTAAAAGAGATTATCACTATCTAAATCAACAAAACGCTTACCTTTGTGGAAAGGTTTTGTGATATGGATTTTCAAGTTACCTTCAAGATCAATGAGAAGATATTTTTGCGGAACCCGGAAAGCAGCGAGGTTGGAAGGCAAATCGTAAAAAAGGCGATAGACCTGATTTTCCATTTAGGTCTCGAACGGTTTACCTTCAAAAAGCTGGCTGTTGAAACCAACTGTACAGAGGCTACCATATATAGGTACTTTGAAAACAAGCACCGTCTGTTGCTCTATATCCTTAATTGGTATTGGTGCTATATGGAGTTTTTGGTGATGTTCAAATTGCAGAATGTAGCCGATAAGAAAGAAAAATTGAAACTGATCGTTGAGCTGCTGACCCATGAATTGCCTGAGAGTTCAGGTGAATTTGACTACAACAAAAAATTTCTGAATCAGATCGTAATCACGGAAGGCAGTAAAGTGTATTTGGTGAAAGACGTGTCGGAAATAAATAAAGGCGAAGTGTTTAAGCCGTATAAAGATTTGTGCGCAACAATTGCAGTGGTTATTTCTGAATACAACCCGGCGTATAAATATCCAAGATCTTTGAGTACGACCTTGATCGAAACATCCCATAGCCAGCAATATTTTAGTGCTTACCTGCCCAAACTTACAGATGCCTTGCCGGCCAACCTGCTGGAGTTTACAAGCCAGTTTTTACAAGATTTTTTATTTAAGGTTTTGAAGTAGCCGCTGGCACCCATTTGAACATTTTCTGTTCACCAGATGGTTGCCAGCGGGATGGATACAGCGCCTGTTACAACCCCAATTCTATATAAAACACGACACCGGCGTTGGGCGGAATGGCATCGCCTGCTCCTTGTTCGCCATAACCCAGCGCAGGAGGGATAAACAGAATGGCTTTGCCGCCGCGATTGAGCAGTAGCATGCCTTCATTAAAACCGGGGATCAGTTGCCCCACCGGGAAGGGAGCTGGTTCGCCGCGATCAAAAGAGTTGTCGAACATCGTACCGTCAGCGGTCAATACACCGTAATAGTGTGTACTGATTTCGTCTCCCATGCTGATGGAAGCACCTGTGCCTTGTTCTAAAATGAGGTACTCTAAGCCGGAAGCAGTTTTTTGGAGCTTATTGCCCAAGGTACCCGCTTTATAACCGGCTATTGCAGTTTGCACTTCCGCAGCAACGACTGCGCCGCGAGCGATGGCGGCTTCCATCATTTTTTCGGCTTCGGCTTCGCGTTTTTGCAGTTCTTCTAAAGAGACGACGTCTACTAAAACAGCCTCATACCGGATGGCCGGGATGGTTTGGAAGCCTTCAGGCAATTGTTCCCGCTGTTCATCCGGAATGGACTCAAGGACGGTCACGCTGTCGCCTTTTGCCATGGAAAAAATGGCTTTTAAGAAAGCAGGGGCTTGTGGTTCTGCCTCAAACTCCTCTTTCGTAGGCAGTGCGATCTCGCGGGCACCACCGTAATCGCGGCGGGTGCTCATAAATAGCGAGTCGCCGAGATAGGTGTAAACCTGCATGGAAACCGTTTCGCCAAATGTCGCTTTGGGGCCGGTTTTATTGGTGTGGTTGGTGATTTTAACCTGTGGGGGCACCGCATCCGTAACTGGGTTTTGGGCCGCTATTGCGCCTGACCACAGAAGCAACGAAAATAAGTATAGACGCATGATGTTTGATTTTGAATTTAAAAGTATTCATTTGTGGTTATCTCACCAAATAACTTCCCCGTTTGTGCGGTGGCTTTTTCCATCAGGCTGCGTTGATCGTCGGTCGCGTAGCTTAGGCTATGCTCCCTTCTCTCGCCTTGCCTGATGAAAAAATCCCCTCGCCCAATTCACGTAACTTATTTACGACACATTCCTAAACCAATACCTGTTCCTGAAAATTCATTCTTGTGATGACGCCACCGGAAGATAAATGTTGAAGGCTGAGCCTTTGCCTTCTTCTCCGTCAGCATCAATAAATCCACCATGTGCTTCTGCAATTTTCTGGCAGATGGAAAGGCCAATTCCGGTTCCAATGTATTGTTGGCCATGAAAACGCTGAAACATTTTGAACAAGTCTTTTTTATAAGCCGGGTTAAACCCAACCCCGTTATCGGCCACCGTAATTTTATAATAATCATGTTCACTATTGGGCCGGATGTCCTGCATGGTTTTTTTATCAATCAACTGGCAACTGATGATGACAACAGGTGGCCTGCCCTCTTTGGTGAATTTTAGCGAGTTGTTGATCAGGTTTTCAAATAACTGCTTGATCAGAAACGTAGTGCCTTGTATCACCGGCAGGTTTTCCCACTGCAGGCTTCCTTCATTTTCTTCTATGCTTTCTTTCAGGTCGGCTTGTATTTCTTCAAGCAATCTGTCTAAATCACAATTCACCAATTTTTTTTCTTCATTGATAACTTTTGCATAGGAAAGCATGGAATCAATCAGATTTTGCATGCGGGCTGCCGAACTTTGCATGCGAAGGATGTTTGTTATTACCAATTCCGGTAAATCGGCCTGATGTTTTTGTAAAATAATCGAAGCATACATCTGAATTTTCCGAAGTGGCTCTTTTAAATCGTGGGTGCTTATCCAATTCATATTAAAAAGTTCCTCGTTGGCTTTCTTCAGCCTTTCATTCAGGTTAAGGTAGCGGAGTTCTTCCGCCTGCATTTCTGCCAAGTGAAACTGGTGTTGAATGTAGGAGCAAATGACTGAGGCTGCTTTGATTTCGGGCTTTTGCCATGCTGCACTTTGGCCTTTAACTGCCTCTTTCCACAAGGCAAAAGATTTGCGTGGGGTAAGGCTTTGGTTTTCCGCATCTATGTTCATGGGTTTTGATGGATCACCGCCCCAGTCAACTGTTTTTTCAACCTCCTGCCTTATCCAGGCTATGCCATTTTTAGTTTGCGTTCCTATTGGCAGGTAAACTACACCGGCAATCTGGCTGCCTAAGCCTGCGGCTTGAGGATAGCTGTCGCTAAGCTTTGAAGTTTGAAAAATGCCATGGTCAATGGAAGTGTCAAGCCAGTTCATTAAACCATTTAATTTTTCATCGTCCGGCAGCAGGCCATATTTATAAAAAGTTTCTTTGTAAGCAATGACCACAGCATCTGCATTCAACAGATTTTTTAATTGAACAAGGGTTTGTTCTTGTGCCAGGCTTTGCTCGCTGCCTGCCATTATTTTATGCAGGCCATCCAGTTTTTTTTCTGTTTCTTTTACAAGCTCAAATTCATCAGCCACCTGGCGCACATCAATTTGAGAGGAAAGAAAAACACCCTGCAGGTGAGCCGCCAGCCGAACGTGATAAGGAATTTGTTTGGGTGCATAATGATGGCAGGCAATCAGGCCCCAAAGCTTTCCCTGATTGATAAGCGCAATGGTGAAAGTGGCGCCAACACCCATGTTTTTTAAATACTGAATGTGCATGGGTGAAGAACTGCGCAACGTGGAAAGCGTGAGGTCTATGCTTTTATTATCTGCATTTTCATCTAAAGCATAAAGTGGCACATTGGTCACCTGCACATTGGCAATCATGCGTATGCGATTCAGTAAAAAAATATCCCTTGCCTGCACAGGAATATCGCTGGCCGGATAATTCAAACCTAAGTATGGCTCAACACTGTCTATCCTGCTTTCGGCAAACACCTGCCCGTTGTAATCCTTGTCAAAGCGGTAAATCATTACCCTGTCGTAGCCGGTAATCTTTCTTGTTTCATCTGCCACATCCTGACAAAGCATTTGCAGGTTGTCGGCTCTTTCTGTGTAGTAAGCAAAGCGGTTTGTTTGAAAAAAAAGATCGGGCAGTTCAAGTCCCTCCGGGCTGAACGATTCAAACTCCATTACCCGATTTTCTTTGGTAGAAAAGGCGGTAATGTGAAAGGTTTGATTGCCTAAGGTAAAAGCAAAAGGCATCACCGCATCTTCTGTTTTTGCAGAATAGGCTGCTAATGAATTCGCATCTTCGTTACTAAAAAATTCAGAAAAGGGTTTGCCAAGAATTTGGTTCAGCGGCTTGTTTAAAAGTGCCGTGCAGTTTTCGCTGCAATACTGAATGGTGTTATCGGTTTTGTTCAAAGCCAGCAAATAACCATGAGATTGTATGCTGCCCGGAATATGAATGGGTTCAGCTTCACAATTGGTAATGGTTATATTGTCTTTATTGGTAAGATTTTTAAGATTCATGTTGTGTAAGTTTAAGCGGAGTGTTGTTAAACCAGTGATGCAGTATGCTGAAAGTTTGTGAGGCGCTTTTAATAACTTCTTCTTCTATGCCCGATGATGCCAGGCAAAATGCCTGTAAAAATTTTTTCCACCGGCTGCCGGTTTCAGATCCGTACACTGTAAAATAGGTTGCTTTGCCCGCTATGGCTTCCATACCCAATGTTGCATGTAAATGTTTGCAAATAACGGTGCCTCCCAATATTGATCCTTCAAGCACATACATGCCACCAAGTGCTGTTGCATTTGAATGATAGACTTCTGCAAAAAAATGATCAGGTAGGACAGCAATGCCTGCTTCATCAATGCCAAGCATATTAAGATCAGAAACAAGTAAATGAGTTTTACGTCTTTCGTAAATGTCGGCAATGCTGTGTTGAACCAAGGGAAAAACATTGTTTTCAAAACCTTTTACAAAGCCATAAAGCAAAGAAAGATAAGAAGCATAATCAGCGGCGGTTACCTGAGGACTAAGCAGGTTTTTTGAAGCCGTATTTTGCTCAAGTACGCTGTGTTGATGTGCTGTGCGGCTTCGTAAGTTTTGTAAAAACATGTGCATTTGATCTTATTATTTGTCAGTTATTTATTTTTGGTTGATTGCCAGTTTTTTTGCAGACAGTCTGCAACGCTGTTTTTAAAATCGGTATAGCTGGTTGCTTTTATCATGTAAAAATCAGCCCCTTTTTCGTAAGCTGCTTTTATCTGATCCTCTTGAGAGGAAGTGGAAAGCATAACCACATTAATATTTTTCCAGCGATGGTTTGTTTTAATTTCCTCCAGGCAAAGCATCCCATTTTTAAATGGCATGTTGAGATCTAAAAAAATAAGTTCCGGAAGAATCACTGCATCTTCCAGCATTTTCATCAGCTCTATGCCATTGACAGCCACTTCAAGATTTACGTCAACTGCAAGGTCGGTCAACACGTCTTTAAAAAGATCAACATCTTCATCATCATCTTCGGCCATTATTATTTTTTTTAAATACATTTTAAATTGAGTTTTATAAATTAAATTTGACTTGGAGCTTGTTCGGGTTTTCGTGATTGACTACGTCGAATCTTCGATTTGAGCGAGGGCGAGGAAATTTTATTTTAGACAAAGCCTGTCCCGAACTTGTTCGGGGGCGAAACGTAAGTTCGACGTAGTCAATTTTGCCCCGACCGCAGTCGGGGTAGCCGGCAGCTATGGCGAAAAAAATCAACGCAGTATAAAATAAAATTTGCCGACCGTAGCCAATTGACGAATTCTTGAACAAGCGCTTAGGGGCGCTGAATTAATAAGTGTCGCTTTCTCCGGGCAAAGCATTTCGATTCTAACCGAGGCGAGGGTTCCCGACCTTAGGAACGCCGAAATAATAACTTCCCGATTTGGACGGTGGCTTTTCCCACCGGACTTCGTTGCTTTGTCGGTCACGTAGCTTTGGCTACGCTCCCTTCTTGCGCCTTGTCCGCTGGAAAAATCCCCGCGCCGAAAACGCGAACTTATTATTGCGATGTTCCTAACTTCGGGTGAAGAGGGAAAAGAGTTGTCTGAGCGTGATTTTATTTGCTGTTTTTTCTTCTATTTAAACAATACGCAAGTGGTTTAGTTTCAAAATTTATATACTAAAAAGGTCTTCAATCCATAATACCGGGGAATGCCGATTTGGATACTACTCGCTTCTACATCGTAAAAACCAACCGCTTGTAGTTCCCACCGCTTCGCGACTTTTTAGCTCAGTCCAAATTCGAAATGAAGGAACGACAAAGACCTGTTCAGGGCTTCTACTTCTAAGGTTACGCTGAACTCCGTACTGCTTGGGAGGTGGGTGTATTCGTACTCCAATTCATATTCAGGGTGCCATTGTGTTGCAAACCCGGCACCCAAAAATGGCCTCATTTTTTTATCAGGACTGAACAGGTAGCGCATTGCAAGGGCCAAAGTATAGCTGTAAAAAAGCTGATACAGTTCTTTCTGGCTTGCCCGATCCTGACGACGGCAAGCCTCGATTATTGCGGCAAGGCGGTTCTCTCCTGCGGTCATCTTGTTCTCATATTCGCAAGCTAGCACAAAAAGGTTGCCTGCGAGCTAAAAATAACACGCTTTAGGAATTGTCAAGATATACAGAGCAACGATTATTGTCGCAATTGCAGGTGTTAAAAAAGTCGTTGTCGCACCGAATTGAAACCCGATAAGTCCTGCCAACGAACTTTTCAATCCTCTCATCGAAGAAATCAGAAAAACCGGCACACGACTTGATGTGTTCATGCTTGGTGACCAACCTGAGCCTTTCGCTATTTTTATGTAAACGCGAATTTCATACGCAGATGCTGTTTGACCCCATTTGAAAAACAATTCAATTTGCCAACGGTATTTGTAAAGCAAAGCGAGATCTGCCCTGGTCGCGTTTTCAAGACGCCGCCTCAGCCTTCATATCTTTCAATACCATCAAATACCCGGCTACCCCCACTGCCGCCACCGCGCTGACTGCAAAGGTAACTCCGGCACCCGCAGAATACCAAAGAATCCCCGCCAGGCTGCTGGCAAAAAGCGCAAAAATACTTTGAAAAGCAGTATATGTTCCAATGGCGGTGGCCGTATCTTTTTTCTCACAAATATTGGTAATCCATGCTTTCGCAACGCCTTCGGTAGCGGCTGCATAGAGGCCATAAACGAAAAAAAGCAAAAGAAAGGCCAAGTTGCTTTCAGCGAATATCATCCCCGTATACACCACGGCAAAGAGAAGCAAACCGCCCGGAAGCAGTCGTTTCATTCCAATGCGGTCGGCCAAAATTCCCAAAGGATAGGCCGCCAAAGCATAAATCAAGTTGTAAAAAATGTATGCCCCGATCACTAAGCCATCGCTGCAACCCGCTTCTTTCATTTTAAGCAGCAAAAACACATCAGAGCTGTTGAAAAGGGCAAAAACGAGCAACCCGCCAGCCAAGCGGCGGTAGGCCGGGGAACTCTTGCTCCAGTATTGAAGAAAATCCCAAAAACCGGGTTTGGACACCCTTGCTACGGGAGCGCTGCTTTTTTCATGAATCCACCTCGTAAAAACAATCGCTCCTATGCCTGGCAGGAAAGCCACGATAAACAAAGTCGCATAATCACCGGGGCGCCAGGCTAAAAAAGCCAGGGCAATCAGCGGGCCGATCACCGCGCCCAGGGTGTCCATAGAGCGATGAAAACCAAAAATACGGCCCTTGGTTTCGGGAGTCGCCTCCGACGAAAGCAATGCATCCCGGGCACCGGTGCGGATACCTTTCCCGAGCCGATCAACTGTTCGGGCAAAAAACACCCACAATGGGTAGGTGAATGCTGCCATCATGGGCTTGGAGATTGCACTAAGGCCATAGCCGAATTGCACAAAAGGCAACCGTTTTCCCAGCCGGTCGCTCAGGTTACCAAAATATCCTTTGCTCAACCCCGCAGTCGCTTCTGCCAACCCCTCCAGTATGCCAATCAGCACAACGGAAAAACCAATGCTTTTTAAATAGATTGGCATCACTGGGTACAACATTTCACTGGCCATGTCGGTGAACAGGCTTACGAATGAAAGTATCCAGACATTTCTTGTAATATACCCCTTCATCATGTTTGTTCTCTGTATGGCTCACTGAAAACAGGTCATTCATTAGATATTCAGGCAAGCTATGCAGAAACGATGTCAAAAAGCTAACCTTTTGTACCTGCTTGCGAAACACGCCCGTTTTTTTAAGCAGGAATATCTGTTTTTTGAAGCTTAGCCGCTTTCTTCATTTTGTATATCCGTAGCTCGGCGTATCTTAGCCGCTTGGGATATTTGCCTCCCTGACAACTGTTTTCTGCATGTTTACAGATAAATATTACCCCGACAGGATCGCGGCTGAATCGTTGGATACTTACCTCGAAAAGGGATGGTATCGCATGGGGCAATCTATCTTTACCACGCATTTTCTGAGCTTTGACCGGCGCTTTTATTCCGCGATCTGGATTCGGTTGCCACTCAATAATTACGTTTTTAGCAAGCGTTTGCGCAAGCTTTGCCGCCGGAACGAGGAACTTTTCCGTTATGAATACGGCCCGATGCGTTTAGACGAAGAAAAAGAGACGCTTTATCAGCGATACAGAAATACATTCCCCGGCGTGTTGTCTTATACCCTGAAAGAAGCGTTGCTGGACGAAGAAGAGTCCAATGTGTACAGCACGTGGGAAGTGCGTTTGTACCACGAAGAACAATTGGTAGCGTTCAGCTTTTTCGACATCGGCCAGCACAGTGCTGCAAGCATTCAGGGGGTTTATTCACCCGATTACCGCGGCTATAGTTTGGGGTTTTATACGATGCTACTCGAAATCAAGTGGTGCATGAGCCAGGGTATGAACCATTATTATCCGGGGTATGTCGTGCCCGGATACGAGCGTTTCGAGTATAAAAAGCGCATTGGCTCGGTAGAGTATTATGACCTGCATTCGGATGACTGGTTGCCTTTGCCCCAATTGAGCGCCGAAAATGTGCCGCTGCCCAAAATGCAAACGCGCCTGCAAATCCTGGAATCAGCTTTGCAGCAGCAGCAAATTCCCTGCCGCTACCTGCACTATCCTTTTTTTGAGGCCAATTTGTTCAGCTTCTTTTCAGCGCCGTACCTCGACTACCCTGTTTTACTGTGGTGTTATCCGCAAGAGGGGGCGAAAACCTTCCTGATTGCAGTATTTAATGTGCGGGAAGACGCTTGGCAATTGCTGCAATGTGCGACGTATGAAGACATGTTCCTTTCCATGAACGCCGCCTACGCCGCTTCTTTTGATAAAAAGCTGTTCTTTCTCGAATTAGCCTCGGTAGACGCAGTGCTATGCACCACAAATGATGCTTTGGAATTGGCCGAAGTGCTACGAGCTTGTGCGCTGCCAGCTTCAGGCTCCCCAACCCCCTAATGGCGAGTAGGGGAGCCCCAACTAATAATCAATTTGAGGAGTTGAGGAGTTGAAAATGATCGGATGTCAAAGTGGATCCCTAACTTGATCGCAAAACGTAAGTTCTACTTTAACCTTTCTACTTTAACCTTGAAAACCAGTAACGAACCACGGCGCTATGAATTTTTCATCCAAACGCATCGAAGAGGCAGTAAATGCCTTCGCTTCCTTACCCGGCATCGGTCGCAAAACGGCGCTGCGCTTAGTTTTGCACTTAGTGAAACACCCGGTGGAAAACAGCGAGCAGTTTGTCGAAGCCATCCTGGGCATGCGCCGCAACATCAAAACCTGCCGCGTCTGCCACAATATTTCTGATGACGACATCTGTTCGATTTGCACCAATCCGCATCGGGAGCGATCGGTTATTTGTGTGGTGGAAAGCCTTCGCGACATCCTTGCCATAGAGGCTACGGGGCAGTACCGGGGGCTGTATCACGTGCTGGGCGGCATCATTTCGCCCATCGAAGGCATTGGTCCGGCAGAACTGAACATTGATTCGTTGCTGGAACGTGTCCGCGATCCCGAAGTACGGGAAGTCGTCATGGCCATCAGCCCCACCATCGAAGGCGATACGACGATTTATTACATTTCCAAAAAACTCCAGGGGGTGAACGTGCAGATCAGCGCCATTGCGCGCGGCGTATCTTTCGGTGGCGAACTGGAATACGCAGACGAACTGACGCTCGGGCGCTCTATTGCTGCGCGGGCACCTTATAAAGTACAGGAGGAATAATGTCATTAATTCTAAATATAGAAACTGCAACGGAAGTGTGTTCCGTGTGTCTGAGCCAAAACGGAGCGGCTTTAGCCCTGCGTGAAAGCACCAATGCTCAGGATCACGCCGCCCAAATCACGCTGATGATTGCCGATTGTTTTCGGGAAGCAGGCTTGAAACTGGCCGCACTCGATGCCGTGGCAGTGAGCGATGGTCCGGGGTCTTACACTTCTTTGCGCATTGGGCTGGCTACGGCCAAAGGCATTTGTTATGCGTTAGACAAACCCCTGATTGCCGTGAGCACGCTGCAAGCTATTGCATGGGCTGCTTCTTTAGAAATACCGGATGCAGGCATCTACGTCCCGATGATTGATGCGCGGCGTATGGAGGTCTACCTCCAACCCTTTTATGGTGACAACCACCCGATCGGGGAAGCAGAGGCCTGTATTTTGCATCCGGCGCTGTTTGACCCCTGGTTGCAAGCCGGGAAATCGGTGGTTTGTGCCGGAAACGGCAGCGACAAAGCGCAGGCAATGTTAGTCGGGGTGGGCGTTTCTTTTTCCGGAGTCCGTTGTTCAGCCCTCCACCTCATTGCTTTGGCAGAAGCCGCTTTCGCAAAAGCTGATTTTGCAGATATTGCTTACCACGCGCCGTTTTACTTGAAACCGCCGAATATTACGACGCCGAGAAAAGGGTTGTAAGGATAGCTATCTATTATTTTTGTCTTTTAATTTATTTAAATACAGGTAATTACATATAAATCAATAAAAAAATAAGCCTTCCTGCTAAGTTTGGCCTGATGTTTGCAAAGTCTATCAGAAAATACCTCCCTGTTTAAATAAATCAATTAGTACGGATTCGCACGAGACGCAGTAATGAACTGCTTCGGTGCAAACTAAGCGCCTTTGCTTTGCAGCAGGGAGCGCCTTCTATGTCATTTTTCGCAAACAACAAGGTTAACAGGAAGTGCTATGAGAACATTTATGATCAACCAGGAACTAAAGTCGGCGCGAGCCGGGGCAAACTGCTTCCGGCTGCTGCCCCGAAATTTGTGGCTGCTGCCTTTGTTGGCAGCTTTAGTCGCCGCGATGCCCGCAAAAGCCCAAACGCCGGTGATTTACCTTGGCACCGCACCCGGCGCGCCGGCAACCTGCAATTGCCTGAACAACGCCACCACATTGACCAATGGCCAGTTCAGCGACCAAATTACCATTGAAGCGCCAGCGGGTCAAACCTGGACGGTGGTTGGTGTTTCGGGCTTTTTCAGCACGACCAGCCCCGCACCTCCGGCAGCGCCGACGCCAATTCCGGCGGGAACACCCATCCCGGAGACAGCAGCCGGGTCGGGGGTCTACGAGATATCCGTGTTGCATGTGGACGGCATCGGCTTTTTGCTGACGGTGGGCAATGGCGTGCAAATGCTCAGTATCGGCAGCACCTGCCATTATCCCAATCCACAAATCGTGGGACTTTCCAATCAGTATTGCACCAGCAGTGCCCCGGTAACCCTTACGGGAAATGCGGGTGGCGCTGCCGGAACGGGAAGTTTTTCGGTCAATGGTTTGCCGGCAACGGTATTTAATCCCCTGCAGGCCGGGCCGGGATCCTATACGATCCGGTATACCTTCAATGCAGGAACGGGAACCCCGGGCAATGCCGGAGACCCCGCTTGCTCTGCTTATGTAGAGCAAGTGGTCACGGTACTGGAAGCCCCCAATATTGCAACAAACAACTTGGTGAACGTAACGCTGAATGCCAATTGTTCCACACTCATCACCCCGGATATGATCCTGGAAGGGGACTACCCCTGTATAGATCAGGACTACGTGGTGACGGTTTTCGATCAGTTTGGAAATGCGATCGGCAATACGGTCAATAGCGCGCACGTCGGCCAAACCCTGCTTGTACGGGTGGCTACGGTTGCCGGTGGTTTTTTCGGACTCGGCAATATTTACATCACCGATCCACTTCCACCCACGGTTGCTTGTCCACCAAATACCAATGCCACTGTCATCGCACAACAGATTCAATTCCTGCAAGGTAGTCTGGATGCCAACAGTTCCAGTTTTATTCCACTGAATTTCAGTTGCCTTTCTCCGCAGGTGAGCCCGGCCATCGGGCAACATTACTTCCGCTTAGACACCTTTACCGTCACTCAGAACGACTTGTATGTTTTTGAATTGGACGCAACGGATGGCCGCGGCCTGGGCGGAATCTATGAAGGCATCCCGGCTTTTTTCAACGGCCCTTGTTTGTCTTTGCTTTCGGTAAGCAACCTGCCGCTGCCCGGAATGGGGTATTTTAGTGATTCTACCAATGTTGTACGGATTGCCATCCAATTGCAGGCCGGACAAGTTTACAGCATCCTGACCAGCACTTTCGAGGTAGGCGCAACCGGAACTTTTCGATGGGCAGTTTATTCCGCAGGAAACGGTAGGCTCAGCGGCAGACCCGTGACGAACGGAATCACCCGCAGCAAGTTGTTTTGCACCGACGCAGCGTCTTTGATCAATATTGCCGGAAGCATTCAGTTTACAGGCGCGCCGGTGACTCAGGACAATTGCAGTGCACAGCCGGTTGTCACGTTTACGGATCAGGTTACCAGCAACGGGATCTGCGGAAACACCCTGATCAACCGCCAGTTTACCGTACGCGACGGTGCCAATAACTTGGTGCAATGCACCCAAACAATCACTGTTGGGAAAGCGAGCAGCCCCGATATTGTATTCCCGGCTAAAAGCGTGCTCGTCGCCTGCGATGCGAGCCTGCAAACAACGCCGGATGGAAACCCCAGTCCAATCGTCACCGGACGGCCGTTGGTGTACAGCGCATTTGGCGTCCATTATTTAGATTCGCCATTTTGCAACCTCATCGCCTCTTTTGGAGACCAGCCCCGCACCAGTACATGCCAGGGAAACTACCAGTTTATTCGCCGCTGGTATATCTTTGACGATTGTAACCCAGCTGGCACCTTGAGCTACGACCAGGTCATCCGGGTGGCAGATACCACCCCGCCCATAATTACGACCGCCTCCGATACGACCTATTATTCTACCGGCTGGGGGGTCTGCACCGCAAGCTTTGGTGTACCCTTGCCAATCGTGACCGACAACTGTTCAAACAGTTGGCAGATTCTTACGGAGGTATTGACGGAAGTACCCGTTCAAATATTGAACGAAGTCGGCCAGGTAGTTGGAACCATCCTGCAAACGCAGGTGCTCACCACCTTCCCGAATGGCGCGACTAACCGCACCGTTTCCAATATTCCGATTGGATGTCACCGCATCCGGTACACGGTTACGGACGCTTGTGGCAATAGCGCAACCAAAATAATGACTTTCTGCGTGCGCGACCAGGCACTGCCGACAGCCGTTTGCGACGATCAGTTGATGCTGTCGCTGGGCGGCAGCGTTGGAACCTTGCTGGCCTCGGACGTGGACGAAGGCAGCAATGATCCTTGCGGATTAGCTTCCATCCAGGTGCGCCGTATGATCGCCAAAGATCCCGTTACGTGCCAGCCGGTGACGCCTTACTATACAGATTGGGGGCCTTCCGTCCAGTTCTACTGCTGCGATGCAGGCGCTACCATGCACACGGAATTGCGCGCCACCGATCTGCACGGCAACCAAAATGTCTGCATCACGCAGATCACCATTGAAGACAATTCGCGCCCAACCTGCGTAGCGCCGAATGCCGTGAACGTGCTTTGCAGCAACCTGCCGGTGAATTTCAACCCGAACAACCTGGCACAACTGAACACCCTGTTCGGTGCCCCGGCGGCGGAAGACAACTGCGCAGGGGCAACGGCGGAAGAACTCAGTCCTGTGGTCACCCTCAATCTGTGTGGCAGCGGCACGATTACCCGGCGCTTTCGGGCAAGCGATGCCTTTGGGAATGCTTCTTTGGGAACCTGCCAACAACAGGTAACCATCCAGCCATCAAATATTTACAACATCAAATTACCGAAAGACCTCAGTGTCAACTGCGTAGCCCCTGCGCCGGACACTGCTCAAATGATTGCGCTCGGTTGCGACCGTTTCAGCCTTAGTGTGCAGGATTTACAAATATCGGCACCCGGAGAGGCTTGTTATAAAATTTTCCGGACCTACCACATCATCAATCATTGCGAATACAATGGCAGCGACCCGGCCATAGAGATCAGCCGCGACGAAGATTGCGACGGCGTACCCGGCGATGAAGACGTCTGGATTTTGCGCCGCGCCAGCGGAATTGTGACCGACCGAGACAATGACCCGGTCAACGCCATTCCGGCCGCAGGAACGCGCGGGCCTTCCTGTCCGGGCGGCAACAACCCCGCCGGATACTGGCGCGAGGTGGTTGCCAGCAATGGTTACTGGACGTATACGCAAGTCATCAAGGTTCAAAACAACGTACCGCCGGTAATTTCGGTTAATCCGGGAGGGAGTTCTTTTTGTTCTTTTGACAACAATACTTGTTTGGGCGAAGCCACTGCGGCCTTTACCGTGCAGCAGTCCTGCCAAACCGGCCCTGTCGTCGTCAAGGTTTTTATTGACCTGGGCCGCAACGGCTCTTTGGATCAGGAAGTGACGGCAACAGCTTTATTTGGAACCTATCCCAACTACAATATCCGGGCTAATTATCCTATCGGCCAACACGCCTTTGTAGTGCGGGTGGAAGACGCCTGCGGCAATCAGGCTCAAAGCAACATCCCGTTCTTAGTCAATGATTGTGTAGCCGCTGCACCCATTTGTCTCACCAACCTCTCTGTGGTGCTTCAACCCCTGCTTCCAGGTATAGATATTGACGGAGACGGCGATGCAGACGGCGGTTTTGCGGTGCTGCCCGCAGTGAATTTTATTGGCAGCCCGGTCACCGAAAACTGCTCCGGCCCGATCCGCTATTCGATCCATCGTTCACAAGACGTGCTGAATGGCATAGATTTGCCAAATCCAAGTCATGACAGCCTGCTCCTGACCTGCGACGACGAAGGCATCATTCTGGTGCGCCTCTATGCCTGGGACAACGCCTACAACCCACTGTTGCAGCAACCAAATGGCACTATTGGCGGTTCGAACTATACGTTCTGCGAAGCTTTCCTCACCATTCAGGACAACCAGCCGGAAGCTTGTGGCGGTTTCCTTCCAACGACCATGATCGCCAGTGTAGCGGGCCTGATCATCAGTGAATCCGGCGAGCCGGTAGAAGGCGTAAGCCTGCGGCCGACAGAAACGATGCCGGTGATGGATACAACCGGCGTGGATGGGGTTTACGAATTGGACGATCTGGAAACGGGGCACGAGTATACCATCCGGCCACAGCGGCCCGGCGATTGGATGAACGGGGTTTCCACCATTGACCTGGTACTCATTTCCCGGCATATTCTGGGCACCCAACTCTTGAATTCACCTTATAAACTCATCGCTGCCGATGCCAACGGCTCCGGTTCGGTGACAACCTTAGATGTTGTTTTGCTTCGCAAGTTAATCCTTGGCATTTCCACCGAACTCCCCAACGTGCCCAGTTGGCGGTTTGTGGATGCCAACTATGCCTTCCCCAACGCGATGAACCCCTGGCAGGAAAATTTCCCACAAGTGATCAGCCTGTCTAACCTGAGCAGTGATCTGGTGAATGAGGATTTTATCGCGGTAAAAACCGGCGATATCAATGGTAGCGCGCAGTTCAACTTCCAACAGGCGGAAAACCGCAACACCCGGGCGCCTTTTGTGTTGCAAGCGGCGGGCAAAATGCTGGAACCCGGTGACATCTGCCACCTGACGCTGAAAGCGCCCGGCATCGAAGGGTTGGAAGGCTTGCAGGGGACGCTGCAATTTGACGCGGACGACCTCGAATTGATCGGCATCGAAAACGGCATCCTACAGGAAGAACACCTCGGCTCGAAGGAACTGCTGGATGGCTTGCTGACCTTTAGTTGGAACTGGCTCCAGGAGGCCGGTGCTCCGGATAGCGAAGTGCTGATTACGCTGGTTTTCCGCGCCAACAACAAAATAGATATGGGCCAGGCGTTTACGCTGCACTCGGGCATCACGAAAGCGGAAGCTTACGACGAAGCCGATCAGGCACTGCCGCTGAGCTTAGTTTTCCTCCCCGACGCTGCACCGGGCAACCGGATTGAATTGTACCAAAACCGACCAAATCCGTTCCGCGACGAGACGACCATTGGCTTCAACCTGCCCGCAGCTTCTCAGGTGCGCCTCGTGGTCAGTGATCTTTCCGGCAAAACCGTGTGGGAACTCAACGGCTACTACGACGCCGGCAAACACGAAGTGGAATTTCAGGCAGAGCGCCAACTCGCAGCAGGCGTATTGCTTTACCGTATTGAAGCGCTTGGCCATACGGCGACTGGGAAAATGGTGCGGATTGATTGATTGTGGGTAGAGCGTAGAAAGTAGAGGGTAGAAGTTCGTGGTAACCGACAGAGAGGCGGTTCAACTAAAGGCAAAACGAAAAACAAGACACGACAAGGTACAAAATTAGGCTCCGGTGTCAAAGACAAGCGATAAAATGACGTTAGTGGCCGCTCCCGGGCTTTTTGGGGGCGGCCTTTTTGATTTCCTAAATATGACCACCTAAATATTATCCCCCCTCAACTTCCGGAACCTTTTCCGTGCCTCCACCGCAAACGTACTACCCGAATAATCAATAAAGATCTTTTCGTATAGCGCTTTGGCCTTTTCCACATCGTTCAGGTGGGTTTCGTGCAGTTCCGCCAGCGCGAACATGGAGTTGTCGGCGCGGATGTCCTGTGGGTATTTTTCGATAACGGCCTGATACATAAGCGCTGCCTGGGCGTAGTCGCGTTTGCGGGCATAGACCTGCGCTTTCAGGTACCACACGTCGTCTTCGAGACTATGCTCGGGAAAAAGCGTGATCAGACTGTCCAATTTGCGAAAAGCATCGTCAAAGCGGTTTTGGAAAACCAGCAGTTCCGCGTCGGCGTACATGCCCAGCGCCGTAGCGGTGGAGTCTAAGCCGAGGTTGTCCATAATGAACACCGAAAGGTCGAGGGCGTCGTTGGCGATCAGGCGTGAAGTAGCCGCTTTCAGGATCTCAAACTGGGCCTGTGCCCACTGGAAATCGCTGTTGAAATAAGAGAGGCGCGCATTCTGGAACCGGGCTTCCTGGCCCAGCACGTCTTCTTTGAAATCTTTATCCACCTGCGAATAGAGCAGGGTAGCCTCCCAGACTTCGCCTTTCATCAGGTAATAATCGGCAAGCCGGAGCTTGCCCGTGGCCTGCACAGCGGGTTCCGTACCGGGATATTGGATCATTTTGGACAACAGGGCAATGGCCTGGTCGAGGTCGTTGAGGTAAACGGCTTGCAATTCGGCTAAGTCGAGGATGACCGGCGCTGTGATTTTCGTACGGCCAAACTCGTCCAGGAAGGCATTGAACTGCAATTCCAGCGCTCGCAGTTCCTCTTCTTTGTATTGAAAACCTTCCACAATTTTGTTGCGGCGGCAGCGCAGCGCTTCGGTGCGGGCGTCAATGTAGAAAGAAGAAGCGGGGCCTTTTTGTGCCACGATGTAGTCATACCCGGAGATGGCCGCGTCGTAATCGCCATCATTGGCAGCCACTTCTGCAAGGCGGAACACGCGCCCGCCGTTCTCCACCATGCGCCGATCAAGGGCTTTGGCCTGGCGCAGGGCACTGTTGTAGTCTTTTTGCTGAATGAAAACCCAGCCCAGCAATTCGGCATAGTATTCTTTCTCAACGCCGTCCTGCATGCGGGCATAGAGCTGTTTTTGCAACTCTTTGAAATCTTCCGGGAAAAGATAGCGCTGAAAAACCGTTTTGAGGTTGTTCAGGCGGGTGGGATCCGCATCAATGCTGTTCAGGTAGTTTTCAATCATCTTGGGCGTATCGCCTTTCATGCGGTACAAATCGCCGAGGTTGAAGGAAAAAACCTGGGTGTCTTTGAGCAAGTTCGCCCCTTTTTCGTAGGCTTCTATCGCCAGCTCGTATTTATTGGACGTAATGAACGCGTTGGCTAAGCGCACCACCTGATAGCGGTCGGCGGGCAATTTGGCGATGCCTTCGCGGTATTGAGCTAAGGCGTCTTCCTCGCGGTACTGGCGCTCCAGCAATTTGCCATACATCACGTAATTCGTCGAGTTTTGCGGCACTTTTTTGATCTGCTTTTTGATAGCAGCTTCGGCTGTTACGAAATCTTCCGTAGCCAGCAGGCACTCGATATAACGCTCGAAGATGTAATCGTTCTGCTCGTTTTGCTCGAACAGCTTTTGGTACAACAGTGCCGCTTTTTCATACTCGCCGTCGCGGAAATACTGCTGCGCCAACTGGGCATCCTGTGCGCCGACAAGGGCCGGAGTCAGGCTTGTCCAGATCAATACCGCCAAAAATACGATGCGCCGCATAAATTTTTCTGATTGTTTGTTGTAGGTAAATTGGATAGGGGGAGTGCAAAAATACGATAATTAAGAACGTATCTGCACGGCAAAAGTTGCTCCTTTGCATGGAGTAGGGTGGGAAATCCCCCTTTATGACGTAAATTGGCAAGTCGGCAAATTGGCAAAGGGCAAGTTAACAAGTCGGCAAATATGGACAATGACGTCGTAATACTCAAATTTGATTTTTGCTCTTTCATACCAACAAATTGAATATGGAAATACCGCTCGACATCGTGATTATCGGCGCAGGCCCGGTAGGTTTGGTTTGCGCCATCGAAGCGCAGAAAGCAGGCTTGTCTTATGTGGTACTGGAAAAAGGCGTTTTGGCCAATTCCATCTACCATTTTCCGGATAACATGACTTTTTTTTCCACTTCCAGGCTATTGGAGATTGGAGAGACCCCGTTTATTTCCCATACAGAAAAACCAACCCGCCGGGAAGCCCTGGAATACTATCGCCGGATTTGGGAAGCCTGGAAACTGAACGTGCGCTTCTACGAAGCCGTAACCGGGATGGTACCAGACGAAAAAACCGGATGGCGGGTTTTTTCCGTAAAACATACCTGGCATGCCCGTACGGTGATTGTGGCCACCGGTTTTTACGATACGCCGCGCTTGTTGGGCATTCCGGGGGAGGAGTTGCCAAAAGTGAAGCACTATTACGATGACGCACACCTGTACGCCGGGCAAAGAGTGCTGGTGATCGGCGCGGCCAATTCCGCCTGCGATGCGGCACTGGAAACCTGGAACAAAGGCGCTGAAGTGACCATGGCCATCCGCGAAAGCGAAATTTACAGCGGGGTGAAGTACTGGATCCGGCCCAATATTGAAAACCGGATCAAGGAGGGCAGTATCAAAGCCTGGTTCAACACCAGCGTGCTCGAAATTCTACCCGACCAAGTGACGTTGCAAACGCCCGAAGGCAAGGTGACGCTGAAAAACGACTTTGTGCTGGCCATGACCGGCTACCAGCCCGATTTCACTTTTTTAGAAAAATTAGGCATTCAGCTTGGCGCGGATGAAGCGCGTACGCCGGTTCACGACAGCAACACCTTAGAAACCAACCTGCGGGGGGTTTACCTCGCCGGGGTTTTGTGTGCGGGGCTTCAAACCAACCGCTTGTTTATTGAAAATACCCGACACCATGGCAAAGCGATTATTGAGCACATTCTGAGTGCTTTATCCAGCGAATCAAAACAACGTATCCATGAATAAACTGCTGATTGTATTTGGTTTAACCACCCTGCTTGGCGCAAATGGCTGCGAGCATCAACCCATGTTGGAGCCGGTGGTTGAAGCGCCGGTGACCGGTGAAAAGCCACCGCTTGCCTGCTTAGCCTTAGGCGACTCTTATACCATCGGGCAGGGCGTACCGGTTGCTGCCCGTTTCCCGGTGCAACTCCGCCTGAAACTGACGGAAGCCGACCTGCCGGTGGATACCATGCAGATCATTGCTAAAACGGGCTGGACTACCGGAGACCTGAAATCGGCCATCGGGAATACCCAGTTGGCTGCGGATACTTTTGATTTGGTCACTCTGCTCATCGGGGTCAACAACCAATTCCGGGGTTTTTCGCTGAGCGCTTACGAGCCGGAGTTTGCGGACTTGCTGGAAACAGCCATCCGGTTTGCGGGCAACCGCCCCGAACGCGTTTTCGTTTTATCCATCCCCGATTACGGGGTTACGCCATTTGGTCAGAACCGTCCCAACCCCGATCAGATCAGTCAGGAAATTGACGCATTTAATGCGGTAAACCGAGCCATCACGGAAAGTCGGGGCGTGCAATATTTCGACATCACCCCAATTTCCAGAGAGGCGCTGAACGATCCTTCCCTGCTGGCTTCCGATCAACTGCACCCTTCCGGTAAGATGTATGCCCGATGGGTAGACCTTATGCTGCCGACGGTGTTGGAACGCCTCAACCCTTAGTTTGGCAAAAGTCTATTAACTTCGCCGCTTAAAATCATACAGCCATGAAAAAAACAAGCATTCTTTTTCCAGTTTTAACGGCAATCATCTTCACGCTCGGCTTCGGCGCCTGCAACAGCAATCCTGCTGAAAGCGAAACCCAGATGGAAGCCCTGAACAAGCGCCTTGCCATGTTTAAAGATGCGCGCAAATTTGAAAATGACCAGAACTTTACCATCAGCGAATTGCAAAAAATCATGGTCATGGACACCCTGATCACCGATTCGCTGACGCAATGGTTTACTTCAATGATGAAGAGCGTAATCCTGCCCAAGCAAAATATGCTGCTCAAAAACAGCACCGAAATTTTGGCCAAAAGCGATAGCCTGCTGGCAAAACATGGCGCTGGCGACCTTTCTCCGGAGGCGTTCGAGCAGGAATTCGGCTCGCTGAAAGCCGAACACGACCGCCTGACTTCCGAGATGGAACCGGTTCATGCGCAAACGGTGATGGTGTTGGAGGAGGTAAAAAAAGCTTCTGCTAAGAACATGGAGAAGGCATCAAAAGCAGTGCAGTAGATATGCTTGAGGTAAAATCCTTTACCGGCAAGGCCGCGCTGGCTTACCTTGATGATCTGGCTGCCCTGCGCATTGAGGTGTTCCGCGAATTCCCCTACCTCTACGACGGCGATATGGCTTCCGAGCAGGAATACCTGCAAGCTTTTTTATCGGCACCCGATGCGGTACTCGTGCTGGCTTTTGATGGCGATCAGGTGGTGGGTGCCTCCACGGGATTGCCGATGACACACGAAACCTCGAATATTCAGGCGCCTTTTCTTCAAAACGGTTACGACGTTGACAAGGTCTTCTACTACGGCGAGTCGGTGTTGCGAAAATCGTACCGCGGAAGCGGGCTGGGGGTGGCTTTCTTTGAACACCGCGAAGCACATGCGCGCAGGCTGGGTCGGTTTGAATGGGTTTGCTTTTGCGGGGTGATCCGCCCCGAGGATCATCCGCGCCGCCCCGCCGATTTTATTCCGCTTGATGCTTTCTGGCAAAAACGTGGGTTTGAGCGCACGGAAATGATTTGTAACATCTCCTGGAAAGACCTGGATGAGGCTTCGGAAAGCCCTAAGGGGCTGCGGTTTTGGAAAAAGGGATTGAGGTGAACGGGCGCGACATCGCTTCCTCTTCCCTTTAGAAGCTGAAGTTGCTGCCTGATGAAGTGTGTTTAAAAATCAAGGCAATATAAACTCCGTTTTTACCAACTCCACAACTTCCGCCTCTTCCGGCAAAAACAGCAACAACCGCCGATCCGTGAGCAATAACACCTGTGCTTCTATTTTGCCATAGCCGCCGGGCTGCAGGATGTCTATGCTCATTGTTGACGGCGAAAAGACATAACGGCGTGATTCCGGAAAATAAATCGCGTGGGTAAAATCTTCTTTGTTGTAAAGTGCAAGCGTGCTATCGGCAAAAAACACCGCAAAATAAGGCATGGCAATGGCTTTTGACACGCGCTTCACCTCGGCAATGCTGTCGCGTTCTTCCCACCGGTCAAAGCGACGCGGAGGGCGTTCACCGGTCGTTTCGTCGTAGCCATACCAGATTGCAGCGCGCAGGCTGCCTACGTGCGCATACACTGCCTGTGCCTGTGGCAATGCGGCTTGCTTTTTGTCCACCTGAACGCCTTGTTCCGAATAGCGGATGACTTCCCAGCGGCCCAGTAATTGGGCGGGTGTGGCCTGGGCGAGAGCAGTTAGGGGGAGCCAAAAAAAAGCAAAGAAGATAAATATTTTGACAGGCACCCGTGTTCCATCAAAAACAGGAGTACCTCCTAAAATTTCCGGGTCAATATGAATGATACGGGCTACCATAGTTCTCTTTTTTTTGCAAATTTAGATGAAAATATTCAGATATGCCGGACAAAAGCCGGGAGATAACTCTATTTTTAGGTGTAGTAATGTTGCGTCATGATCAAATTTAGGGTTTTAGCGAAGACATTCCTGATCACCCGCTCAATGGTAACTATCCAGCCGCCTTTTCTGGCATAGGAGCACCTACCAACTCCTTAATGGCGTTGAAAACAGATTGGCCATTTTTGATAGCGGTATCAACAACGGAACGGATGGCTGCAAATTCCTGATGAAGCGATTTGAATTGGCTGAATATTTTAGTTTTGACCTTCACCATCCTGAAAGCCCTCTCTGAGCCATTGTTGTCAAAAGGTATATCCTTATGGCAAGAAAAGGGAAGAGCGCGTGTTTGAGTTTGACCATTCCGTTAAAGGATGTAATGGTTTCTTTTTGTGATGGTAGAAAGTTGGGCGGCCAAACGATCCGAACAAAGGATGGAATTTGGCAGGCCATCAGAAAAATTGGCGGGAATGACTTGTTTGGAGCGGGAAGAGGCGGCCACATTGTAGGTAACCAAGGACGGTGGCTTACTGCTGTTTTTGCTCGCCTTGATGGCAGATGGTAGAAGTCTTCAATACAAGGGTCTCCAACTCGGAAATCCGAGCCAAAGCCCTGGTAAGCAGGGTTCTTAATTGAACATTTTCTGCTTTCAACGGTTGTGTTTGATGTTGATCAGTCATCTTAAGGCACAAAGTTGAAACATTTATTCTAAATTTTTCGACCCTCGGCATAATAGGGCGGCTGGATAGTTACCCAACGTTTAGTATTGGACATTTTTGGCAATATATTTGCTATGAGCATCTTGACGGTCATTGGTCAAAATTTAGTTGGTAAGTGTAAGAACTTCATAAGCTACATATTTTGGCCATTTTTATTGGTATAAGTCAAAATTGACTCAGACTATTGTTACTTGAATCCACCAATTAATAACAATCAAATTAAAAAATAATGAGAATTCTATTGCTGTCCTTAGCATTGAGTCTATTCGTTATCCCGCTTGGGGCACAGAACAGTTTAGATAACTTCTTTTCGAATGCCAATACTTTTTTTCAAAGCCACGTTCAGAATGGCTTGGTCGACTATGCTGCGGTTAAACAAAATATAATTGAACTAAACAGTTTACGTGATCAGATAGGGACGGCTAATATTAACCAAGCTGATGCTACGACTAAAAAGGCATTCTATATCAATGCTTATAATTTGTTAGTCATTGGGCAAATTGTAGATAACTATCCAGTGTCATCACCACTTAAAGTTAGTGGTTTTTTCGACAATCAACCTTTCGATGTAGCGGGTGAAAAAATAACACTTAATCAGTTGGAGAAGAATAAATTACTAGCCACTTATAAGGATGCACGGTTTCACTTTGTATTGGTATGTGGAGCTTTGGGATGCCCACCTATTATTGATGTAGCCTATCTACCTGCTACAGTTGATGCGCAATTGGAACAGCAAACGCGCTTGGCACTCAATGATGCTAATTTTATTAAAGTGACCGCAGACCAGGTGGCGCTTTCCCAAATATTCGAGTGGTATGCTGATGATTTCGGAGGTACTAAAGCAGCAGCCATAAGCTTTATCAACGGCTATCGCGATACCCCACTTTCTACAGATCAAGTTGGTTTTTATCCTTACGATTGGAATTTAAACATGGTCCAAACTAGCCGCAGTTTCAACACGGAAGAGCAGTCAGATTTTGGCAATAATAGCCTGCGCTACGTAGTGAGCGCGTCAATACCTGAAGGGAGCATTGAGCTTAAAGCGTTCACTAATCTTTACACGCAAGAGACGGGCGCAGTAGGTGGGAATCTTAGCGAACGAGCCACTTTTTTTACCCAAAACCTTAGTGCTTTGTATGGTTTCAACAATCGCTTTAATGCAGGTATTGATATAAAATATCGCCAAGTGAGCTTTGGTTCAAATACGGATTCTGGCTTCGATGTGTTTACCTTAGAACAAACAGCTACTACGCGTCAGGGACTTACAGGTATCGGGCCAAAAATAAGATACTCACCATTTATTGCATTGCCCAATTTTTCGATACAATCGACCTATTGGATCGCTACAGGTACAGACTTAGGCGGTAACAATGAGCGCCCTTTCATTGATTTCAATGGCGATGTTTGGTTTACCCAAATTTTCAATGATTTTTCCATTGGCGATAATTTTTCTATTTTCACCGAGATAGACATCCTGGTGGAAGATATTGGTGCGGAAACAGATGGACATATCAACCGCTTTTCTACTCCGGTACAAACGATTTTTAGTTTCTTCCCCAATAGTAAAACTACTATATACGCCTTAGGCTCTTATTCTCCCTACTGGCAGGAAGACTATGACTATTTTTACCAAGCAGGAATGGGTACGAAATACCAAATCAATCCTCGTTTGGAGGTAGAATTGTTGTATACACAATTTCGCAATAGCTTTATCCGCGAAACGGATGGCACGGCTAGTACCCTTAACTTTGGCCTGCGGGTGTCTATATTTTAGGCAACTTTTGAAAGAATAGATTATGCGTTATTTGTTTTGTTGTTGTTGTTGGTTAAGCGTGTCAACGATATGGAGCCAAACCATTATCTCTCGCTCTTTTGAAGGAGCCAAGCGGAGTAAGGAATTTATTTTGGAGCGATTACTTGAACAAACTATTGGTACTGCTCCTGATGTAGCTTTGTTGGATACTGATGTGCGGCGGCTTAAAAATTTTATTGGCATAATTGATGCTAGCTATCGGCTGGATACACTCAAGGAGGGTATTCATCTGGTCTATCAAGTTAGAGAAGGCTCCTCTCGTTTTCCGGTAGTACAGTTAGGTGGTTTGGAAGGTAACTTCTGGTGGGAATTGGGTTATATGGATCAAAACTGGCGTGGTCGAGGGGAGTCTATAGGCCTTAGCATACGACAAACAGATGGTCGTTTGGGCGGAAGAGCCTTTTATAGCAAGCCCAGCTTTTCCGGTAGCCGTTGGGGGTATGGCCTTCAATTAGAACGCTACGCGAGTCAAGAACCACTTTACTTTGGTGATGAAACGGTAGAATACTTTTATGAGAACCAAAATATCGGATCACAAGTTTTCTACCACTTTCGGCCAGAAGCACGTCTTCAATTGGGGCTCACTTATTTTGTGGAAAACTACAACAAAGTCAACCGCGAACAACTTATAGGGCCGCAAGCTCGCCGAGAAGTTAAGCAATTGGCTTACCTGAGCTATCAATTGCGTGAAATCAATCCCGATCTCTTTCAGCCCCGTGGCTACTATTGGCAATTAGAAGGGACGCTGGTTTTCCAGAAAGAAGAAACGCCTTTCTATTTATTTCGATTTATTGGAGCAAGATATTACCCCGTCGGCGTAAATGGCTTATTCGCTAGTAAATTAACCCTTGGATATTCCGCTAATAAAAACACCCCATTTGCTCCCTTTGTAGTAGACAGCCGCTTGAACATTCGTGGTTCAGGTAATCGAGTAGACCGTGGTACCGCTGCCGTCATCTTAAATGCGGAGTACCGACACGTGCTCTTTAAGAAATCCTGGTTGGCTGTTCAGGGAGTAGCCTTTATTGATATGGGAAGCTGGCGCAACCCTGGCGGTGAAATTCAGGATTTAACCTCTTGGGAGAATACTAAATACTTCACGGGCTTGGGCCTTCGTCTTATCAGTGACCGGGCTGGTCAGTTCGTATTGCGGATGGATTACGGCTATGGTTTGCACCCTGTTGGCCGACAGGGTATAGTGCTGGGTTTGGGGCAGTATTTCTAGTTGTTTTTGACTTTCATCAGTCGGATGTCTCTCTCAGAGAAGTTGTGGTCAATATCAATATCTTTCCCGCAAAATGCTCCTGCAAGATGCGGTGGCAAAAGCGCCACGTCGCACCATCCGTTTCGAGGAGGTGGCGGTTGGTCATTTCGGGTTATTCCACTGACCAGCTCATTTTTTCACCAATTTCTCCCAGCACAATGCCTTGTTGTTTTTATTGAAAAGACTGAAAAAATGCACGCCCGGCATGAGGTGGGAAAGGATCATACGTTCCGAATATCCGCCGCCCATCTACACCGTTTTTTCCACCATGAGCCGACCCATTTCATCAAACAAAGCCAGCCGATAGTTAGCGGGCACAAGGTTTTTAAAATTAAAAACTACCTCATTACCGGCGGAGTTTGGCGAAACGGTAACGGAAGGGGTTGCCACACTCGCCTCTTCAGAAGCATTAACCAATGGGCTTGTGTTTTTGAACATAATCTGCGTGGCGAAGGCTTGGTTTTAGTCCAGCCTCACAATGGCGATGGGTTCTTTCGACACATCGTTGTAAAAAATGTAAGAGGAGGGAGTGTCCGCCCCAAGTCCAGTAATACCGGCCACTTACTGCACGACCTCATTGTTCACGTCCAGCCAACCATTCAGAGGTGCTTTGGCATAACACGGTAAGTGATGCTCTTAGACCCGCAACACGTCGTAGATTCCGCCAGCAAGGACAATGTCCATGAACTGTAAGGGGTGGGCGGGTGCCTGCACCGAAGGCCCACCAAATGGGATTCCACCACCCCGTCGAACTTAATCTTGTCCTCGCTCGGCTGCGGCAGGCCTGAAAGTGCTATGTCAATGCCATGCAGCACAAAGCGTTCCCGTAGACGTTCTACGGTACGGCCATTCACTTTGTAATGCTCCGATATTTCACTGGCTGTCCATTTCTTCTCGCCTTGACGGTCTGCCGCCAATAGCATCAGGCTTCTTTTGTTCATTTCGCTCTCGCTTTTCCGACGTTTGGCGATATTCTCTAAAAAAACGCGATCTTCTGCTTGTAAATCAAGATGATATATTTTTTTCCCATCTTTTTTGATGGAAAATTTAGTAATTTTACCCAACATTATTACAATGAGACACACTAAGGCCGCAAAGAAAGGGGGTCGCATGAGACATCCCAAAAATTCGGGATGACTCATGTTTGCAACGCAAAACGCGCCGAAACGCCTGACCTTGCACTAACCAGCTCTTTAAACCTAAACCAACACAATAACGGAAAATGAAAAAAATCATCCTACTCGCCAGCTTAATGCTCACTGTCAGCATTGCGGGGTTTGCCCAACACAAAAAAGCGACCATACCCCCCACCGCAAAAGTGATCAGCCAGGGAAAAAAATCACCGGAGTATACCGTGCAGCCTTCAGGCGAAATCAAACCCGTTTCCGTTAACCTTCAATGGCGGCCATTGCTAAGTAATAAATGCATCAAACACCATTCGGAAAACGAGGAACGGATTGAACAAATAAAAAAAGAAAAGACTCTGCTCAAAAAAAAAGGAGCGGCTAAAACCAATGACGAAGAGCTTGCCGCCACGCCCACGGAGATAACACCGGTTGTTGGCGCTAATTTTTCGGGCAATACCAATACCGGCAATTCGCCATTGGACAATTCCATTGCCGTTTCCAATGGAGGCAGAATTATCAGCGTTGCCAATAATTCTTTTGAAATTTACAATGCAGACGGCCAGTTGACGTATTCCAATTCCATTGACGGGTTTTTCAATGATCCGGCGATTACCAGCGTTTGCGACCCTGTTGTAATTTATGACAGCGGCGCAGACAAGTTTATCTTTTTTGCACAGGAATGCTCCGGCAATTCCTCCAATACGACTTTGCTGATCTGCTTTTCGCAAACCAGCAACCCCAATGGCAATTGGTGGAAATATAAATTAACCGGAAACCCCGTGGGCAATAATACCTGGTTTGATTACCCGAAGCTTGCGGTTTCAAATAATGAATTGTACATCACCGGCAATTCCTTCAGCAATGACGGGATTTTCCAGGAAGCGCTGCTGTTTCAAATTCAAAAAAGCAACGGCTTTAATGGCGTTGCCTTAAACTGGCAGTATTGGTACGATCTTGACTCAGCACCGTTTACGTTGCTTCCAGTCTCCTATGGCCAACAAGGCAATTATGGACCTGGCATTTATTTGGTGGCCACGGAGAGTTCGGGCGCTTCAAACATTGATTTCTTCGACCTCACGGACGATATGAGCGCGTCCAACGAAACGCTGAATCACTTCAGCATCCCGACAACTGCATATTCTCCGGCCGGGAACGGGTACCAGTTTGGAACGGATACCCAATTAGACAACGGCGATTGCAGATCCTTATCGGGGTTTTATTTAAACGGGATCATCCATTTTGTGTTCCATTCCGATTATTTCGCGGGATACAATGGCATCAACTATAACCGGCTTAACGTGGCTGCGAAAACCAATACCTCTTCCATGTTCGGACTCAACGAATACGAATACGCTTATCCTTCCGTAGCTTCCTTTGCGAAAACAACCACAGATAAATCGGTCATGATCGGTTTTGGACGGACCGGAGAAAGCATTTACCCCGAAGTAAGGGTCGTAAGCTGCGATGATGGCATGAACTGGAGTGCTTCAACCTTAGTGAAATTGGGATCGGGCTACTCAGACTACACCGCTTCCAATGGTGACCCCGAACGGTGGGGCGATTACACCGGCATCAGCCGCAAACACAACAATGCAGCGGCAACGGTTTGGATGAACGGCATGTACGGCACAACCTCCAGCAACTGGGACACCTGGATTGCTGAAATTACCGGCACGAGTACCACAGGAATCGAAAACCTAAATGCCAGCAGCCGCTTTCAGGTCTATCCAAACCCGGTTTTCCAAGAATTTAAAACCCGATTTGAACTGGCAGAAAAAGCTGAAATCAGCATTGATATTTACGACGTACAGGGTAAATTGGTGCAACCCCTGTTCAAGGGTTTGGCGCATGCCGGCATCAACCAGTTTACGTTCAATAAAGCCAATTTAGCAACGGGCGCTTATTTCGTTACCATTACATTGAACCACCAAATTATAAAAAATGAGCAAATTATTATTGCTGACTAATGGTCTGGCGCTTTGCGTTTTGCTTGCTTCCTGCCATACGCCAACAGCCACGGGCAATGAACCCAAATCGGGCGTTGTAAGCGCGGACAGCATGGCTAACAATAAAGTCGTCATGCAACAAGATTCCGTCAACAAAAACAAGGGTGCCTCCACACAAAGCGGGCCGCAGACTACAAATTCTGCCGGCTCTACCACACCGGCGACCACTACCACAAAACCGGGAAAAACAAAAACGCGCAGAATCAAACACGGCAGCGACAATCAGGAAAAACTGGACAGCATCAAGCAGTCGAAGACAAAGCGGAAGGATTAAAGAGCGGTGAAAAACACAGAACCGGTTGATCTTGCACCTCGTAGTTGATTTCACCAACAGCAAAGCAACTTAATCATTGATGCAACATAAACAATGAACAGAAAAGATTTTTTAAAAAGCGTCGGACTTGCAGGTGTAGGTCTGAGCATGCCGGCATCCAAAATACTGGCGGATGGCGCGTACAAGATGCGGGTAAATTCCTGTACGCTGATTCCGGCTGAAACGGCTGGCCCTTTTCCACTGGATTTATCCGCAAACGCCTTTTACCTGAGGCAGGATGTTCGGGAAAACAGGACAGGTACGCAGTTGAATTTAAGGATGAAAATCATCGGACTTGGCAATTGTGAGCCAATGCCCAATGTCCGGGTGAACATCTGGCAGTGCGACAAAGACGGCAATTATTCAGGGTATGGGTCGCAATCGGCATTTACCTACCTGCGCGGCTATCAAATGGCTGACGCAAATGGCGAAGTGGAATTCATCACCGTCTTCCCAGGATGGTACCCTGGCCGGGTTTGCCATATCCATTTTCGGGTTTATGTCAGTGCTTCCTACGCCGCGATTTCGCAATTGACGTTTGACCACAACACGACCAACGCCATTTATGCCGCCAACGCTGCGCTCTACACCAAAGGCGCCGACCCGCTGACACCCGCCACGGACAACCTCTTTTCGGATGGGTACGCTCTGCAATTGGCCACGCTGACGCCAAATGCACAAACCGGCGGCTACGACAGCTATCTGGAAGTCACCATCCAGGGAACCGGGGTGGTCGGGGTGAGCAACATCGAAAAAGAAACCGCGAAACAGGTGGTGCTGGAGCAAAACTATCCCAATCCGTTTTCCAACGAAACGACCATCCCGTTTGAGCTGAAAAACCCGGCTGAAGTGGCGTTTGAATTGTGGGATGTTGCGGGCAACAAAGTGGCGGAAATAGAAAAAAGCAAGCTCCCCGCAGGACTGCACCAAACGGAGATCAACCTGGGCACGTTGGGATTGGCACCGGCAAATTATTTGTATCAGATTATAGTCAAAAACCGATACGGCGTTTTCAAAAGCTGTAAGATGATGACGAATGTCCGAAAAGCTAAGTAATTTTTTACCCCAAAGAATATAAACGCGACATTGCGGTGTTGAACCTCCACCGGGGTCATGCTTTGCTCGTTTTTCCAACCGGCGCAATCATAAACGACACTTCTGGTTTGCTGGAAGGAGATTACAAAGATGGCCGGAGAATGGCGACCTTCCTGGATATGGAAGCCGTTAAATCCAAAGAAAATGCTTTGCAGGAGGTAATTAGAACCCGGGTGAAGTTGGTGGAACATTAAGTGCTTGTTGCGAAATTTGGAAAAACCGCGAACTCGTCGTATTTTTCAGGTCTTAAAACCTAACCAGGATGTCCAAAAATCTCACCGCTTTAGCCGGCAGGAAAGGTAAAGGCTTGACCAACAACCTTTTTGAAAGGATCGCCAACCTGGCGGATGAATCCGGCGTTGGCGACAAGGAGGCCCTGCGCAGCATTGCGGATGAGTTCCTGGTCGGCACGGCCAATGTCTACGGCGCAGCCACCTTCTACGATTTCACCCGCCCGGAAAACCAGGGCAAACAAGTATACGTCTGCAACGGCAGCGCCTGCATGCTTGCAGGAACGCAGGAATCCCTCCGGGAAACCCTGCACCAGCATTTTCCACCGGAAGCCATCGGTGAAATGTGCTGTCTGGGCCGCTGCCACGAAAACAACGCGTTCCATTTCAATGGCCAGAATTATTCTGCCAAAAAAACCGAAGACATTGCGGCCATCGTGCAGGGAACACAGCACGACGGTATGGACCAATACCACGTTGGCGCTTTGGGAACTCCTGTTCTGACGGCGCCGTTCCCTGAGTTAGCCGAATGCAAAAAGGTACTGGCCAATATGCTGCAATCGCCACCCGAAGCGCTGTTGGCAATCCTCAAAGCTGCTGGCGTGCGGGGCAGGGGCGGGGCTGGATTCCCGATTGCGTTTAAATTGGACGCTTGCCGCAATGCCCCCGGTGAACCCCGGTTCATCGTCTGCAACGCCGACGAAGGCGACCCCGGCGCTTTTTCCGACCGCTACCTGATGGAGCAGCAACCATACTCGGTGCTGCTGGGCATGCTCATCGCCGGATACGCAGCCGGCGCCGAACGCGGCGTCATTTACATCCGCGCTGAATACCCGGAATCCATTGCCGCCACGCAGGATGCCATCCACGCCCTGACCGATGCCGGCCTGAACGGCGACCGCCTGTTGGGCAGCGATTTCAATTTCCAGTTTAAACTCATCAAAGCCCAGGGCGCTTATATCTGCGGGGAAGAAACCGCGCTGCTGCAATCCATCGAAGGCAAACGCCCGGAGGTTCGGGTGCGCCCGCCCTATCCCGCCCAGGAAGGGTTGTTTGGCAAACCAACCGTGGTGAACAACGTAGAAACCTTGGCCAACCTGTATTATATTATAGTCAACGGCGGCGAAGCGTTTGCGGCAATTGGAACATCCCGCTCCAGCGGCACCAAGCTGCTTTCGCTCGACGGGTCGTTCAACCGGCCCGGTTTGTATGAAGTGGACATGGGCACGCCCCTTGCACAGGTGGTAGAAACCCTCGGCGGCGGCTTCCGGAAGCCGATCAAAGCGCTGCACATTGGCGGCCCTTTGGGCGGATTAGTGCCCATGCATAAAATCCCGGACCTGAGCGTTGATTTTGAATCGTTTGCACAAAACGGATTTTTGCTCGGCCACGCCTCCATCATTGGCATCCCCGAGTCGTATCCGATGGTCAAATATTTGGAACACCTGTTTGCCTTTACCGCCCACGAGAGTTGCGGGAAGTGTTTCCCTTGCCGCATCGGTTCGGTGCGCGGCCAGGAAATGCTCCATAAAGCCCAACACGAAGATTATAAAGTCAACGCCGACCTGTTCAACGACCTCGTGGAAACTTTAGCCAAAGGTTCGCTTTGCGCCTTGGGCGGCGGCATTCCGCTGCCGGTTCGCAATGCGTTGCAATATTTTAAGGAAGAATTGGATCCGTATTTTGAATAGGTGGACGGTAGACGGTGAAGGGTAAACAGCCCGTCCACCGTCTACCTTACAACCAGTTCTATAAAAATTGGTCGCTATTTAGTGTCCGTCTTTAGAGTCCGATAGCTGCGTTATGGTTTGCCCCAAAATCGGTCATTTACGCGAGTAAACTCCCGTTTTTGGGGCAAAACATGCCTTGCTCCCGAACTCTAAAGTCCAGACACGGGACTAAATGGACGGACACTATTTAGCATAGAGCTGTTGGAATAAGTTTGATGATACAGGAAGCGGACTGAAGCCCGCGAAACAAAGCAGCGCACCCCCTACGCCTCGTCAACACTTTGTTTCGCGGGCTTTAGTCCGCCTATTCCATAGCCACACTTATTTCCGCAGACAAGTGGTAAATAGCTACAAAAATTGTTTAATTGATAGGCGGTAGATGACAAACGGTGAAGGGTAAACAGCCCGTCCACTGTCCATCGTCTACCGTACAACCGAGTTCATCATGACCGCTACAATTTCAAAACTCGAATCCCTCGTCGCCACCAAAATGGCCTACATCAACGGCAAAGCGTATGAAATGCGCGCCGGCGAAACCATCCTGGCTTTCCTGAAGCGTCATTTGGGGGAAAATGCGGTGCCAACGCTGTGCGATGCACCCAACTTAGAGCCTTTCGGTGCTTGCCGGGTTTGCAGCGTGGACATTGCCCGGCAAGGGAACGGCGGTCTGAAAACCGTGGCTTCCTGCCATACGCCCATTGAAGAAGGGCTGATGATTTATCCGGATTCGGAAAGCGTGCTGAAATTGCGGCGCAACATCATCGAACTGGTGCTAACCGACCACCCGCTCGACTGTCTGACTTGCGAAGTGAATGGCAATTGCCAGTTGCAGGACGTGGCTGCGCAGGTCGGCATTCGCAAAGTGCGGTATCCGGAAGGCAAAAACCACCTCGACCGCAAAAAAGACCTCAGCCACCCGTACATGACCTCCGACCTGTCGAAGTGCATCATGTGCTATCGCTGCGTTCGCGCCTGCGACGAAGTGCAGGGCCAGTTGGTGCTCAGCGTGGCTGGCCG
This sequence comes from Chitinophagales bacterium, assembly GCA_038323375.1. Lineage (GTDB taxonomy): Bacteria > Bacteroidota > Bacteroidia > Chitinophagales > Saprospiraceae > JABWAJ01. The sequence continues at coordinate 55,554 of JBBQGV010000024.1, forward strand.
CGGCTTCGACAGCACCATCATCAAAGGCATGAACGAGTCGTTTTTTGGCTCGGATTGCGTGTCGTGTGGCGCTTGTGCGCAGGCCTGCCCCACTTCCGCCATTTCCGACGTGTACCAATCCAAAGCCGTGACGGCCCAGGAGGAAGTGCGCACCGTTTGCACCTATTGCGGCGTGGGCTGCAACCTGGCGGTGAAAGTTTCGAGCGACAAGGTGATGAGCATCCAGGCACCATTCGACGCGGAGGTCAATTCCGGCCACACCTGCCTCAAAGGACGCTACGCTTTTGCATTTTACAAACACCCGGATCGCCTCCGGCACCCGCTCATCAAGCGCAACGGGCAGTTTGAACAAGCCACGTGGGAGGAAACTTACGACTATATTTATGAAAAACTGAACGGCATCAAGCAGGAAAACGGCCCGGATTTTATTGCCGGCATTTCTTCGGCGCGTTGCACCAACGAAGAAAATTACCTGATGCAGAAGTTCATCCGCGCGGTGATCGGCACCAACAATATTGACGGGTGCGCCCGCGTTTGCCACTCGCCCACGGCCCTTGGCATGCAGCGGACGTTCGGAACCGGCGCCGCCACCAATTCCATCGCCGATGTGAAACTCACCGATTGCATGCTGATCATCGGTGCCAATCCGACCGAAGCGCACCCCGTCACCGGTGCCAAGCTCAAGCAGCAGGCCATGAAAGGCAAAACGCTGATCGTACTGGATCCGCGCAAAACGGAAATCGCCCGCTACGCCGACCACTACCTGCAATTGCGACCCGGCACCAACGTGGCGGTGCTGAACATGATGCTGTACTACATCATGCAGGAAGGCTTGGAGGACGCGGATTTCATCGCCAGCCGCACGGAAGGGTACGAAGATTTTAGAAAAAATGTTCTGGAACTCAATATTGACGAACTCGAAGCGGTTTCCGGCGTGCCACGCGAACAGGCGCGCGAAGCGGCCATCGCTTACGCAAAAGCGCCGTTGGCCATGTCGTTCCACGGCCTCGGCGTCACGGAACACTACCAGGGCACCTACGCGGTGATGCTGATCGCCGACCTCGCCATGATCACCGGCAATATCGGCAAACCCGGTTGCGGCGTGAATCCCCTGCGCGGCCAAAACAACGTGCAGGGCATGGCCGATATGGGTGTGCAACCCTACCAGGCGGCAGGTTATTTCGACGTGACCAAACCGGAAATTGCGCAAAAATTTACCGATTTTTATGGCAGACCCGTTTCTGACAAAGTGGGCTTCACCATCCCCGAAATGTACGACTCGGCGCTAGAAGGCAAACTCAAAGCGCTGTGGATCGTTGGGGAAGACGTGGTGCAATCCGACCCGAATTCCCAAAAAGTGATTCGGGCCCTGGAAGCGTTGGATTTTTTAGTGGTGCAAGAATTGTTCATGACCGAAACGTCCAAATTGGCCGACGTCATCCTGCCGGGCGCGTCTTTCCTCGAAAAAGAAGGTACGTTCACCAACGGCGAACGCCGCATCCAGCGCGTCAACCGGGTGGTGGAACCCATCGGCGACTGCAAACCCGACGGCCAGATCCTCGTGGAAATGATGAACCGCTTCGGCTACCCGCAAGCGCCCTACACCGCCAAAGGCATGTTGGAAGAAATTTCCGCCATCGTGCCGTTTTTCGCCGGCGTGCGCTGGGATGAACTCGGCACGCAGGGCAAACAATGGCCCGTTGCCCCCGACGGCAAAGACACGCAAATCCTGCATGTAGACACCTTCAAACGCGGCAAAGGAAAGTTTGTCTTCCGCGATTTTGTGGAAACGCCCGAACTCGACCACATCGCCGAATACCCGTACATCATCACCACCAACCGGGTGCTCGAACACTACAACAGCGGCACCATGACCCGCCGCACCGGCAACGTGCTGATCGTCACCGAAGATCTGCTGCTCATCAACCCCGTAGACGCCCGCGACAACGGCATCGAAGAGGGCGATATGGTGCGCCTGATCTCCCCGCGCGGCGAAGTGCCCAGCAAGGCTCATATCACCGATGAGGTCAAGCCGGGTATTTTGAGCACCACGTTCCATTTTCCGGAGTTGTTGGTGAATAATATTACTTCGGATGTGCATGATACTATTGCGCAATGCCCGGAGTATAAGGTGGTGGTGGTGCGGTTGGAGAAGGTGTGAGGGGTGATCATCCTGACCGCGGTCGGGACGGCTGACGGAACGCGACGGATTGCAAATCCGGCGAGCAGGGTTGATATATCATTGGAGGGGAAGGGTTGATTCGAGCGGGTCTGGTGCCAGCTTTTCTGCTACAACTTACCTTTCTATTACCATTGTTAGGAATTCATCAGAAGAAACTACGGGTACTTTAGGAAAAGGAATACTTTTCAGTATCTTAAAATGCGCGTCATCTGTCACTATAAAATTAGCGCTGCCTGCAATGGCACAGTCTACGAACTTGTCGTCATCCGGATCATGAGTGATGAGGTTCCAATAGTAATACTTAACCACGAAGGTACATTAGGCAGGAGTTCGAGGCCACCGAGTACGTTTTGGGCGACCTCCAAGCCAAGGTAATCGCTTAGGATTTCATCATATTCCAGCAGGATGTCGCTGGTGACTAGCATCTCGAAGTCGCCTTGACGCAGGCTTTCCCAGATTGGATAATAGCGGCTTCGGCGAGATATAATAACTGCCAGAACATTGGTATCCAGAACGACCGTCATGGCTTATTTTTGATGGATATAAGGCGTACGGCGATGCTGAGCGAGGATTTCCTCTTCAGTCAACCCTTTTTCATCCCATACCTGATCGGCGAGATCAGAGGCCTTGTCCATAAAGTATTTCGCCAATAAGCGCTTGATTTCCAATAAATCTTGTTCAGAAACACGACGAGCATACAACTTCAGCAACTCCAATTGCAAGTCGTTAAAGGGTTGTGGTATGGACTGTGTTGTCATGCGTGCAATTTTATGCGAAATTACGACTATTTGCGTTGATTTGCAAGCCTTGCTGCTACCCCGTCCGCCTTTTCAAAAAGGCCTCCACCACATTGCGTGCCAGCCGCAGTTCTTCTCCCTGCGCACCGACATCCACAACCAATTCATCGCCAGTTTCGCCGTCGTCACCTTCAAAGCGTTCGATCCAGAAGCTAAAATCGGAATCAGTTTCGTGGATGATGCGGACGCGCTCGCCGGCAATTTGCACCCAAAGCAGGGGATTGCCGCCGGGGTCGTTTTGGAGAACGGTAAAGTCAAGCACAATGGCTTTTATGAATTCGATCCAGTTGTGGTAATTGGTGCCCATGCTGTGGAAATTTAACCTAAAATAATGCGTCATTCTGTAAACCCCTGTTTTAATTGGTGTAACAATTGCACATTGTCTGCTACTGTATTGTCAAAATATTCAATCATGATAGCCGCCATTTTACTACTTGCCAAATCATGGGTATTGCCATCCAATATGCCGTTGATCCTGGCAAAGAGTTTTTCATTCCGCTTTGCTATTTTTCGCATTTCCCGCCCCATTACCCTGGCCGCTATATGTTTCAGGTCAGCATCTTCATCGCCAAATAAGTCGTAGTGATTTTCCCAGATCACTTCATCGTACATATCAAAAAAGTGATTCAGTATATCGCTGATATCCTTAATGTCATCCCTTCTTACTTCGGGCCGGTCATCCCAAGCGATCATTTTTAACAATACAATACCAGGCAGGGTGCAAAACTTGAACTGGTGTTTCCCTTCCAGGTTTAGCTCTGGCAAGCCTTCTTCATATACTTCGGCGAACCCATGCAACCTGATATTGGTTAAACCCGATCCACTCAATAAGACTTGGCCATCCGCTTCTTCGATGGTGCCAAAAGGCAATAAATCCACTTCGAACCTGTTTTTCCACAACAGCACAAAAGCATTTTCTTTTATTGGCTGAAATTCTTCCTGCGCTGTCAAATAAGTTTTTAGGGCTACATAAGTTTCTTTGACGTTGACCAGAACGGCAAAGTCAATATCTCCGGTGGTTCTTCTTGGAGTAATGTTGTTGATGCCATGCATCCATACATCCCTTGCTACGGCGCCGACTAAGTAAAAATCAATGCCGAACTTTTCAAAGCCCCGTTCCAGAGCAGATAGCAACTCCGTTATTTCAGGTTGCTGTCTGAGCTGTTCGTAGTTTATTTTGTAGGAATGCATCGTAAATTTTTTGGGCTGTTTCTAAACACCTTCTATCGTTGGTATTGATTAAATCGGCGTATGCCAGCAAGGGAGGCACAACGTTTCGATGCTCCTCAAGATCATTGTATTGCCAGAACTTTTTGTAAATTTTTACATTGCCCTTCTCATCCGGAATCAACCGGTAATTTTTAATGAGTTCGTTTCTTGTTTCAGTGGTGTACAGCGTGAGTTCGGCCGGGCGCAGGTAGTTGGTGTAGATATCGCCCGCCGGCTCTCCGCTCCACCAGGTTTTGCCATTTTGAAGCGACAAGTTTTTCCAGTTTATAAAATCAGCTTCTTTCAAAAAGCGGAACGTCCCGATTCTTAAAGAGGGCTTCAATTTAATATCATAGGCCATTGCCCATTTTTTTATCAACATTTCCTTATCCTGGAGGCTGTACTGCTTTTTTGTAAGCGGTAATAACAGGCCCTCCTGCTTCAGGCCTTGCAAAATATTCGTTATATTACCAATCGCAGTGCCGGTATAGTTAGCAATTTGACGGTATGGCTTGTTCAGCCATGTTTCGTCTAATAAAAACTCAAATACGACTTTAAGCCCTGTTTTGGTAAACGCCCGACCTTCTTTTTTTACTTCGATAACTAAAGGCTTATTGGCCTCTATCCACACAAAAATTTGTTCATGTTTTAAATAAATATTGCCGTTAGCCTCCAGGTATGCAATGTTGAGGTGCCTGAATTGTTCTTTAGTTTTTGGGAGCAGTCGGGCAGCGACCAACAAAAAGGAAGGGTCTTGCCGGCTAAGATTGATGATTTGCTGAAGCTGGTGGCTTTGCAATTCTTTTGTGATTTTTATGTTAAATTTAAGCTTTTGATTATCAATAGTTAATTCAATATTTCCGTCTAATTCTGTAGAAGAAGGTCGGCTCCATTTTCCTTTAATGAGTGCATGCGTTTGCAGCGTTTCAAGAGCTGTATGTACAATTTCTTCTTGTTGCATGTTCATTTAAATTTTATGCACACAAATATGTGAATATCTTTTTTTTGTGAACAAATTTAAGTAATAATTTTGGATTTCCATGCTTGTAACTATCCAGCCGCCCCTAAATACTTATGATTTCCGATCTCGGAGAGGTCAAAGGTTTGTAGAAATGCATCGGGTTGACCTTAATTCCCGACCTCGGAGAGGTCGAACGTTTGTTTCCACGCTATTTTCTGCAAACCTTCGACCTCTCCGAGGTCGTATGGCAAAAAGCATTTCAAAGCGGCTGGATAGTTACTTCGAGGGGAAGTGTCGAATACTCAAATCACCAAATCAATCCAGCCCATATTTATCCAACAAATACACCCAGCTCGCCATAGCGGCCACGCCCATTTCCAATTCGCGGCGGTTGACCGTTTCCAGCACGTCCGTTGGCGCATGGTGGTAGTCGAAATAGCGTTGAGAGTCGGGTTCAAAACCAAACAGCAACCCTTTCTGGGCTTTCAGTCCGCCGATGTCAGCACCCGAACCGCCGGGTTTCAGGCGGAGGCCGTAGGGTTCGATCAGGGGCAGCCAACCCGACACCCGCTTGAAATATTTTTCAAAAACCGAAGGGTCACCCTCGCAGGTAAAGCCGCGCGGGGTGAATCCGCCGCGATCCGACTCGATGGCCGCTATATGGTATTCCTTCTTTTTATCGGATTCTGCCCGGTAGACCGCGCCGCCCACCAGACCGTTTTCTTCATTCATGAACAGCACGCAACGCAGGGTGCGCTTCGGGCGGTAGCCGCTGCGTTTCAACACCTGCAACACATCCATCGCCTGCACGCAGCCCGCGCCATCGTCGTGCGCGCCTTCGCCCACGTCCCACGAGTCTAAGTGCCCGCCGACAAGGATGATTTCTTCGGGTTTTTCACTGCCGATGATTTCCCCGATCACGTTGTGAGAGACCACGGGATCCATCATCACACAGGTGGAGCGCATGTAGATGCGCACAGGCTCCTGTTTCAGCAGGGCACTCAGGCGTTCGGCGTCGTTGGTACTGATGCCAAAGGCCGGAATCTCAGGAACGCCCTCGTCGTAGCGCAGTGCCCCGGTGTGCGGCACATCGTCTAAGGCCGTCGTCATCGAGCGCACCAATACGCCCAGCGCGCCGAAGCGGGCTGCCCGTGTGGCACCCAGACCCCGTTGATCCACCGCGCCGCCATAAGCCGCGAAGGTATTCAATTGGGTGGGATCGAGCGGGCGGTTGAAAAAAACGATTTTGCCACGCAGGTTGATTTCGCCCAATTTTTCCAACTCGTCGAGGCTCAGCACTTCTAACACTTCTGCGGAAATACCGCCTGCTCCGGTGCCTACGGAATTGCCCAGCGCTAATGCGTTCAGGTCAACGCTGCCCATTTTGCGCGAATTGACGATGCGCACGATTTCTTTGTCGCCGCGAATCCAGCGGGGCACGGTGCAGGGTTGCAACCAGACTTTGTCCAAGCCCATTGTATCCAGCATTTGGCGGGTGTATTCCACCGCAGCCGTCGCCTGAGGGGAGCCACTCAGCCTGCCGCCGATGCGCTTGCAGAGGTATTCCAACCAGGGGTAGCAACGGCCTTGCGTCAGGGCGTTGTCGTAGATTTTGCGGATAAAAAAAGCGTCGGCATCCGTTGTTTGGGCTTCGATAGCACCAAGTGCGCAAACAACAAATGCGCAAGACAACAGTATCTTTTTCATAGAGCGTTTTTGAAATTGAGCAATCTGAGCGGGCTAAAGTACGGGTTTTGGTTCGATCATATCCCAGAGGTTTCCGTATAAATCCGCAAATACCGCTACGGTACCGTAAGCTTCCTCGGAAGGTTCCCGAACAATCGTAACTTCTTTTTCCAAAAGATGCCGGTAATCCCGCCAAAAGTCGTCGGTGTGCAGGAAGAGGAAAACCCGCCCGCCGGTTTGGTTGCCCACGCGGCTTTGTTGTTCCTCCCCCACGGCTTGAGCCAGCAGCAGGCGGCAACCCGAAGCCCCCGGCGGCGCAACGACAACCCAGCGCTTGGTTTCGCTCATCACGGTGTCTTCCACTAAAGTAAACCGGAGTTTGTTGGTGTAAAAATCAATGGCTTCGTCGTAGTCGCTGACCACTAAGGCAATTTGAAAAAGTGCTTGTTTCATGATGCTACAGGGATTCGGTCCATTCTCAAAAACGTATAACTAAATTCATTTTTTTCATCTGCCGGAAAGACCTGCGAAGTAACAATTTCCCATTCGTCAAGGTCAATTTGAGGAAAAAATGCATCGCCGCCTTCGATGGCTGCATCTACGCGGGTGAGGTAGAGCCGATCCCAGAAAGGCATACTTTGCTGGTAAATTTCGCCGCCGCCGATGATGAAAGTTTCCGTTTCTCCGTGGTCGCGGGCGATGCGCAGAGCCTCTTCCACGGAATGGGCCACGATGCAGCCGGTTCCGATGAAAAAAGGATCGCGCGTGATGACGACGTTAGTGCGCTTGGGCAGGAGCCGGCCAATGGAGTCAAAAGAACGCCGCCCCATGATGACGTGATGGTTCAGGGTCGTTTGTTTGAAAAAACGGAGGTCGGCGGGCAGGTACCAGGGAATTTCCCCGTTTTTTCCGATCACGTTGTTTTGGGCAACGGCAACGATGGCCGAAATGATCATATCCATTGGGAGATATTAGTATTTAGATTTTAGTAGAAAGATCGCGTTCGTTACCTTGGTGGGTTGGGGGACTTTTCCAGGGATTCTAATGTGACGGGGCGTTCCGGCAGTCCCACCCGGTGGCGGGTTTGTTTGGCGTAGTGCAACATAGCGGCGCGGTCGGCGGCGGTCAGGCGGAGTTGTTCCGGGGTTTCCCCTTCCTGCTCAAAGGCTGCAATGGGCAGCGTTCGATAAACTTTTTTGCCGGAAGGCAGCCGCTCCACGTGCCTCCAGACGGGGATGAACGCCGCTTCTTCCACCATGGTGTACCCGTTCGATTTTGTCAATTCCACTTCTACCATGATGCCGCCGTCGGTATGTTGTTTCAACTGGCCCGAAATAAAATTGCCTAAGGAATAAGCGACGAGTACTTCCTGTTCGCCATCAGCGGTTTCCCAGCGAGCCGGCTGCACGACGTGGGGGTGCGCACCGATGACAAGGTCGGCACCGCCCTCCAGCAATTGTTTCGTCAATTTTCGCTGTTCTTTATTTTCAACGAGTTGGTATTCCTGGCCCCAGTGCATCATCACGATGATGGCGTCGGGTTGCAGGTCGCGGGCCATACGCAGGTCGAGGCTGATTTGCGCGCTGTCAATGGGGTTCACTACAGAAGGATGCCGGGTTCGGATGCCGTTGGTGCTGTACGTATAGTTCAGAAAAGCGAGTTTAAAGCCTTTTTTATAGACGATCAGCGGGTAATAAGCCTCCATTTCTTCGCGGTTTTGGAAGGTGCCGGTGTGGTAAAAACCGCTTTCTTCCAGTACCTCAATCGTGTTGATCACCCCCGGCGCTCCGCTGTCGTTGCTGTGGTTGTTGGCCGTCATCATCAGGTCGAATCCGGCAATGCGCAGAGCCGTCGCCAATTCTTCCGGGCAGCGGAACATCGGGTAGCCGAGGTAAGGCTCCTCGCCGGGCATGGTGAGTTCTAAATTGCCAATGGCCAAATCAGCCGATTGCAGCAGGGGCTTTACGTATTCAAAACAAGCGCCGAAATCGTAGCCTTCCGGCGTTTGTGCCGCCAGAATTTGGGCTTGGTGTACCATGATGTCGCCCGCAAAAATCAGGCGCAGCCTTTCCACGGGGGCAGGCGTATCTCCACTGCGCTGGGCCATCAGCGTCAGCACGCTTCCGATGAGCATCAAATACTTAAAAAGCTTATTTTTCATGGTAGCTTTGTGAGCGCTAAAGATAAACAAATATGCAACGCATCAACATCATAACGGCCATGAGCGAAAACCGCGCCATCGGCATCAACAACCGCCTGCCCTGGCACCTGCCGGGCGATTGGGAAAATTTCCACCGCGTCACCGCCGGCAAAGTTTTCCTCATGGGCCGAAAAAGCTACAATGCCAAAGACGCCTTGCTTTCCGAACACCGCAACGTGGTCGTCAGCCGTCAGCCAGGGCTTCACTTGGCGCCCAACGCTCAACAAGCCACCAGCATCGCGGAAGCCATGACGTTATTAGCCAACGAACCGGAGTTTTTTATCCTCGGCGGCGCAGAAATTTTCAGCCAAACCCTTCAGATGGCTAATTATTTCTACCGAACCCTCGTGCACGCGCAGGTGGAAGGCGACGCTTTTTTCCCGGAAGTGGATTGGTCGCAATGGGAATTGGTCAGTTCGGAATACCACGAAGCGGATGCGCGGCATGAATATGCGTTCAGCTTGGAAGAGTGGCGGAAACGATGATAGTTTTACGACATAGCCCCATCGGAGCTTCCTATTGTTGGCCGTTTATTCCAGCATTCGCTCTGCAGTAATGGACAGCATCCTAATTTTAAAAAGCGCACAAGGCAAATGGCTGGCACCCACGGCTGCCCACATGCTGCTTTGGTCTTTTACATCGGTATTAGCGAGTTCAATCGTGATTTTATCCACCCCCTGGTCTAAATTCGGTGTATTGGCGGAGGTAAAAACCGGTTTGTTTTGAAAAAATCCGATGGTATACGAAAGCGCTTTCAAAGCCTCGACATAGCTGGCCGGGTTGTAAAAAGCAGAAAACAAAACGTAGAGGTTGAGATTAAAAGGCGGGTTAAACATCGCTTTGGCACCCATCGGAGAGTTGGCGTGCAAGCGCTCCTGCTCCACATTGATCAGAGAGCAGACGATTTTATTTTCCCCGGCTATAGCAAAAGAGCCGTCCGCGTTATTTACCAATTCGGAAAGGAGCACGATTTCTTCTTCGACCTGGAAGCGCATCTGGAGAAAGGTGTTCAGGTCTTTTGTAATGACCTGTAAAATATTGTGAATCATGTTGTTGAAGTTTAAGGAGCCCCGAAATCACGAACTTATGATTGCGATATCCCTCTACAAAGTTAACCATTTTTCAGGTGCAGGAGGCTAAAGAATGCAAAAGGGCTTTTTTAACCCGGAGCGCAAAGTTACGATCTCAATAACCGTCACTTCGAACCGGATGGAGCGCTTCTCCAAGAGCTTGTTGGGGAATTCATCAATTGGCTATGAGTGGCAAATTTTATTTTATACTGCGTTGGATTTTTTCAAGATAGCTGCCGGCTATCTCTGCAAAATCCGCCTTGTCTAAAATAAAATTTCCTCACGCTCGCCCAATCATGAAATCCCCAACAAGCCCTAAGCTTGTTGAATGGATTGCTAATTCTGATTCGCCTGATACCCCATACTCAAATTGGTGTCCCCTTCCAATTTGATATCAATAACTCCTTTCTGATCCGAACTGGTATTTTTAAACTGCACGGTCGTGTTTTTAGGCACCCGGTACGTCTCTTTTTCGTTTTTTTTCAGCATCCCCAGGGAAGTCAGGCCGCCATTTTTATCTATCAAGATGACCTCGATATCATCTTTCCCTGTATTCTGAATTTGAGCAACATAACTTCCATGTTTCCCTTTACCCAAAACAAAGGATTTTTGTGGGTCAATGAGTGTTTGGGACGTAAGTGTTTGACAAGCCTGGAAAATAAAGGCCATGAAACTGGCGAAAAACAATGCTTTTTTCATAAGCGTAAAAAATGACCATCATGCCTACTCTATTCAGTTTTCGGCAACCCTGTTGTTGGATCCAGGGTGTAACCGGAAAAGCAGGCGATTGTTTAGGAACGTCGCAATAATAAGTTCCGTAACTATCCAGCCGCTTTGAAACGCTTTTTGCCATACGACCTCGGAGAGTAGGTTGTCCAAATCAAAAAAAAACTTTTGCACTTTTTGTAAAAGTATCTTTATCTTTCAAATTTAATGGGTTGATTCCCAAATAAGTACAATTTCGCACCTCCCACAGAGATTATTTTTAGTAAAAATTTCTTTCAA
>JBBQGV010000025.1:0-66592 GCA_038323375.1 Chitinophagales bacterium
TCTGTCTTTATAGTCCGATAACTGCGTTGTATTTTGCCCCAAAACTGGTCATTTACGCGAGTAAACTCCCATTTTTGGGGCAAAACACGCCTTGTTCTCGAACGCTAAAGAACAGACACGGGACTAAATGGACAGACACTAAATAATGTCGGTCTTTATAGTCCGATAACTGCGTTGTATTTTGCCCCAAAACTGGTCATTTACGCGAGTAAACTCCCATTTTTGGGGCAAAACACGCCTTGTTCTCGAACGCTAAAGAACAGACACAAAATCGGGTTAACCCCCGTATGTAAAAACATCCTGATCTTTCAAAAAAGGAAACTTTTCGCGGAAGACCTGTTGCGCGTCCGCGGAAAGTTCAATCGTATGCATTCCTTCCACTTCGGCAAGGCGGTACAGTATGTTTCCTTCGTAATCCACCACACAGGAATCGCCGGAATAGGCGATGTCCTGTCCGTCTTTGCCCACGCGGTTTACACCGATGGTATACGCCTGGTTTTCAATGGCGCGCGCTGTCAGCAAAGCTGTCCAAGCATGGCGGCGGCGCTCCGGGAAATTGGCGACGTACAGGAGCAGGTCGTAGTTTTCCGTATTGCGGCTCCACACCGGAAAACGAAGGTCGTAGCAAATCAGAGGGCATATTTTCCAACCTTTGAGTTCCACCGTCAGCCTTTTTTCTCCCGGCGAATAGATTCGGTCTTCTCCGGCATAGGCGAACAGGTGGCGTTTGTCGTAAATCGCCCAACTCCCGTCCGGGCGCATCCAGACGAAGCGGTTGTAGTAACGGCCCTTTTCGAAGGCGATAAAACTTCCGGCAATCACCGCGCGGTTGTTCGCAGCCTGGCCGGCAAGCCACTGCATCGTTAGACCGTCCATATTTTCAGCAAGCGCCGGCGCATTCATGGAAAAGCCGGTGGTAAACATTTCCGGGAGCAGGATGAGGTCGGTATCGGCAGGGAGCGCATCAATTATTTCACTAAAGCGCTTCAAATTAGCGGCTTTATCCTCCCAAACTAATTCCGTCTGCAACAGGCTTACGCGCAGGTTTTCCATAAAACAACCATTTTAGAAAACAAAAAGAGGCAGAGCGTTTAGCGCGCAATGCCTCTTTTCAGCGTATTGAAAGAACAAAAAATTATTTCTTCTTGGCGGTGCCGGTTGCTTTTTCAGCAGCCATTGTTGCACTACGCAGCGCGCGCGGGATTTCGATGGTGGCAACCGGAATACCGGGAGAGCTAAGGATTTCAATGCCTTCGCCCGCTTTGATGTCGCGAACCCGGATGGATTGTCCAAGTTCCAGGTGTGTGATATCGAGCAACAGCTCGTCTACCATGTTATCGGGCGTGGTTTTGATTTTTACTTTGCGTACTTTTTGCAGCAGTTTACCACCAGCTTTAACGCCCGCAGCCGTTCCTTTGAAACGAACCGGAACTTCCACCTTGATGGTATTGCCTTCGTTGAGGCGCAAAAAGTCTATATGGAGTACGTTTTCACGAGTAGAGTGGAACTGGAGGTCTTTCAGAATGCAGCGGTAGAGTGTACCATCCACTTCGATGTCTGCCAGTTTGAAGTCAGGTGTATAAATCAGTTGTTTCACATCGTTTTTCGTCGTTGTGAAATGAACGACGGTATCGCCGCCGTACAATACACATGGAATGAGACCAGCAACGCGTGCGGCCTTCGTTGATTTTTTGCCAAGATCTTGTCTGACTTCCCCTTTTACGGCAATTGCTTTCATGACTGTATTTGCTTTAAGATAACAACTTCTTTTCCAATGGAATATTGAACTTCGCAGTTCAACCCCTGAAACGGGAGGCAAAGGTATTGATTTTTTTTAAAGAAAAAAGAAAGTTGTTGGAAGATTTTTGTAATTATACAAATCGCTCTACATAAGGGCCAACCAGCGTTTTTAAGGTAGCCAGCGCTAAGCCTTTTGCATCCTCAGCCTTGAGGCCCCGATCCATGTAGTAGTCTTCCAGCAGCACCTGCGACTGAAAAAACAAAACTTTGAAGGCAGCAACCATTTGTTGGTTCAGCGGATCGCGGGTTGCCCAGCCATTGAGTCCAACCCAGGTTCGGGCATTCCAGTTTTCCGTTTCTTTCAACTCTTTGTCTGTGAGCGCTTTGGTGGAAAGGGAAAGTTGGGCGCGCCGGGAGGTCGCAGCAGCCATGACGGCAGCGTTGGGTATTTCGCCGGCATTGAGGTCAGCTGCAATCGCCTCCAACACGGCTATGGTTTCCCAGTTGCTGAGTTGATCGCAGGCTTGCAGCGCAAATCCGACATCGGAATAGTCTGCGATGATAGACTGTGCGGTAGCCGACTCCGAAGGATGGCGTTCTTTCAGCCAGCAAGGCGCGGCGTATACGTTGGCCGGTGCGCTGTGGATGTAATAAAGGTGCAAAACCAACTGGTTGAAGTCTTCGTAAGCGTAGGTCGCATTGTAGTCGAACGGCAGGCGACCCTTCATTTTTTTGCCACTGTAAGCGCCGCGCAAGGCATTGTTCATCAGGTTGTTCACTTGTTTGTCGGGGCCGAAGGAACGGAACAGCAGGTAGGCTCGATAGGCGAGTGCTGCCGGCTCATTAAAGGTTTCCAGCGTTCTGGAGGCAAGCCCGTCGGTCGGAATATTATTGATCGTTTGTTGAAGGCGGTTGCCGGATTTTGTACCGGAGTGTTCGGCCAGTAAGCGGTATTTCTGAATGACGCGGTTATTGTCGTACACCGACTGGAAAGCGCTGGCTGTGCCGCCGCCGTAATATCCGTCGAGGTCGCTTTTGTACGTACCGGATTCTTTCAGCGTTTTTTGCAGTTCGAGGGCGGAACGGCGTTTGATGTTGGCTCGGATTTTGGGCATGGCTGCCGCTTTACTGACCGGCGGTTGCGCCTCGACGGCGCCTTTGGCCGTCATACCACCTTGCTGCTGCTGTAGTTGTGGGGATTTCACCATCCAGCCGGAGTTTTCTTCATAATTGCGCGGCGGTTCTTTTCCATAAGGATCTTGATTGATGGGCTGCTGGGTGGCCGGTCGGGTATCCGTTCTTTGCACCGGGGGGGTAGTTGTGCGCGACTGCGGCGTTTTAGGCGCTTCTTCAAAAACGAGGGGGATGAGCGGTTTTTTGATCCCGGTTTCAAAATCGCCGGCTTTATGGAGGAAGATCGAGTTCACGCTTCGGATGAAAGCGTCGGGAAAGCCGGCTTTTTTAAGGGCTGCCAAACGCTGTCGCGCCGTTTCCATGTCCGGGAACGTGCCCGTGGCTATTTTGAGGCTTTCGCTGCCCGCGATGACATACAAATCGCCAGCTTTTGTAAATTTTTGCCAGTCTACTACTTTCCCTGGAGCGCTGACGCCCAGTTGAATGATGGTAATGGTGACGCCTTCTGACGGAAACCGCTCAATGACACTGGAGTTGGCGTAGCCTTTCCGTTTCACTTCGATCAGGGTTTTTTCTGCGGTGATGCGGTCCTCAAAGGCACCAATGTGGATATCGTACAAGTTGGCATCCGCCTGTATGGCGTACACAAACCCAAAGGGGCGGATAGCGTCAAAATCCTGCGGCCGCACATCTACAAAAGAGCCTACCCGAACAGCATAATAGTTTTGGGCGGTAGCAAGTGCTGCGGCACAGAGAAAACTGAACAACATGAATAGTTTACGCATGAGATCTGACTTCTGTTGATAAAAAAAGCATCTTTTGAGGCAATCCGGGAAACAAAACCGCTCCCCGCTTATCGGAATTACTAACGCTGTTGCAGGTTAAAAATTTCCCTTTCCCTGATGCCATTGGTTGTAATTAAACTGAAAATCAATACAAATATAGTAAATAGTGTCTGTCTTTGTAGTCCGATAGCGGCGTTGTACTCAGCCCGAATAGGGGGCTAAGCTGTCCCATAGTAGCAGGTGGCACGGAGTTTCACGGAGTAAAGCCCTCTGCGAGACTCCCTTTACTCTGCGAGACTCCGTGACATACAAGGAAGCCCGCAGAATCTGCCCTCAGACGCTTCGCGTGCTCATATCGGCTTTTTGAGTGCCTTGCTCTCGAACGCGAAAGACAGACACTAAATAGCGCCAGGATTCAAAATTGTTAAGCTAAAGTTAAAGGATAGCCATTTTAAGGCTTAGCGAAAACCGAATAAATGAAAGTTTGTTTCTCTAATTTTGAAAGTAAAGCTATCAAAGAACGAATTTTAAAAGTCTTATGAATAAAGTCACTAATTTCTTTTCGGAGATCAAAAGCGATTTTCCGGCTGGCTTGGTCGTCTTTCTGGTAGCAGTCCCCCTTTGTTTGGGGGTGGCCTTAGCTTCCGGTGCTCCGCTTTTCTCCGGCATCATCGCCGGTGTCGCAGGAGGCATTGTTGTTGCCCTGATCAGCGGTTCTCCCTTGGGCGTAAGCGGCCCTGCTGCCGGCCTTACCGTCATTGTGCTCACGGCCATTCAGACGCTGGGGAGCTTCGAAGCCTTTTTGCTGGCGGTTGTCATTGCTGGCATTCTGCAAATTTTTCTGGGTTATGCCAAAGCGGGGATCATTGGCTATTATTTCCCGTCTTCTGTGATCAAAGGCATGCTCACGGCCATTGGCCTCATCATCATTCTTAAACAAATACCGCATGCTTTAGGGTGGGACGCCGATTACGAAGGCGACATGTCTTTTTGGCAAATGGACGGTGAGAATACGTTCTCTGAGTTGTACAAAGCGCTGGGCTTGTTCACGCCTGCCGCGATCGTTATCAGCTTAGTTTCTATGGCCATCCTGATCCTTTGGGAGCAACCGTTCATCAAAAAAATAAAAGCAACTCAAATCGTACAAGGCCCTTTAGTGGTCGTTGCCCTCGGAATTATTGCCAACCTGGCGATTCAGGGTACGGACTGGGCATTTAAGGCCGATCAGGTCGTTGCGCTGCCTATCGCCAGCAACTGGGAAGGCTTTCTGGGCTTGTTCACCCTGCCTGATTTCAGTCAGTTGACCAACCCGGCCATCTACACCGTTGCTATTACACTGGCGATTGTAGGTAGCCTCGAAACCTTATTATCCGTAGAAGCGGTTGATAAACTTGATCCTCAAAAGCGCCTGACCCCAACCAACCTCGAATTGAAAGCGCAAGGCATTGGCAACATCTTCTCCGGCCTCATTGGGGGCTTGCCGGTTACCCAGGTAATTGTGCGCAGTTCGGCCAATGTTCAATCGGGGGGTAAAACAAAAGCATCGGCTTTGATTCACGGCGTACTGCTGTTGGTCTCCGCCTTAGCCATTCCGGGGTTGCTCAACCTCATCCCATTGTCGAGCCTGGCAGCCATTCTGATCATGGTGGGTTTCAAGCTCGCTAAACCTACTGTTTTCAAAGAGGTTTACAAGACCGGCTGGGTCCAGTTTCTGCCATTTGTTGCAACAATCGTTGCCATACTGTTTACTGACTTGCTGGTCGGCATCGGCGTAGGATTGGTTATTGCCGTGTTTTTCATCCTGCGCAACAACTACAAATCGCCTTACTTCTTTCACCGCGACGAGCATCATACGGGTGAAATCATCAAAATTGTGCTTTCCGAAGACGTCTCTTTTTTAAACAAAGCCAGCATCCTGCTCACGCTGAAAAAGCTGCCGGCCAATACTAAAGTACTCATTGACGCCTCGCATTCGGTCAATATTGACTACGACGTCATTGACATCATCAACGATTTTAAGGAAACCGCGAAACACAAAGGCATTGAACTGGAGTTACTCGGGTTTGATAAAAAAACGATGAAACTCCGATCTGAAAAAATGGAAGTGCTGCGCAAAAACGCGCTCATGCTCGAAAGTATACAAAACTAAAGTGACTGAGACTTTTGAGGAGGGCTGGCATTCAATGGATGCCGCCCTCTTTTTGTTTAGGGCTTTTATCAGGGTGAGTCGGCGAATAACGAAGAAAAAAAGCTAAAAATCCCTTCCTTCGTCTTATTTTTATCGGAATGAATGCGCGCCTGACCTAACTTGGCCGTAGCTTTATTCGCTCATCAACTTAAATCTTTGTCATGAGTATCTTAAATGATTTCAAAAAATTGCTTTTTGGCGCAAAATCGGTTGCCAAATCCGCTGCAGATAAAACCGTAGAAGCCGGTAAGGAAGCCGGTCACGAATTGATGGATAAATCCGGCGATTTGTTCGAAAAAGCTACCGGAAAAGTAGAACAGATCGGAGCCGTTGTTATGGATAAGGCGGAAGACATCGGACAAAAAATATGGACTGAAACGGAAGATTTTGTGGCTAAAGCACGGCAGTATGCAGAAACCGTAACCCGCGGCCCTAAAGAAGAGATTGTGGATGAACGTTCCGCTCCTTTAACAGAGGTGCCAGATGTGCCGCCGGTGAGCGCAACGCCGGTCATGCCTGAAGCGCTAACTGTACCGGCTGCCCCAAATGTAGCGGAACAAATTGGCGAAAAAGTGGGTGAGGTTGCTGTAAACGTCGGTGAAAAAGTAGAAGGGATGGCGGCACAAGTAGGTTCTAAAGTATTGGATGCCGCTGAAAACATCGGTGCCAAAGCATTGGACGTTTCTGCCGATTTAGGTGAAAAGTTGAAAGGCGTTTCGGAAAACATCGGCGAAACCGTCATTGAAAAATCTGGGGAATTGTACGAAAAAGCCAAGTCTTTTGGTGAAAACCTGCTTGGGAAAGCCGACGACTTAGTGGAAAAGGCACAACGTGCCGCCGAAGCCGAGGCGAACTTAGACGATACAACCGCCAAAGCGCAACAAATCAACGATTTACTCAGCTCCAAAGTGGAAGAATCCGCACCTAAAGGCGGTCCAATAGATACCAAAGAAGGCTTGCTTGGAAAACACGATAGCTTTTTTGACCGCGCCCAGCGCTTCGCAGAGGGAGATTACCACAACGAAGGCGGTCGCAATACCCGTCTCTTCACCAATCCCGATGACGCGCAGGCGAAAAACAAAAAAGGCGGCAAAGCAGCAGGCTTTGAAGACCTGGATGGCGACGGGAATGAGCTGATTGACGACGCAATTATCGAAGATTAATTCGTGTCTTACTTTAGCGTCTGATAGCTGCGTTATGCGAACAGACACAGCGCATTTCGCATGGTTTTCGTGCCGTAGGTACGCAACATAGCGTCAACATTGCGGATCTACGGCATGATCCTACTCTTTTTCCTTGTACCGGTGCTCCCGCCGGACGAGAAAAAAGAGAAACGACATGATCCACCGTCCGAGGGTGTAAGAAGCCCAATCGAGTATTTTTTCCATGCGGCTCATTTTTTGGCGGAAGGCATCGGCGTCAATCAGGGTGGATTGCGAAAGCAACGTCGAAAGGTAGCGCTGGACAGAAGCCGCAAAAGCGTCATCTAATACCTCCAAATTTAACTCGATGCTGCTGTATTGGCTCAGGTGGTTGAGGTTGTAAGAGCCAAGGGTTACCCATTTGTTGTCCACAATGGCCATTTTGCCGTGCAGGATACTGGTTTCCCATTCATAAATTTGAATGTTGACTTCCAGCATTTCCTGATAAAGGTACCTGATTGCGCGCTTAGCCATTGGCACATCCGATATGCCGGGCAACAGGAGGTTGACTTGCACGCCGCGGCGGGCTGCTCTTTTCAGTGCCGTGCGGATGCTCCGGCTGGGCAAAAAATAACTGGCCACTACCGTAATAGAATGCTGCGCTTTTCGGAAAGCTGCCCTGTAACCGGCTCCGATTTGTCTTTTGCCCCGAAACCAGTCGTTCAGAACCGGTCTGCTCAGTACATCCCTTGAACTCGGGTGCGCTGATTTTTTTCTCCGGATATGAGGCCCAATCAGGTATTTTTCCCGATAAATCTGCTCGGAAATGCGGGCTAACCTGGCAGATACAGGGCCTTTGACGGTTATCGCAAAATCTAACCACGGTGCCTCTGTGTCAGTGCCCCGGTATTTATCTGAAATGTTGACGCCGCCGACGAGCGCAACTTCCTGGTCGGCCACGACTACTTTGCTGTGCAGGCGGCGTCCGAGCCGAAGGATATAAAACCGCTTGGGCAGGGGTGAAAAAAACCGGAAATTTATTCCGCTATCCTTTAAGTCTTTGATGAATGCCGGCGACAAGTCTTTTGAACCATAGGAATCCACCGCAAGATAAATGTCCACGCCCCGCTGTCGTGCACTTTTTAAAGCTGTAGCCACCTCTTTTCCTGTATCGTCCTCATCAAAAATATACATCTGGAGATGGATCTGCTTTTGAGCTTCGTTGATGATTTGGAGCAGGCAGGTAAAATAGGGCATTCCCCCGGCTACGAATGCCAATTCGTTGCCAGCCAAATATTGGCTGCGGTTAAAAATTCCCCTTTGCATGGACGCGAATAACTACGCATTTTGTAAAGCATTGGTTTGGAGCAGGTTGCAATAATTTTTCAAAAGCCCCCAATAACCCCGCACCGATTCGAGCAAGTCGGCCCGCTCATGCTGACGTAGTTCCAACAAAGATACTTTAAGCCTGATATTAGCGCGGTATGCTTTAAAAAAAAGAAACAGGAGCTCGTCTTCTGGCTCGGGGGTGATTTCCCAGACCTGCCGGTATGCGTTTAGAAAATACAGCGCCAGATCGGTATGGCCGCGGGCTTCCAGATCCATACAGAGAAATGCCAGTTCGCTGAGTACGTCCAGACGCCGGAAATGCGGGTTGAATTCGAGGCAGTCAAAAACAACCGGCTCATTGAGTAAAAAAATATTGCGCGTGTGCAAATCTCCGTGGCCGTCCACCCAAAAGCCTTTTTCGAACCTCGTTCGCATCCGTGTGGCGTGTGTAGTTAAAAATGCAGAAATTTGTGCCTTCCACAAGTGGAATTGTTCCTGCGCTTCCAGGCCGAGCCATTGAACCGCGTCCTTTTCTTCGTGGTAAAGGTCTTCAAAGTCCTTCAGGTAGTCGCCGGGGCAATAGGCATTCGGAGCACGGATGATTGACCGACGGTGAAAAGCGGCCAACTGACTGGCAAGTTCCTCCATCTGTGTTTTCGTTACCTGGTTTTCAGCAAGCAACAAGTCCATCTGGCATTGTTCGTCCATTCGATGCATCCACACCGCGTAATCCAGCAAAGGCGGTGCCATGGCACCGATAGCAGGCCGCCCGTCAACTGTGCCAATGGGCAAAACGCCGAGGTACATGCCAGGTGCCAGCCGGCGGTTAAGCCGCAACTCTTCTCCGCAATAAAACCGCCTTTTTTCAAAGGTGCTGAAGTCCAAAAAATCGAATTGCACCGGCTTTTTAATTTTGAAGGCATAATCGGGCGTTAAAATCACCCAGGAAATATGGGTCTCCACTATGTGGGCAGGAGCTTTGGCACCGGAGAACTGTCCGGACAAAAGAATATCGTGGATTTGTTTCGTGTTCATGGCGATGCTGATAAAGATAAAGTGTAGTGGTAAATAGCCTGTACCATCTCTTCCAAAGACAGTTTATCCGACCAAAGCTCTAAATGGGGTGCGCTGAATGGTTCACTTTGCGCATGCAGCGCTAAAAAGACAGAAAAATCGGCCTCACTGTCTGTACGGGGTGTTTCCAACCGTTCCCGGATGCTGTTTTCATCAGCGCGCATTTCCACCCAAAAAAATGGAACGCCGCATGCCCGGGCGACCGATTCAAAGGCGTTTCGGACGCTTGCACGGATGAACGTACTATCTACAATTGCGTTTTGGCTTGCCAACAGCGCCGTTCGGGCCTTTTCCAACATCGCCTGGTATACTTTTTTTTTATCCTCCGGATCAAAGTGTCCGCGCAGGTTCATGGCTTTACGGGTTGAATCGGAACTGATGTGTAAGCCCCCGTAACGCTCAACAAAAATCCGAGCTGCCGTACTTTTTCCAGTGCCTGGTAAGCCGGCAATCAACAGGAGATATGGAGAATTTGACGTTTTCACCATACAAATATTTAACATTCAAACAGATGTACCGATGACCAAAAAGGTGGGAGGCAATGATTTTGATCAATAACAAAGGGACAAAGCTGCCTCAACTTTGCACTACAAAAGCAATTGTTATGAAAAAGATACTCGTTCCTGTCGATTTTTCCGACGCCTCTCTCAATGCGTTGAATGCGGCCTGCCACTTTGCAGTACGAACCAATGCGAGCCTTTATGTCCTGCACGTTAATGAGATGGTGCCGTACATCCTATCCGTTCCCCGGTATGATTTCCCTGCGGCAGCAGTCGCCGCCGAACAATACAACAAGGAAGCCGACGAACGCATTCAGGCGCTCAAATCAGTGGTGCTGGGCACGGCAGGTTTTGGCAAGCTCAAGGTTGAAGTGGCCGTCAAAGAAGGTTTGATGATTTCTGTTGTCAAAGAAACAGTCAAAAAAGAGGGTGTTGACCTCCTCGTGATGAGCACTTTGGGCACCAGCGGCTGGAAAGAGGTATTTGTTGGGTCGAACACCGAACGTGTGATCCGCCATGCATCCTGCGCCGTATTAGTCATTCCGGACGGCATGGATGAACTGAAGATCAAACGGGTTTTGGTGCCTACAACGCTGAAACCAGATCAAAGAGGGGTATTTGAAACCGTAAAAACCTGGCAGGATTTGCTGGACTTCGATGTACACCTACTTTATGTTAACGACCCGCTCTATGCGCTTGCGCCCGGCGATATTGAAATGGCAAAGGATGAACTGGTTGCACAGACCGGATTGCGCAAAGTAACGTTACACCGCTATGGTCAAACGCTTTATGAAGAAGAAGCCATCCTGCACTATGCTTTTAAAGAAAAAGCCAATCTCATTATGATGGGGACGCACCAGCGTCGCGGGCTTTCCCACCTGCTTTTCGGCAGCATCACGGAAGATACCGTCAACCACACCCACGTTCCGGTTTTGGCCGTACCGATTGTATAAAGAGGGGCATCAACGATGTAAATTAATGCGGACATTGACTTTCGTCAAGTGACAAGCTTTAAAAAGCGGGGATATTTGGCCAACTAATGGGATTTACGGATGTTGATCACGGGGAATTCCTATAATTTGAATGCTTTTAACCGGCAACCTCTGCTGTATGGACTATGATGACGCATCGAATTTTGATGATTGATAACGACAACGAGGATTATCTGTACTTCAAAGCCTTGTTGGAAAAAATTGAAGGGCAACCCTTTGCGCTTGATTGGCTGAGTGAATGGGAAGACGTGCAAGATCCTGAAATTTTTCGTCAATACGATGTTATACTTACGGTAAACTTGGGCAAAGATGAAAAGAAAAAGTCCGGTTTTCTCAGAGACTTAGAGTGGGGTGACATAAAAACCCGCATTTTAAACCTGGCGAGCCACGAGTTTCGTACCCCTTTGACCAGCATTGCTTCTTCAGCTGATTTGGTGGAATCGTATTTGAACCAGGGCGACTACGATAAGGTAAAAAAACACATCGCACGGATTAAAAAGTCTGTCACTGCAATGGATCTGCTCCTAAACCGGGTTCTCGCCAAGGGCTAAGAGCTTGTTCGGGTTGAATTTCATGTCATTGTATCCGCACCTGAGGCAGTTATTCCAAACTGCCGCCGGTTTTTGCATTTAATCCCTATATTTGTAGCGGAACATCAATAGTCCTTACTTCACTAAACAACGTAACACGAGGGTGCATGTATCGAATACTTGTGATCGAAGACACCGAAGAACATCGCGAAAACCTTGCCGAAATCCTGACCCTCAACGGGTATGAGGTTGACACTGCTGAAAATGGCAAAGTCGGGGTAGACAAAGCGCTGAAAGAAAGGCCGGGGCTAATCATTTGCGATGTTATGATGCCGGAATTGGACGGTTTCGGCGTCTTGCAGATTCTGAGCAACAACCACAAAACAGCAGATGTTCCGTTTCTTTACCTGACTGCCCGGTCAGAAAAAGACGATTTTCGGCGGGGCATGTCTCTGGGCGCCGATGACTACCTCACGAAACCGTACGACGTCGCCCTCTTGCTCCAAACCATCGAACGCCGGCTGCTCAAACACGAGCGGCTGCGCCAAGCTTCTATCCAACACGCCCCTTTTGAAGGGTTTGTAAACGAAGCCAAAGCGCAGGAATTGCTGCAAAACCTTTCTGCCGACCGCGAGTTGCGGCACTATCAGAAGAAAGACGTGCTGTTTGAAGAAGGCGATTACCCCCGCTATTTGTACTACATCGAAAAAGGTGCGGTTAAACTGTTCAAAAGCAACGAAGACGGGCGGGAATTCATCGTACATATCGCCAGCCCTGGCGAATATCTGGGGTATTTATCCCTGCAAAAAAATGATCATTATACCGAAAGCGCTACCGTTATGGAGCCTTCGGACATCCGCCTCATTCCACAGGATGATTTTCACGCCTTGGTTTATGGCAACCGCGACGTGAATGCCCGGTTTATTAAAATGCTGGCCAACCACGTAGCCGAGCAGGAACAAATGCTGCTCGACCTGGCGTATAATTCTGTCCGCAAACGCGTCGCTTCCGCCCTGGTAACCCTCCACAATCAGAGTAACGGCAACAGCATCCACTTCCAGCGCGACGACCTCGCCGCAGTCGTCGGCACCGCAAAAGAAACCCTCGTGCGCACGCTTTCCAGTTTTAAAACCGAAGGCCTGATTGACATCAATGACGGGCAAATTGTGGTGTTGAAACCGGAAAAGCTACAGAAGATGCCGAATTAAGGCATCAAATGCTTTCATAAATAGCGGATGAATATTATATTTGTAAAATAGTTACCCCATTTATTAATATCCCTGAATGAGGAGCAATATACAAGGAGGTATAGCCCTGATTAGTGGTAGCATTCCGTGGTCAAGTACCCCTGCCATATCTCCTGATTTTCAAAGTGGCATATACACAGAGTATTGCCGGGATTTTTCCACATTTAGTGTCAATGTCATCATTTTTTGGGCAACAGTTCATACCAACACAGGCGAAGTATTCCAGATAGGTTCTCCTGTCGAGATTATTGACTGCGATGTTGCGTTAACCATGAGCTCGGATGCTGCACAATTTTGCCCTACCGACAATTCCTCCAATTTTACCACCAATACCGTCCACCGGATTTGTTTTAGCAATAAGTGATGCCAATAACTTGTCAAGTAGGCAACCCCGACGACACCCCGTTGTACGTGCCCAACGCCTTCAGTCCGAACAGCGACGGCATCAACAACGAATTCAAAGTGTATGCCTCCGGCGAAGTTATGGTGCAATCGTTTGAACTCATGGTTTTCGACCGTTGGGGCAATCAGCTTTTTCACACCAAAGATGCTGAAACGGCCTGGAATGGCTTGTTCCGGGGGCGTGGGTAGGGCGTTTATACCAGGTAGATGCAGGCTGTGGTGTTTCATTGCGGCAGGGTGATGGGGGGGTGAAGAGGAAGGGGGATGTGATGCTGGTGCGGTGAGGAAGTTGCCTTAAACTTTAATAAACCGCTCCCCTTTTGTCATGGAAATCCGGCAGCGTTTCGGCGGATTGGAATCATAAGTATTGCCACACGTGGGGCACACTACATATTCCGAGGATAGGGTATCCACCTGATTGGTTTGAAGGGCTGCCAGCGCTTTTTCATACAGCAGTTTGTGTTTTTGTTCGGTTCTGTAAGCATATTTCAGACTGGTAACGGCTATTTCGTTTTCTGCTGTATTGGCAGTTGCGATGAAATCGGGATACATCGTCGTGATTTCGTAAGATTCCCCTGAAATGGCATCAGCGAGGTTCTCCCGGGTCGTGTTAACGGCGTATTGTGGCTTGATGGCCGGGATCGTTTCGCCCATTTCTTCAAGCACAGCCCGATGGTTGTTGGCGTGAATGTTCTCCGAAATCGAAGTAGCTTTGAACAACAGCGCGATTTGTGTCCATCCTTCTTCCTGCGCTTTTTTAGAATATGCAGCGTATTTGGCGCTCGCAGTGGTTTCGCCAGCATAGGCGGTCAGGAGGTTTTTGATGTTGGCCGTAGCTGCGTTTTCAGTTCCCTTCATGTTGGATGCTTTTGCAGCGCCCTCGCTTTCATCAGCGTTATATCTTTCTGTGTTGTTGGCTCCTGCCGGTGTTTCCGTCTGCTTTGCTTCAGGCACCTGCAGAGCCCCATTGTTGTTTGTATCTGAATCACAGGAAGGCAGGAATAACCACATGGCTACTGCCAAAAAAACGGATACTAAAATGTTCTTTTGCATTGTCTTATTTTTTTAAAAAGTTTGTTTTGAGGAGGCAAAGATGGTGCCCCGCACCTTAAAGCAGCCTTGGACAATTCTAAAAATTGGGTTAAAAGATGCCCAAACCGTTGACCGCATAAAATCAATTATGCTTCCAACCTTCCCCCATACCCGCTCAGCTTACTCCTTTTCCCGCTCACAACCATAAAGTTGTATTTGGTAGCGGTGCGCCCCCATATTTGAGGCGTACTCTTTACTTAATCAACTAAAATAAAAAAATCATGACACGCTTCTTGACAACTACCCTCTTTTTCATCCTCCTGACAACATCAGGAATTTTGGCGAACTGCACCGCGCCCACAGGCTTACAATCGCTCAACAACAGCGACGGTGTTTTATTGAGCTGGAACACAGCCTCCGGGGCAATATCTTACTGGCTGAAAGTAGAAAACGCCAACAACAACCCACAAGTGTATGAAATCGAAATCCCAGTTAATGCAACATCTTATCTGGTTAGCAACCTGAATGCAAATGCTTCCTACAAATTTAAAGTCCGCACCAAATGCAGCGACGGTAAATCAGCCTGGACGGAATACGTATCTTTCCAAACGGCCACTGTCGGCGGCGGAACGGGAGGCGGTAACAACGGGCGGCGGCACCACAGGAGCCTGCACAACACCGGTCAATCTGGAGGTCTCGGAAGTAACCACCACCAGCGTAAAACTCAGCTGGAGCCCGGTAGCAGGCGCGTTGCGCTATGAAGTAGAAGTGGAAGACGACGAAAACACCCCTGCCTTTTCCTTTGATGCCCTAACAGCCAATACAGCCGTGATGATCATCGGTTTGACACCGGGCGGCAAGTACCAGTTCAAAGTAAAAAGCAAGTGCGGCGGCGGTCAGTCGAGCGAATATTCTGCCTGGGTTTTGTTCAGCACAGCCCTGCAATTGGCAGCGCCGGCCACCGGTTTGGCAGGTTTGGGATATGAGAACCCTATGCCCGCTTTCCAGGTGTATCCAAACCCGGCAGCTTCAGCAGTAACCGTGCAATGGAACGAGCCAACAACGGAAATACGCTCGCTAAGTATTGTGAATGCGCAAGGCTGCCAGATGATGCGCTACAACAACATTGACGGCGCGAATGGCAGAGTAGAGTTGCCGGTTTCCAACCTTGATGCAGGATTATATATGGTGGTGGTGAGCAACGGCAGGACAACGCAAAGCAAACAACTTGTGATTGTGAAGTGAAGTAGGTGAGCATACCCCCTTTCTCCCGGCGCGGTGGTCTCTGATCACCGCGCTGTTTTTTTACCCCACCTGCATCCCCACCCCCTGTTTGTTATATTTATTCCGATACTCAATCGGTGTCAAGCCCGTAATTTTTTTAAAAACATCGCGGAAGGCTTTGGTGTCGGTGTAGCCCACATCGTACATCACTTCGGAAATATTTTTCCGGCTCGTTTCAAAACTCCTTTTTGCGGCTTCTATTTTTACACGCTGTATGTACTCAACGATCGTATTGTTGGTGGCTTTTTTGAACCGGCGCTCAAAACTTCTCCTACCCACGACCAACTTGTACGCCAATTGGTTCACCAAAATTTTATCCTGAAAATTTCGCTCGATATAGTCCTGCGCCATTTTTATGGACTCATCGTCGTGGTCTTTTTGCCCCTGAAACATCACGAACGCCGACTGGCTGCTCCGGTCAATGTCAATGGCAAAAAATTTGGAAGCTAAGATTGCGATTTCCCGGTTGGTGTATTTTTCGACAAGGTACAACAGCAGATTCCAGTAGGAATTCGCGCCGCCGCTCGAATAAATCCCCTGTTCTTCAGTAATAATATTGCCGCCTACCAGGTCTACTTCCGGGAACATATTCCTAAATTCGTTGGCAAATAACCAGTGCGTAGCGCATTGTTTCCCTTTCAGCAAGCCCGTTGAAGCCAGCAAAAATGCGCCGATGCAAAGGGCGCTAAGGTCTCGCAAAGTCCGCAAAGTAGGACGCCTCCCTTAGCGTCCTTGGCGAGACCTTAGCGCCCTTTGCGGGAAACAATCTTTGCGGGAACGGGAAACAATCTCTCTCAGTGTACTAAGGGTCGCTGAAATAATAACTGTCCACTTTTCCAGGAGGCCTTTTGCTCCTACTCTGCGTTGGGGAACCACCTCCCTTAGCTATGGCTTAGGTCGGGAACCCCCGCCTTGATTAGAATCAAAATGCCTTGCCCGGAGAAAGCGACCCTTATTAATTCAGCGACCCTAAAGGAATACTTTACATCATCCGTGAATCCACACTTCCTCTCCGAATTTACGTTAAAAAAACAAAAAAAGATATTTTTAAAACAAAGTGTGTATGTTTGTTTACATAAATACAAACAAAAAATTTAAATCATGTCTATTACACTCGAAACCCGTATCGCAATAACAGCGCCCATTGAAAAAGTCTGGGCTGCCCTGACCAAACCCGAATTGGTGAAACAGTATTTCTTCGGAACGGATCTTGTCACTACCTGGCAGATCGGCTCGCCCATTTATTTTCGTGGCGAATGGGAAGGCACTGCTTATGAAGACAAAGGCACCGTACTGGCGTTCAACCCATTAAGCAAACTGCGCTACACCTACCTGAGTTCCTGGAGCGATCTGGAAGATGAGCCCGAAAATTATGCCAACATCACGTATGCCCTCCATGAAGAGGACGACACGACCATACTTACCGTTACACAGGATAAGCTCGAAGACGAAGAAAAACGCGCCCATTCCGAACAGAACTGGCAATCGGTTTTTGGCGCAATGAAAGAACTATTGGAGAAGAGCTTACCTCAATCTAAGTAAGCAAATTCACGCTGTTGCATCCAGCTATTTCCGCCTCTCGCGTCTTGAAGCGCCTGAGAAATCTCCCATTCTTCCCGATTCAGGGAACTGCCAAACGTCAATGATTTCAACGCTTTGATTTGCAGTAGGCTATCCGGCAACGACCGCAGGTTTTTGCCATAGATTTCCAGCGTTTTCAGGCGTTTCAAATCTCCGATCGCTTCCGGCAGGTGCGCGCCGTCTGTTGTGATTTTTAATTCCTCCAGCGAGACATGCTTGAACAGCGCAGCAGGCAGGGCGTCGCCAGCACAGCGGAACAGGAGGCGTTTCAGAGCGCCTTCTACAACGGGTTCATTTAGGAGTTGTTCCAATTCTTCTTGAGCTAACAAAAACTCCTGGATGCTGATGTAGTGGGGGCGTTTCAGTAAAGGAGGGTACCAATCCTGAAAAATCGCTGCCCGATAAGGGTTCTCCAGGCTTTCGCGATACCGAAAAAATTCAGGGAGCAGTTCTTTGTTTTTGGTTCGAAAATAGTGAGCAACTACCACCTGCGACACCCCAACAGGGCGTTTCAGGTATGCATATCGAAACCGCTCTATAACCCTGTCCAAATCACGGGTGTCGGACAAAACGCCCCTTAAGTCTTCCGGCGCTTTGGCTTTCAGGAGTTTCCGAAAATCATTCTGCACCGCCTGATCGCCCGATGTTTTGGCCACCACCACCAGATCGGGAAATACTGCATCCGGAATGCCGCCTTTTTTGAGCATTTCGAGCACCACTCGCTCATTAGCCGGGTCGTTCGACCAGATCAATCGGCGCAAAGCCTCCAGGTCTGGATCCTCCAGCGTTTTCAGGAAGCCCGGCTGGTATTCCTTCAACACCGTGTCCAATTCCATTTCGCTGCAAAACCAGTGTGGCTTGCCCCAGAAGCCTTCGGGCAAATCCGGGCAGGCATTTCCCACTAAAATAAAATCTGCGTCAGGGCTGAGTTTGGCGACAATCTTTACGCCCATTGCCCCTAATTTTTCTTTGTAATCCGGTTTTTTCAGGCGCGTCCCTCCTGCGACGAACAGGCTTTTGTCTTGAAAATGGCGCAAGGTTGAAAACGGGGCATGATCGGGGTTCAGCAAATGCAGGTTATCCCAAATGACCTGCTTCAATGGACTGCTTCCGATATTGACCGCTTGTAAAAAATCTGTTTTGAATGCCTCGGAATAAGGAGACGCTATTTCCGGATTTTCCAATAAAAGATGCCCAAAAACCAATCGAATACGAGGTTCCGCTGAAAATTTCGTCAGCGCAGCGTTCAGGGTTTGTACCAATTTCATATCCCGCCCCGGGTTTTGGCACTCTAAGCGCAGCGTCAGCAAATTGGTCAGCAGCACAACTTCTTTTCGGATATAGATGGGTTCGCCGGCGATCCATCTGATCTTCAAATGGTTCAGTGCAGGAAAGTTCTCCCAGACCACAGGCAGTTCGCAGGGCTTTGCATCCAGGGTAACGGAATGCAAGGCAGGGCATTCGCACCAGGAGTCGGGCAAGCTGGTGAGTTCGGACGCTTTGATGCTGAGGGTGTTCAGTGCGGTATTGGCTTTGCAAAAATCGGGCAATTGGCCACAAAACCCTGGGATTTCCATGGCAAACGTCTCCAAATCAGAGAATACCTGCCAGCCCGTTCCAAAGTTGGCCATCGAATTGCCGGATAACGTAAACTGCTTGAGGCGCGTACATTGCCAAAAAATCTGTGGTAATTCCCGTAGTTCGGGGACAATAAGCCAACATTTTTCCAAAGAAGGCGTCAGTATAAATTCAGGAATGCTTTGCGCAAAATCATCCATAAAGGTAACGGATTTTAGCACCGGCATTTTTTCTAAAGCATCATTTTTTGCAACCTCTTCGCGATTAAATACTTTAGACAAAAGTCCTGAAAAACCAGTTTTAGCAGTATTTTCAGGGATCACCGTGTTTTCGGTTTGGGAATAGTCAAAATTACAATTCGATATTTCCAGTGTTGCCAAATTTGGAAGCCCGGAAAAAGGAAAATGCATTTTTGGCAATTCCGGACTGGCCAAACGCTGAAACCAAATGCCCTCCAGCGTGCTTAGTTTTTCCAGCCCAGAAGGCACTTCAATAGTTTTTCCATGGGATTTACATTTTTCGCAACAACATCATGCTGATTTCTGCATCGGCCATCACACTTTTGAGCGTGGCGTTGGGCGATTGCACCAAATCCTGAAGCAGGGAAAGGCGCAGGTCGTTGGGCAGGAAATCTATTTTGATAAAATCCTGGATGTTTTTGATTTGTGGTGGCGTGAGTTTGATGTCACTGACACTCAGGTAATTGATGAGGCGGGTGCAAATCGTCGCCATAATATCCACCCGAAAAATGTCCTGCTGCACGCTGCGTTTGATTTCCGCGTAAACCTCCCGCTTGAAATCTTTGGCCTGATAAATCTTTTCCGGCGAAATCAACTCACTCAGGTTCTGTTGTACGTAGGTTACAAAAGCCGCTACTGTTTCGTCATCTAAGCACGAAGCGGCTAGCATTTGCACTAATGGCAGCTCGTCGCGCAGGTTTTTGATGTCGCGGATGCTTTCAAAAAACTGAACTAGTGAGCGCGGTGTCGTGCGTTTGCCTTGCGCCACTTCAGGATAGGTGAGGACAAAGTTGATGCCGCGCGGGTCAATGCCGGCTTTTTCTGCCCAAAAAGCCCACGTTTTGGGTTCAAACCGCATGGTAATGTGCATCATGCGAGTGAGCATGGCGTCGTCCATGGGCGTCACCGAATAATCGCCGCCGTCGGGGTTGGCGGTCAGCACAATTTGCCATTTTTCGGGAAGCCGCCAACTCACTAATTCAAAATTTTGCAGCAATTGCATGATGCCGCGCAGGATGCGGTCGTCGGCGCGGTTGACGTCGTCAATCAGCAGCAGTCCCGGACCTTCTTTTTTAGGAACCCAGGAAGGTGCGCGAAAAACCGTTTCTTCGCCCACGATGGCAGGCATCCCGATGAGGTCGCCCATTTCTTCAAACTGTGCAGGAGCGATGTAAGTAAACTCAAAACCGTTTTCCAAAGCGATGGCCTGCACCAACTCCGTTTTGCCGATTCCGTGGGTGCCCCAGACGCAAACGGGCGTTTTTTTAACGCCATTGGCCTCCGATTTGAGGTTGGCTTCCAGCAGGTGTTCGATGAATTTCCGGACTTCCGAAGCATTGGCCTCGATGCCATAATAAATGTAGTGGTGGGTTGGTTTCGCCATGGCTTATTCCGCTAATAATTTGAGGTGTTTTCCGGGTAAATGTTCCATTTTATCTGTGCCGCGGGAAGTGATCACCCATAGGATCGGCATTCTCGCCGCCACTTGGGGAGCGGGTGCATGGCCGTCCGTGAAGTAGATGAGCGCATCCGGTTTTTGTTCATTGGCCCAGATGATGGGCGCATCGAAGTGCGTACCGCCCCGTCCGGCAACCATTTCCGGTGCATGGCCTTTGTAAGAATAGGTGCGGTGGATGTCTTTGTCGCATTCCAATACCGTGATGTGTGCGCCCTGCCGCCATATCTGCCGAATTTCATTGAAAAAAAGCCCAAGTTCTTCCATAGAAACGCTGCCCGAAGTATCCAAAGCCAGTACCAAGTTGTGGTGCCGGTTGAGCCGGATCCCGGGCACTGTTCCATACCGTTTAGAAGGGCGGCGAATGGTGCTTTTTAGAGAAGTGCTGTTGCTGGACGCCGCAAAAAGCCGCAATACCCTTCGCCAGTTCACCAAAGGCGCATCGGCCACCGCCGCGTGCAATTCCTCCAGCAAATGCCCAGGTAGATGGCTCCGGTTTTTGTGCTGCACCCTTTGCAGGGCTTGTTTGGTTGCGTTTTTCACAAACTGCTCCAGCACGCGGGTTTCGCTGCTGTCCAACCCTGCAAATTCATCCCAAAATCGGTGTTTGGCGGTCGCTTCTTCATCGCCCTGCATCCAGGCGTCCAACGCGCGAAAAACGGCATCGCTGTCTTCGTTCCCCGCGCTGCCAGCGGTTCGGTTTTGGAGCAGGCCGATCAATTTTTCGTAGTAATACCCGACGCCTTTTCCCGCTTCCAAAAAAAGCCGGTGCGTCGGTTCCAAAGGTTTGAAAAAATCGAGCGTGATGGCACCTTTAGCCAATTGCTGCGGCTCGATGTATTGGTTGACCACCAAATCGGCGGCAATATTGAAGACCCGGCGGTTGGCGTAGGATTTCAAAACTGTCAGGTGGCGCAATACAATATGGAGTACTTCGTGTTTAATCAGCCCGTATCGGTGTTCTTCAGAAAGCGTTTCCCAAAAATCCGGGTTTACAATCAGTTTCACCATTTGTCGCTGAAAAGGCGCGACGGCTGCGGTAGGTACGGTTGGTTCAAATGTCTTCGGAATGCCCATCAGGAAATGTCCGTAGAATGGCTCCCGGAGCAGCAGTTGCACGCAGACTTTTTCGATGGGTGAGGCTCCGAGGTGCATTTTTAATTTTTTGTTCGTAAAAACTGGGGCAAAATAAAACATTTTATTTTATCTGGTAAAGCTTTTAGTCTGATCTAATTTAATCTGCTCCTGTTGAGATTCCGCTTCCCCCTCGCGCCGAGGCTCCGCCTCGTTTGTATTATTCTGCGGGTTTAACTCTCCACGAGACTCCGTAAAAAAAACAACACGGAGTTCCACGGAGTAGACACGGGGTTCCACCTCACCCGCTCGCGCCGAGGCTCCGCCTCGCGTGTATTATTTTGCGGGTTTCACCCGACCTTCGCCGTGCTTTTCTTAAGGTCTGCCACCTCACACGCTCGCGCCGAGGCTCCGCCTCGCGTGTATTATTTTGCGGGTTTCACCCGACCTTCGCTGTGCTTTTCTTAAGGTCTGCCACCTCAAGGTGGCGACCACTACGCTTTCCCGCTCGCGCCGAGGCTCGGCCTCGCGTGTATTATTTTGCGGGTTTCACCCGACCTTCGCTGTGCTTTTCTTAAGGTCTGCAACCTCAAGGTGGCGACCACTATTTCAGCAACACCCGACCCTGTCCTGCCTTCAAAATCGTCCCTTCCCCAAATACCTGCTCCCCGCCAACCCAGGTTTGCAGCACTCGCCCCCGGAGCTTTTCACCCAGATAAGGCGTGATTTTATGCCGGTGCTGAATGTCTTTTTCTTCCACAATAAAAACCGCTTCGGGTTGCCAGACCGTCAAATCGGCATCTTTCCCCGCTTCGATGCGCCCTTTTTGCGACAAGCCGAGAAAATCGGCGGGACGGCTGCACAGCCACCGGGCCAGATCGGCAACCCCGAAACCCAGAGCCTGCGCCTTGGTCCACACCACCGGCAACGTAAACTGCAAGCCCGAAATGCCGCCCCAGGCCGTCGCTAGGTTGCCCGAAGCGATGGCTTTCAGCGCAGGCGGCGCGGGCGAATGGTCGGAGCCAATGAAGTCAATGGCTCCCGTTTTTAAGCCTTGCCAGAGTAGTTGATTGTTGGCGCGTTCGCGGATGGGCGGGGCGCATTTATAGACCGTTTGCGCGTCAGGGATTGCTTCGGCGTGGAAATAGAGGTAGTGCGGAGCCGTTTCCACCGTTAGCGGCAGGTGTAGTTTGGCGCGTTGCAGGCGCCGCAACAAATCAGCTGACGAGAGGTGGACGATGTGCGTGCGGCAGCGGGTGCTTTCGCACAATTTCAGCATCAATTCAATGGCGCGGTTTTCCCAGCTTTTGGGCCGCGATTTCAGGTACGCGGGGTAATGAGTTGGATGGTTTTGAAAATACGCCATCATCGAGTGCGGGGCGTCCAATTCCGCGTGAACCAGCAACGGCAGGCTTTTTTTTTCAATCAAAGGCATGGCGCGAGCCAAATCGCTTTCGGAAACATTCGGAAACTCGTCAATGCCAGAATGCGTCAAAAAACACTTGACGCCAAAAATTCCGGCCCGCATCAAATCGGGTAAATCGGCGTAGCTTCCTGGAACTAAGCCGCCGTAAAACCCACAATGCACGTGCAGTTTCCCTTCCGCAGCGGCAATTTTTTGTTCAAAATTGGCAACCGTGGTCGTCACCGGCGAGGCATTCAGCGGCATCTCAATGAGCGTGGTGACGCCTCCTGCTGCTGCTGCCCGCGTAGCTGTGTCAAACCCCTCCCAATCGGCGCGCCCCGGCTCGTTGATGTGGACGTGCGCATCTATGAGGCCAGGCATGACGACCGCGTCGCCGAGTTCTTCCACCGCGCGGCCCTGTAAGGCATCGGACGGAATTCGCCCGGCGACAACCTGCACAATTTTCCCACTTTTTATTAAAATGGTGGCATCTTTGGTACCAGAGTCTATGACTACACGGGCAGCATGTAAGGCTTTATCAAAATCCATAGCACATGAAAATTCGGTTAACGCAGGATAGTTACGGCAAATCGGCTGTCCGCGTAGCAAAAATAACACGCCACAGCGACTACCACGAATTTAAAGAAGTCCACGTCGCCATTCAGTTGGAAGGGGATTTTGAAACGGTGTATACGGAAGGGGATAATTCCAAGGTTTTGCCCACCGACACGATGAAAAACACCATTTTCGGATTGGCCAAAGACCACCCACTGCATACGATTGAGGATTTCGGACTGTTTCTTGCAGATTATTTTTT
Source organism: Chitinophagales bacterium (assembly GCA_038323375.1). Classification (GTDB taxonomy): domain Bacteria; phylum Bacteroidota; class Bacteroidia; order Chitinophagales; family Saprospiraceae; genus JABWAJ01. The sequence goes on from JBBQGV010000025.1 coordinate 23,530, forward strand.
GAAACACAATCCGCAAGTGGCTAAAATCACGCTGGATTTAACCCAAATCCGCTGGGATCGCATGACGCTGAACGGCGTTCCGCATCCTCACAGTTATGTCGGCGGCGGCAATGAAAAAGCGACCGCCAACGTTCAAAGTACCCGAAATGTAACGCAGCTGCAATCAGGCATCCGCGAGCTACGCATCCTGAAAACGACGCATTCGGGTTTTGAAAATTACATTGTAGACCAATTTACGACCCTGCCTCCGGCTGCCGACCGCATTCTGGCGACGGAGCTGGAAGCTATCTGGAATTATAACGCTCCGAATGGGCACGATTTTCAAAAAATAAGAGAAAAAATAAGAGAAGACCTGCTGAGCGCTTTCGCCGCCCACTATAGCCGTTCAATGCAGCACACCCTGCACGCCATGGGCGAAACGGTTTTAAAAAACACGGCGGCAGTGTCGGAAATCAGCATGAAAATGCCGAACCTCCACTACCTTCCGGTGAACATGACCCCTTGGAGCCTGACGAACAACAATGAAATTTTTGTCGCTTCGGGGGATGCTTATGGGTATATTACGGGGACTTTGAAACGGGAATAGCTATTGTCTGTTTTTATAGTCCGATAGCTACGTTATGCTCGGCTCCAAAATCGGTCATTTACGCCAGTAAAATCCCGTTTTTGGGGTCTTCGCATGCCTTGCTCTCGAACTCTAAAAAACAGACACAAACTAAAGAGGAAACCACGATTTTAATCCTGCTGTGATGGATAATTCAATTAATCTAAAGCCTGCTTTTGCGCAAATGACCGACCTCGCCGCTGAGCGTTTTGGCGGCAAAACCTTAGCGTGCAGCGACGATTTTTTTGCAAAAATGGAAAACCTGCTGAAACCCGGACGCGGCATTTTTATCCCCGACAAATATACCGACTGCGGCAAATGGATGGACGGCTGGGAAAGCCGGCGCAAACGTGTGGCGGGCCACGACTGGTGTGTGCTCCAACTTGGCGCGGAAGGCATTGTGCACGGGGTAGACATTGACACCAACCATTTCCTCGGCAATCACCCGCCTTTCGCGAGCATGGAAGCCTGTTGGCTGGATTTCGCTGAAGCGGAAAAAGTGGACTGGCATGCGGATGGGGCAGTAGGTTGGACGGAAATTCTGCCCAAATCGCCCCTGAATCCCGGCAGCCAGCATTTTTATGCCGTGGAAAGCCGGGAAAAATGGACCCATCTCAAACTCCATATTTACCCCGACGGCGGTGTGGCGCGCCTCAAAGTGTACGGCGAGGTGGCCAAAAACTGGGCTTTGGTGGCACCTAACGCGCTCATAGACTTAGCTGCAGCGATAAACGGCGGAAAAGCCATCGAGTGTAACGACGAGTTTTTCAGCCACAAAAACAACATCAACATGCCCAACCGGGGCACCAATATGGGCGACGGCTGGGAAACGAAGCGCAACCGCACGCCCGGCAACTGCGACTGGCTAATCTTGCGCTTAGCGCGAAAAGGACAAATCCGCAGGATCGTGGTGGATACCCGCCATTTCAAAGGCAATTACCCCGACCGCTGCAAGCTGGAAGGCTGCGTATTTCCCATGGACGACGATTCCTGCGCAGACGCCGTCTGGACGCCATTGTTGCCGGAAATGAAACTGCAGGCCGACGCCGAACACGTTTTTGAATCCGAAATCCTGACCCACCAACCGTTTACCCACGTGCGCCTGACTATTTTTCCGGATGGCGGAGTGAGCCGTTTGCGGTTGTTCGGAACGTTGGATCCGGAGGCCGTGAGCCTGGCCGAATTGAATGAGATGCCAGCAGGGCTTTTTTTAGAAAAAACGGGCAAATGCGGTGGCGCAAAAGCCTGGAGCGAAAAATTGCTTGCTGCGCGGCCGTTTGCAAGCCGAGCCGAGCTTTTTGAGAAAGCCGGAGGAGCCTGGTTTTCCTGCAAAAAAGCGGATTGGCTGGAGGCTTTCGACCACCATCCGCGCATCGGCGATGTGGAAAGCCTGAAACAAAAATTTGCGGCAACCGCAGCCTGGGCGTCAAAAGAACAGAGCCGGGTGAGCGAGGCGGACGTTTCCGTACTAGAGGAATTAAAGCGCTACAACGATTTGTATTTTGAAAAATTCAGCTTCATTTTCATTGTTTTTGCAACCGGGAAATCGGCAGAAGAGATGCTGGCGATTTTAAAAATCCGCTACGAAAACGACCCCGTGGAAGAGGTGCTCAACGCCGTTTTGGAGCAACATAAAATCACCCAACTTCGATTGGAAAAACTACTGCTATGAGTCAGATCACCACCCATATTTTAAATACGGCGACCGGAAAACCGGCTGGGGGTGTTGCTTTACGCCTGGAACAGAAAGTGGGCACCGATTGGCAAACCCTCGCGCATGGCATCACGAACGCTGAAGGGCGCGTCGCTAACCTGCTGCCAAAAGACACCCTGGTGGAGCCCGGAGAATACCGGATGGTTTTTGAAACGGCATCCTGGTTTGAAGTCCAAAACATTGCCACGTTTTATCCTTTGGTAGAAATCCGGTTTTACATTCGCGACGCGGCGCACTACCATATTCCATTGTTGTTGAGCCCGTTTGGGTATACGACTTATCGGGGGAGTTGAGGGGGGGCAAGAGGTTTCACACAACGGCACAACGGACACAACGAATTGAATTATTAGCAACAAAAGATATCGAAATATGAAATTCACAATTTCTGAGAACCTAAAGAACGTTGTACTCACTGATCTGAAAGTAGCCAACCTGGCCTACTACAATATCTACAAAGGCGACTCCCCAGATCGGCAACCCGTTCATACCGTGTATGGTGGTGCCAATTTATTCACCCACGACACCGCAGCGCGCATGTCGCAGGCGGCGCTGAACAATTTCAAAACCTACGCGCCCAATTTTGTCGTCCTGGCCAAAGTGCTTGAATTACAGGGCCGTCATACAATGCCCGGCCAGGAAGACATGGTGCAGGCATTGGGGGAAAAATTGGCAGCCCTTTCCGAAGCGGAAAGGCGCGAACACCCGGCATGGCTGGCTTATACGGTTTATCAGCGCATCCTGCAAAAATTAGCGCGGGAAGCCGTTGAAGATTTTCGGATTGATTTTGAAGACGGTTTCGGCAACCGCCCCGACGACGAGGAAGATGCGGTGGCCGTGCAGGCAGCATTGGAAGTAGCCAAAGGCATGGAAATGCACAGCCTGCCGCCGTTCATTGGCATTCGCATCAAACCTTTTACGGAAGATTTGAAAGCGCGGGGCATCCGAACCTTAGATATTTTCCTGACCACCCTGTTGGAAAAAACCGGCGGAAAACTGCCCGAACACTTCATTGTGATGTTGCCCAAAGTGGTCATCCCCGAGCAGGTAAAAGCCTTGGCACGCATTTTTGAAGCGTTTGAACAAGCCTTCCAACTGCCCCATCTGACCCTCAAAATGGAAACGATGGTGGAACAAACCCAGGCCATTATGGACGCGGAGGGCAAAAACCCGCTAATGTCCTTCATACGGGCAAGCGAGGGGCGTTGCATCGCGGCGCATTTTGGCACCTACGATTACACGGCCAGTGCAGGCATCACCGCCAAATACCAAACCATGGCGCACCCGGTCTGCGATTTTGCGCACCATGTAACCAAAGTGGCCTTAGGCAATACCGGCATCATGCTCTCCGACGGTGCCACCAACGTGATGCCCATTGGTCCGCATCGGGGCGAAAACCTGAGCGCGCAGCAATTGCGGGAAAACAGGGAAGTCGTACACAAAGCCTGGCGCACCAGCTTCGATCATACCATGCATTCGCTGATCAACGGCCTTTACCAGGGCTGGGATTTGCACCCGGCGCAATTGCCGATGCGCTACGCTGCGGTGTATACTTTTTTCTTAGAAAGTTATGAAGACGCGGCGCTGCGACTCCGGCATTTTGTGGACAAAGCAGCCCAGGCAACTTTGTCAGGCGATATTTTCGACGACGCCGCCACCGGACAGGGCTTGCTGAATTATTTCCTGAAAGCCCTGAATTGCGGGGCTATTTCGGAAGCGGAAGCCACGGTCACCGGCTTGTCGGTGGAAGAGATTCGGTTGCGGTCGTTTTATCAGATTTTGCAGAAGCGGAAAGGAGAGGCTTGATTCGAAGATTTGCCGCCCAAGCCTTTGCTTCAACACAATCATTTGAAAAAGGCTTCATTTCAGGTATGTACCGGGGCGAAGCTTTACCGCGTAAGATTTTACGACGCGGATACAATGCTTCATTTCAGGTATGTACCGGGGCGAAGGCGGCATTGTAGAACCGATGGAGTTGTTGTGGTATGAGTGGTCATTACAGGGTTCCTTCCACTCTTTGAGCTTTTGAAATAATATTGTCGTCCACAAAATTTTCACCTTGATGGAATGGAATCAGGCAGATGCCTGTGATTTTGGCCTCGCGTAAAGCATCTGCTGCTTTTTCGTTGACCATCCAGAGGAAGGACACCCCAGCGAGCAGGAAGAAATTCCACTCAATATTTTCCTTTATATATAGCTCTCGTGTCCCAATCCCCTTTTGTGTATGCCGATCTTCAAAATTTATGGCATTAAAGTCTTCATAGATATATTCGTAGCCATTTCTAATTCCTGCAATGCGGCAAAATATGGATCGAGAGTAGTCAACAATGTCAAATTGCCCATTTTACATAAGCATAGAATACCGATAATCACTTCCTTTTCGATCAATTACCGAAGTGGGAAAAGACTTGTAAGGAGGAGCTTTAAAGTCATTTAAACAATCGAGGAATTTTTCACTAATAAGTTTTCCTGGTGTAAAGCTCACTTGAAGTATCCAATCAGTAAGCTTTGCCCGATATTCCAGTTTAAACGGAGGTACTTTTAAGTCATCAGGAATAGGCTCATACAAATACCTGGCGAGGTCATCACGGTAACGAAATTCAGATGAGTATAACCCTGTTGCCTGTACAGTCACTTTACCTCTTTCTTTCAGGTTGTTTGTTTCTGTTAAAATATACCAATTCATTGCGCCTTTATTTTAGATTAGCTCTATTTGAAAAATTATGGAAAACTTCATACCACGTATTGCCTGTGAAAGGATGCGAGGTAGTTACTGAAGAACCTAACATCCTTTCACAAATCAACAAATTCTTCAAGAGCTCTTTTCTTTTCCAAAGATAAGAAATTTGCCCCCTTGAATATTACCTTATAGTGGAGAGATAACCGTTTCACTTACAAACCCGTGTATTTCATTTTGGCGTGCTATTTCATTGTACGCTTCAACCAATAAAGGTTGATAAATGGTCGGATACTCCTCGCTGCGCATATCCAGGCTATTACTGCTCCGCGATGGATTCCACGAAAAGAAATTATTTTCTTTTTCAGACCATTGATAGACACTGAAATTTTGCTTGCGCAAACCGGATTGTTCATCTGCAAATTCTTCGTTCAGGATATCTTTATTGCAGGAAAATAACATCACAGCCAGCAGGGCTGCCAGCCACACAGAGAGATTGAGTTTCATGTGTTCATTGAGTTAAAAAGTGATTCAATTTTGGTTTAGGAACGTGGCGTAAATAAGTTACCTGAATTCGGCGAGACTATTTTGTCATCAGGGAAGGCGCGAGAAGGGAACTTAGCCTAAGCTAAGTGACCTTCGATGCAACGAAGCATGGTGACAAAAGAGGCCGCCCAAACTGGGAAGTTATCTACGACACATTCCTTAGCACGCGCGCAGTGCCGGGTATGCATACGAATAGCAATAAAGATACCCCCCCCTCGTTTTGAATCACCAAATTTTTTAACACATTTGTTTTTTAATTTTTATTGCCAGGCAATTAATCTAATGATTTATAGGCATTTGCCCCAACTTCTGCAATGGTTGCGAAGCTGATCTTGTGTCCGTCGCTCCGACGGCGCTACCAACGTGATGCCCATCGAGCCGCACCGGGGCGAAAACCTGAGCGCGCAACAACTTCGGGAAAACGCAAAAGTCGTACACAAAGCCTGGCGCACTGGCTTCGACCACACGATGCATTCGCTGATCAACGGCCTTTACCAGGGATGGGATTTGCACCCGGCGCAATTGCCGATGCGCTACGCCGCAGTGTATCCTTTTTTCTTAGAAAGTTATGAAGACGCGGCGGTGCGACTCCGGCATTTTGTGGACAAAGCAGCTCAGGCAACTTTGTCAGGCGATATTTTCGACGACGCCGCCACCGGTCAGGGCTTGCTGAATTATTTCCTGAAAGCCCTGAATTGCGGGGCTATTTCGGAAGCGGAAGCCACGGTCACCGGCTTGTCGGTGGAAGAGATTCGGTTGCGGTCGTTTTATCGGATACTTAGGAACAGAAAAGGTGGCGAATAAGCAAGGTTTTAATTACTTCAGCAATCCCTGCAACTTCATCACAACCCCCATATCCCCCTTCACCTTGATTTTGCCGGTCATGAAGGCCATCATCGGATTGATGTTGCCATTCATCACGCCTTCGAGGTCGGCTAAGCTGACGGTAACGGTGCAGTCCGCTTCTTTGTCTTCGGTGCTCACGATATTTTCGGCACCGCTTCCATCTAAGTAGATCAGTTGGTCGTTGCCAAAATTGAATTTAAGCTTGGCGCCCAGCGGGCCGTTTGTAGCGGCTCGATCCTGAATGGATTTAAGTATGGTTTCAAAACTCATGTTGTTGAATTGAATAGATTTTACAAATAATGTCTTGGGACAGCAAAGGTAATTATTCCCAAACGATTGCTTCCCTCTGTTCGTACCATTGCTGCAAATAAGGCGCGTAACGCTGATTCACCACATTTCGCTTGATTTTCAGCGTGGGCGTCAGGACGCCGTTTTCCACATTCCAGGTTTCCCGCACCACCACCACTTTGGCTAAACGCTCAAAATTGGCTAAGGTATCGTTGACGTCCTTCAGTGTTTGCTGGAGGCTTTGCACCACGGCTTCGCGCGCGGCGTTTTTGCCGATTTCAGACAACACCGTCAGTGCAACGGGCTGGGGCAGCGTTAACCCTACAATGCAAATTTGTTCGATATAGCTGTTTTGCGCAAAGCCCCATTCGATGGGCGCCGGCACGATAAACTTCCCTTTTGCCGACTTGAACGTATCGGCAACCCTTCCGGTAATGCGCAGGTAGCCGGCTGCGTCAAGTTCGCCCTGATCACCGGTGTGGAGCCAGCCGTCGCGCAGGATTTCGCGGGTTTTGGCTTCGTCTTTATAGTATCCCCGCATCAGCCAGGGTGCGCGCATGATGATTTCGCCGCTTTCGGGATCCGTTTTGATTTCAACTTCCGGAAGTACCTGCCCCACGGTTCCGATCTTATTCGCATTGCGCATCATGAGGGTACAGCCGGCGCAATTTTCCGTCATGCCATACACTTCCCGGACGTTGATTTTAAGGCGTCGAAACCATTGTTTCAGCGAATCGGGTGCGGGCGCTGCACCGGTGAAAGTTACACGCGCCTGGTCTAAGCCCAGCCCTTTTTGGATTTTCTTTTTTACCAGACTCGAAATAATGGGAATTTTGAGCAGCAAACTGAGCTTGTGCTGCGGCATTTTTTCTAAAATAGCGAGCTGAAACTTCGACCAGATCCGGGGCACGCCCAAAAACAGGGTCGGGCGGGTTTGCTGAAGGTTTTTGACAAAACTGTCGAGCGATTCAGCAAAAGCAATGCACCCCCCGTTGAACATACAGGCCAATTCCACAATGAGTCGCTCCGCGATGTGGTTGAGCGGCAGGTATGAAAAATAACGGTGTTCGTCTCCCAGAAACAGGCCAACCGCATCGTGCGTTCGCTCCATTTGCATCAGCGCGGAGGGCGCATGGTAATCAAGGATTACCCCTTTGGGCGTTCCGGTGGTGCCGGAAGTGAACAGGATGGTCCAGACTTGCTTGAGGTCAGGCCGGAAAGACTCGGGAACCGGTTCGTGGCGCGCCAGCAGGTCTTCCCACTTTGCGCCTTTGTCCACCGCAGCATTACCTTCGTAGTGTGGGAAAGTAATGATGGGCAATTCAGCAGGTATGCCCGTTTTCATTTTTTTCCATTCGTCGAGTTTTCCTACAAAGATGGCCTCCAGATCGCCCAGTTCAATCACTTCAGCCAACTGGGGCGCAGTGAGGGTCGGAAAAAAAGGCACCGAAACATAGCCCCCCATCATAATCGCGAGATCAGCGATGATCCAGTGGTAGCAATTTTTGGAAACGATCCCAATGTGTGCGCCGCTTTGGAGACCCATTGCCCTTAAGGCTGCGACCATTTGCCGCGCTTCCCGACCAGCCTGTGCCCAGGTGATGGTTTTCCAGGTATCGCCGTATGGCTGGCGCAGGAAAGGGGCATCGGGTTGTTTTGCTTCCCAGTCGTAGAAATCGTCGAGCATCGTTTTAAGCCCGAATGTGGATTGTTGCATAGCCGTTGTATTTGTTTGTAACGCCTTAGTCGCTTATTCAAGGTCGAACCAACTGGGGCTTAAGAATTGACTTTCAGGATATTATAACGAAAAACATTGCTTTATAAAAATTTTTATTCTAAAAAACCCTGTTAAGAAAAGCTTAATTCCTGAAAATTCAAAACCTAAGTGCCGATAATCTGTCGTAAGTGCATCTGTTCTCAAATAATTTTGAATTACACAACAACACTAAAAAAAGTATCATGAAGTCGTTCTCTCAAATTTCAACACTTGCTCTGGCATTTTTTGCCGCAATTTCGCTCAACGCCCAAAGCATGGACAACACCGTAATGGTAGGCGGAGAAGCCATGTTCCCGATGAAAAACATCGTTGAAAATGCCGTGAATTCCAAAGCGCATACGACCTTAGTCGCTGCTGTTAAAGCAGCCGGATTGGTAGAAACGCTGCAAGGTGCCGGCCCGTTCACGGTATTTGCACCAAGCAACGACGCTTTTGAAAACCTGCCTGCCGGAACGGTAGAAACCTTGCTGAAGCCGGAAAACAAAAGCAAATTGGCTGGCGTCCTGACGTACCACGTCCTTGCCGGAAAATATGATTTCAAAGCGCTGGCGAAACTGATCAAGAAGGGAAAAAATACGCTCACAACGGTGAATGGCGCTACCCTCACGGTTATGATGAACGGCGCACGCAACATTGCCGTAAAAGATGCCAATGGCAACGTTGCCAACATCAGCGTGTACGACGTGTATCAGAAAAATGGCGTTATCCACTCTTTGGATACGGTGCTGTTGCCTAAGATGTAATTAGTGTCTGTTTTTAAAGTCCGATAGCTGCGTTATGTTTAATCCCTCAAAACCGGTCATTTACGCGAGTAAAATCCCGTTTTAGGGGGATTAAACATGCCTTGCTCTCGAACTTTAAAGAACAGATGCGGGACTCTATGGGCAGACCGTATTTAGAAAAGAGTACAGTTTGAATAAGAAGAGCCATCTCAAATTTTTGGGATGGCTCTTTCAATTTCAGGTGTTTTATAGTGTGCAGGCGTTGTATATTTACAAGCTTACACCTGAAAAACATTCCCCCAAAGCTTCTGCCCGCCATCCACATACACCGTTTCTCCGGTGATGTAGTTCGCCATCGGACTGGCGAGGAACAACGTCAACCAGGCGACTTCTTCTACCGTTCCCAGCCGTTTCATGGGTATCGTGGCTTCGATGCCTTCCACCAATTCCGGCGGATAGTGGTCGAGGCCCGAGCTGCGGATGATGCCCGGCGCCACTGCATTGAGGCGGATATTGTATTTGCTCCATTCCACAGCCAAAGACTTGGTGAGGTTGTCTACGCCAGCTCGCGCTGCGCCGGTATGCGACATGCCCGGCACGCCCCGGTAGATATTGACGATGATGTTGATGATCGTACCCGATTGCTGGGGGATAAAAAACGTTTGAGCCATGATTTGGGTCATGTACCAAGTACCGTTCAGGTTGTTGTTGATGACGGCGTTCCAGCCTTTTTCGGCAAGGTCTTCCGCCAAAACGGGAAATTGTCCGCCGGCATTGTTGATGAGGAGGTCGAGCCGACCGGCTTCCGCTTTGATTTTAGCCGCCAAGGCTTGGATTTGATCGGTTTGGCGAATGTCGCATACGGCATACGCACAAGACCCCAGCAGCGCAAGTTTTGCGTGCGCCGCCACGAGTTTGTCTTCTTTGCGGGAAGCGATGTAAACCCTGGCGCCCAGCTTCAACAGTTGTTCCGCAATGGCATAACCAATGCCGGTTGCGCCTCCGGTGACTAATGCGGTTTTGTCTTTAAAAAGGTCGGATTGGAACATATTGTCTTTATTAATATAAAATTGGGAGGAAGACACGGATTTATAAACTATGCAAAAGCGCATATTGTTTCCTGCACAACTTGTCCCGGGCAGCGGGAGGGCGCTAAGGGTACGCCAAGCGAGGCACCCTCCTTAGCTCCAGTATGTCCCGTGTCTGCTCTTTAGCGTTCGATAGCAAGGCTTGCGAAGGCCCAAAATCGGAGTTTACTCGTGTAAATGGCGGGTTTTTGGGCCGAGTACAACGCCGCTATCGGGCTTTACAACCGAGACATTAGTAGGTCATCCATTCCTCTGACAGCAAAGCAAACAAATACTCATCGCGCCAGGCGCCCTGGTTCCAAAAACTTTTGATCGTTTTTCCTTCCCTACGCATGCGGAGGCTTTCCAGCAGCCGGATAGTGGCGTGGTTTTCCGTATCCGTAATTGCTACAATGCGGTGGATTTGTTTTTCCCAAAAGAGCCAGGCAAAAATGCCGGACAAAGCTTCTTGGGCATATCCCTTTTTTCGAAAATCCGCAGCTATGGTAAATCCGATTTCAACCATGCGTGGATCGTAATCCTGGGGCCGGATACCGATGTCGCCGATGAGTTTATTGCTTGCATTTTCTACAATCCCGAGTTGTATCCAGTGTCCTGCCTGGCCGAAGAGGTTATTTTTCTGGCGGTCAACATAATCCACGGCCTGTTCTAAGGCAGTGAATGGCGAATAGCCCTGCAAAATATTGGCAATGGGATCCGAGCGGTATTCAAAAAAATCCGTGGCGTCCCGGTTCTCGAAATTCCGGATGGTTACCCGTTTCAGTTTAAGGTGAACTTTACCGTCAGCCATCGCGATTATTTATTGTCCGTCCAGTTAGTAAGTGTCTGTCCTTTAGCATTCGAGAGCAAGGCATGCGAAGGCCTCAAAAATGGGAGTTTACCTAAGTAATTGACCATTTTTGGGGCCGAGCATAACGCAGCTATCGGATGCTAAAGACACACACTATTTGCCCACTAATTTGATCAGCATCCCTTTGTTAACCTGCGCAGTCAGAGGCATGCCGTTCAGGATGGAAAGCTCGTCCATCCGGTTAGCTGGCGTATTGAACGCTTTCAACGCATCCGACAAAGAGCCGTTTTTCTCCACCGTTTTGATGCGGATATGTTCTGGTTTCCGGTTTATTTTATCCGGATCACTCAAGGTGCGGAAGTATTGCATGGTGCTCAGAAACCGGTTGCTGTAAGTATTGTAATCGGCCTCAGTAGCCACACCCAGAAACTGGTAAATCATGCTGTTGTATTGGATCAGATAAGCCAGTACCCGGATTTTAGGTTGTGCCTGCCGGGATTGGCCTTCCGCCTGTTGGGTGGTTTCCTGCACTTGTTCAGACAACACTTCCATTGCCGGAAAACCGCCCACCGTGACTTGCTTCGAGCTAAGTTGCTTGAGTTTATAGTTGGTCAGCAGCGCCCGGGAAGCGGCATCTAAAGTTTTTTCCTGGGCTAAATTCATGATCATCAGCGCTTTTCCGTCTTTCGGTGCCATTTGAACCTGTTGCGGCGAATTGGCCAACTGCCAGCCCTGGGGCACCGGAAACTGAAACTTCAGTTCCGGGTGGTAGAAATTATCGTTTTCGACGTATCCCTGGCGTGGATCTTCTCCATAAACCAAGCCGTCTATCATGCGCAAATAGCTGTCGCGGTTGACATTAAATTTTTTTCCCGGTGCTTTGCTTTGCAGATCCTTGGCCATTTTCGCAACCTTCACATTCCGGTCGGCAGGATTGGGGTGGGTGGAAAGGAAAGAAGGAACCCGGCCTTCAGGGCCGCCGCTGAGGCGGTCTAAGGTGTTGAAAAAGCCAGCCATTTCTTTGGCGTCGTAACCGATCTGGGTCGAGTATTCCACGCCAAGTTTGTCCGACTGGCTTTCGTCGTCGCGGCCAAACTTGAGAAAAAGCAACTGCGCGCCAGTGCCGGCTACATCTGCAAACTGTTGAAAATCCTTTGAGACGACCATGCCCAGCATCAATCCGGCAGACACTAAGATTTGTTTACTTTGCTGAGAAGCCCCGTGCCGTGCCGTAATGTGCCCTATTTCGTGCCCCAATACCCCTGCAAATTCAGCTTCGTTGTTGAAATGCGCCATGATTCCGCGCGTGAAATAGACAAAACCTCCGGGCAAGGCAAATGCATTCACAACCGGAGAATCCAGGATCTGAAACTTGTATTTCAAGCCCGGGCGGTGCGAAATGCGCGCCATGCCCTGGCCTTTGTCGTTGATAAACTTTTGCAAAGCCGCGTTTTCGTAGGCGCCAAACTCCGCAATAATACTGGGATTGGCTTCTACCCCCAGCGCTACTTCCTGATCTTCAGACATGAACATCAGTTCTTTTTTTCCGGTTACCGGGTTTACAGCGCAGGAATCGGCCATCAGCAGGAAAAGCAATAGCCAAAGGTATGGACGCAGGGAAAAAGCGAGGAGAGTTTTCATAAGTATGCAATTCTAATTGGTACAATAGATATAAACGTGGGAAGAAGTTACATTGTTTAGTACAGCCTGACCAGGAGGATTTACAAAAATCAGGCGCTTGTTCGGGCGAGCTTCATCATCCAATAGGTTTCAAAAACTGTAAAAACTAAGTAAGAAACAAAAAACGGGAGCAAAAACCACTTGGATTCGGGTTGCATGATCTTATGGTAGGCCACGATAATGATGGCGCAGGCCAGCATTTTTGTCATGGTGAACCCCAAAACGGTATTCGTGAACGCATTTTTATTGGCGTTTGCGGCAGAACGCCTTCCGGAGAGGAAGATAAACGCGCTAAGCGCGATGAAAAACAACAAACCCAGCCAGGAAAGCATCGCATGCGGTCGAACCTGAGGCATGCGGTTGATCAAAAAAAGACCTGCCGCAGCAAGGGCGGATAAGATGGCCAACTGAAGGAAAAAACCTTTGCTCGTCATGGACGCCGGATTAAATCTTTAAGCACAGAATACAGGGCCAGGAAGATTGAAAACAAAGCCAGGGCAACCGTAAAATAAGGTTTTGACGTTTGTAAGCGTTCGTCTAACTTTTTCCCGCCCCAGGTTCCGATCAGGATGATGATGCCCATTTGAAAGACCATTCCCGAATACTTCATGTAATCGCGGCCCTTTGCTTCAACATCTTTTTTGTCAGGATCAGACTCCTGCGGGCTGGGTTTCTCTTGTTGCACCTGTACTTTCTTTGCCAGCGCCTACGCTGCTGCCCGGCGTTATTTTTTTACCGCCTTCCATGGAGCAGGTTACATTAAATACGGCACCCGATTGAACAATCAATTTTCCGGTCGTAACATCGCCGGTGATTTGAGCTGTTTCGCGCACATTGAGCAATTCCGTTACGATCAATACCCCGTCAAACTTACCTTCGATGACGGCATTCTGGCATTTTACTTCGCCTTCAATCTGACCGGTTGGCCCGATGATGACTTTGGCATCGCAAAACAGCTTGCCTTTGATGGCACCGTCTACCCGGATATCGCTGTCGGCTTTGATGGTTCCCTCAACGGTCGTGCCTTGTACCAAACTGTTGAGCGCATGAGAAGAGGAGGACGAAGGAGAAGCTGGTGTTCCGTTCTTACTTTTGGTTGCTTCTTTGCTGTTATTGCTGCCAAACATAGCCATAGCGCTTGAGTTTTTGTGGAAAATGTATTTTTTAAGATGTTGTCCGCTCCATATACGGAGCATGTCAATAGAAAGTTACAATTAATTTCCGTCATAGTTGTCTTGGCAAGGTACGCCTTTTGAGTGAAATTATTGCGCCCAAATGCAATTTTTAAGGAAAAGTTCCTACCATTGACTACCCTGGATCTTTTGGTTTTTCAGATGTCTTAACCAAAAACACACACCCCATTGTAATACAAAAAACCCTGTGAAGCAAACACTTCACAGGGTTTTTCAGACAAAAAATGCTGTGTCGGATCAGAAGTTTGGGCAGTACACGCCGCGCCTTTCCGGACCGCAAATTTTATAGATCAGTGCAAATTCAAAACCCCCGTTTGAGTTGGTGGCTGGTTTTAGCGGCGACACGTTGATGTCGTAGCTGAACCCGAGGCTGAAGTTGTCGTAATCGAAACGCGTAGACAAGATGGCTGCGTCGTTCAACACGCCGGTTTCAATCTTGTTGGAAATGCGCGTCCACAGACCAAATTGGAATGCCTGGTAGTTCTGGCGGCTGCCCAAAAGGAATTTAAAGCCGGTACCCGCGTTCACCTGGAAAGAAGGACCCTGGCTCATGACGATTACGCCCGGCGTGATACCAAAGCGGTCGCCCATCATAAATTCACCGCCGGCGTGAACCGTGAAACGGCTGTAAAGCAGGTCTTCGCCATCGCTGTCAAAAGACTGGTTGGCGCGGTTGAGGTGGTGGAAAGCACCCCCGAGGTAAAGGTTGTTGTCTTTGTCAAAAACCATAAACCACAGCAAACCCGCTGCCATATCTGCAAAAATGAAATTATCGCGATCAAAACCGGTTTCCAGCGTTTCCAGGTTAGGATCGAAACCGCCCTCTCCATCGTGCTGGGTGCCCCAACGCAATTTCAGGAAGTCAATGCTGCGCTGTGCCACGCCGCCTTCCGCACCAAAAACGAGGTAATGGCCATCGTTGCGGCCACCGCCCATTTTTTTGCTGTAAGACAGGGATAATTTCCCGGTCAGCGTTGCGAAATTAGCTTCACCGGCGCGGTCGCCCCAAAACGTGCCCCCAACGCCGAAGTAGTCGTTGCGGCCCACCGGTACGCGCTGGTCGTAGGAAACGGAATACGTACTAAATGCATTGCTGCGCAGCGCACTGGCCCACTGGTTGCGGTAGTTTGCTGCCAGGCGGATGTTGCAATTCATGACGCCGGTCATCGCCGGATTGAGGTTCAGCGGCGACATATAGAATTGCGAAAAGTGAATGTCCTGCGCATTGAGCGAAGACAACCCTACCATCATAACGAGGCAGGCGATCCAGAGCGATTGAACTTTCTTCATAAAGAGAGGTGGTTTGTAAAACACTGCTTCGATAAAAGATTTTTTTAAACCTGTGAAACGGGGTACAATATTAAGGAATGTCGCTGAAACGAAAGCACATTTAATTGTTAAAATCCCATTTCGACGATTTCCAGAACTTTGCCCGATAAGGGTGGAGACACTCGCCAAGGCATAAACGCTGCCTCGTTAATCAATATTATTCTGCTTCGTTTTGCTAACGAAACAAGCTGATAAAGGGAACCGAAAGGGTGTAGATGGGGCAAATATAGGAATTCCAGGGAAGGTTGTAGCGAAACCGTAAAAATTTCACTGCTTTCTGCTTATGGCCTGCTCATCCGCCCTTAGGATCGCTCATCCGCTTCAGGAATTTCCGCGCTTTTTCCTGACAGGCATGGCCGTCGTCGTCGGCAATTTTGCGGGCATTGGCCTGACTGGTCTTTGGCTGGCCACTTTGCAGGTAAGCAAGTACCAGGCGCCACTCGGCTTGTTCCGCATACAGGTAGTCGGGCCTGTCGGCGACGGTTTTCAAAAACCGTATGGCTTTTCCAAATGTCCCCTGCTCATAGTGAGCCAGGCCCTGGTAGTACTGCGCATCTAAGTAGCGCGGGGATTCGGCAGAGATCGTGCGGAGGCGGGTCAGCCCTTGTGCAAAACGGCGCTCGTGCAGGTCGAACAAGGCAGAATCGAGCACGTCCCTGAGGGTGTCATTGCCGCGCAGGTTGCCGGTTGGGAAAAGTGCAGGTTCGCTGAAATCGGCGGCTATGGCGAGGTACTTTCGGGTTTGGCCGGATATCTTTGGAGCCGACTTCGGCGATGGCGAGAGAACGGCAGGCGTATCAGCAGGCAGTACCGGTGGCGCTGTTTCGGCGATGGGCTGCTCATCGGGTTGCCGGGATGTTTTCGGAGCGTCCGGTTCCTTGTCTTGTCCGAAGGGCAGAATCATCCAAAGCACGGCAATCACCAGCATCATTCCGGCAATGCCAAACAGGACGCGGTAGCGGCGTAAGAAAGCATCCTGGATTGGGTGCTGTTTTTGCCAATCGCGTAGCTTAGCGCGGACACGGTCTTCCACGAGGACTTGCAGCGCGGCATGTTCGTGCTGTTGACTGGCGAACTGGCTTGCCAATGCGGAATCTTCGGCCAATCGGGACTCGAAGGCGGCGCGCTCAGTGCCGGACATTTGCCCCAACAGGTAACGCTCTATCGTATGGTAAGTAGCATCGTCCATTATTTTTTCCGGTTCCGGTAATCGTCAAAAAATGGTATGTGTTCGATCATTTTTGCAAGTTTTTGACGGCATTGGTGGATTCGCTGCCGGGCGTTGTTGGCGTTTCCAAGTCCAAGGGTGTCAGCGATTTCGTCCATCGAGTACGCAAGTTTGTACAGACTCAACAGTTCACGGCAGCGTTCGTCCATTTGGCTGAGCAGTTCCCGAAACACAGTTTTTTGCTCGTTTTCGAGCAACATGCTTTCCGGGTCGGTATCTTCCGCACTCTGAGCCGGCAGCGGTTCATCGCTCCATTCAAGGCGCTGTACGCTGCGGCGGTTGGAGTACCAACGCCCGCGGCAAATGCCGATGAAGTAATTTTTCAGGGTGGAGGTGCCCTGGAACTTTCCACCGCGCACATGGTCGTCCAGCACAATGACTGCCTCCTGAACGGCATCTTCGGCGTCCTGCACGCCGCCGCCCATGGTTCGGATAGCCCTAAAAGCCAGGTTGCGCCAGCCCGATTCCACAAAAATGAAACGCAGCGCAGCTTCCCGGTCAGGTTCCGCACCTTTCAATAAGGCAACCAACTGCTCATCCGTATAGGTTAGTTTTCGGAACAACATGAAGTACAGGTATGCCGCGCGACGTTACGACTGCGGGTCGTTTTTTTTGGAAATAAATCAAGAACGTTGCACAAAAGTATGCAAGTACACGGTTTTTTTTAACTTTAGACACTTTTCTGCCTAACCAAATCCTGTTGCCATGAGAAAACCAATGATGCTTACCCTGTTTTTGCTTTGCCTAAGCATGACGATGCCGCTTTTTGGGCAAACAGGCAAACCAACCGATATCGCTGCTGATACAACACAGGCCGCAGCTTTGATGAAAGCTGCGCAGGTTTTGTTTGATTCTTTAAAACATGATGCTGCTCTCGAAAAAATGGAACAAGCGGCGACGCTGTATGAAAGGTCGCTGGGGACGGAAAGCCGGGAGTTTGCTAATTTTCTATACCGGAAAGCAATTTGTATTTACAAAAAAGGAGACTATCCCCGCGCATCGGAGCTTTTTCAAACGAGCTTAGACATACAGATCAAAGTTTTGGGAGAGCAAACGATTGACGTAGGGAGGTCTTACAATGGCTTAGGCGTGATCCTCATGGAAAACGGCAAGTATGAGCTGGCCATAGAAAACTACCTGAAGTCTTTAAACATCCTTTTCAAAATACTTGGTCCGGAAGATATTGAATTGGTGGCACCTTATGACAACCTGGGCAAGGTTTACCTTAAGAAACGGGATTTCGCTTTGTCTGCGGAAAATTTTCACAAGGCGCTGGATATTAGGCTAAAACGCTTCGGGGCAGACCATCCGGTGGTAGCAAAGTCCTACCTCGGTTTAGGCGAACTTGAAAGTTTAAGGGGCAATTTCAAACAAGTTGTGGATTACAATCAAAAAGCATTATCCACTTTTTCGAAGTCCGGTATGCCGGAACCGATGGATGCAATCATGGTTTACAATAACATAGGTAATGCCTACCGCTTGAGCAGCGAATACGATGAAGCATTAGCATACTATGACAAGTCTTTGTCTGTTTGCATCGCGCATTTCGGATCGGATCATACAAACGTCGGGGTGCTGTACAACAATATAGGGAACATTTACATGGCTAAAAGCAACTATGATCTGGCATTGAAATGCTATCAAAACGTGCTGGCAATTTTTCAAAAAAATTTAACTCCCGACAACCCGAACTTAGCTGGCATATACAACAACATAGGAGAAATATACCGAAACAAAGGCAATACAGACAAGGCGCTGGAGTACTATCAAAAAGCGTTGGCGGTATTTCAAAAAAGATCCACAAAGGAAAATTCATCTGTAGCATCCATTAATGCAAATCAGGCAATTGTTTATGCTCAAAAAGGCGAGTACGATAAAAGTCTGGAACTGCTGCAGCGAGCACTCGATATTCAGATAGAAGCTTTGGGCGTTAAACATCCTGACGTGCTTTCCAAATACCTGAATATAGGAGAGGTGTGCCGCCGGAAAGGCGAATACGACAATGCGTTGGCCTTTTTTGACAAAGTGATCGCCCAGGAAAATGAATTGACCGGGGAAGGGCAGGAGAAAGTTGCGGTTGCGTATCACAATTCCGGTGCTGCCCTTGCATTGAAAGGCGACTACATCCAGGCGCTGGCATATTTTCAGAAAGGCCTGAAGATTTGGGAACAGGTGTACGGAAAACACCACGTTGGCGTATCGGAATCTTATTACAACCTGGCCGTGTGCCACAAATTTTTTAAAGATTTCCCCGCCAGCGAAGCACACATAGCCTATGCGTTTCAAGCCCTTTCCTACAATGGAGTCGCTTCATTGCCGAAGGTTGAATCCGTTTTGCAACTCCTCCAGATTTTGATGCTCAAAGGCGTACTTTTCCGCGGGTGGTATTTGCATGACGGACAACTTGACCACCTGTACACCGCCCGCCAGGCTTTTGTCGAAGCGCATGTTGCTATTAAATACCAGCACAATACCTTCCAAAACCCGGGCGCTAAATATACGTTAGCCAAAGAGGTCGCCCCCCTGTATGAGGCCGCCATCGCCACCAACTATCTCCTCCGTCAACGCACAGACAGTTTGCACTATGCCGTGGAAGCATTCGACTATGCCGAAAAAACCAAGTCCCATATTCTCTATGGCGCCATGCAGGAATCCCACGCGCTCCGCTTTGCCGGTCTGCCCGACAGTCTGTTGCAACAAGAACAAAAACTGCGGATTGATATTACCTATCAAGAAAAAAAACGCCAAGCACAATTTGCCTGGGGGCTTACCACGACCGATTCCGCTTTTGTGGCTATTTCTGCCAAACTTTTCGATCTCAATCAACAGTACGAAGCCTTGAAGAAACGCTTCGAACGGGATTTTCCAAAATACTACGGCTTGCGCTACGACCTCTCCACGGTCAGTGTCCGCGAGGTACAGGAAGAACTGTTGCAGCCTGGCCAAACCCTATTAGAATACCTCCTCGGGGATAGTTCCTTATTTGTTTTTGTCATCGGGAAAGCGACTTTTCACATTGAAAAAATAAAAATAGATTTCCCCCTCAACGCATGGGTGACCGACCTGCGCAATGCAATGACTACCGAGCGCAACACTGGCGCTGCCCTTTACTGCGAGCGTGCTCACCAATTGTATCAAAAACTAATCGTCCCGGTGAAGGATCGCCTGACCAGCGACGTCGTCATCATCCCCGACGGCGTACTTAACTACCTGCCCTTTGAGGCTTTGCTCACCCAAATGCCCGAAAAACCTGCGCGTTTCCGAAACCACAATTATTTACTCGACGATCACCGCATCAGCTATTGCTACTCGGCCACGCTTCTGCGAGAGATGCAGGAAAAGCGCCAGCAGAAAATGCCTGCGGAGCCATTGTTGGCTATTGCCCCGTACTATTCCGGCGATACAGTCCTGTTGGCCGAAATGCATGGCCTCACCCCGCGCAAAAAGCGCCGGACTTTGCGCCACAGCGGCGGCGAAGTTTATGGCATCCGCCGTATTATGGGCGGCGACGTACTCTACGGCGAAGCGGCCACCAAAGAACATTTCCAACAAATCGCCGAAAGGTACCGTATCCTCCATCTGGCTACCCACGGTCAGGCCAATGAACAGGCGGGAGACTATTCCCTGGTCGCCTTTGCGGAACCGGTTGACAGCACCACTGCGGACAACCTGCTCTATGTACGCGACATCTACAACCTGTCGCTCAACGCTGACCTCGTCACCCTCTCGGCCTGCGAAACGGGCATCGGCAAACTTCACCGGGGCGAGGGCGTCATCAGCGTCGCCAGGGCGTTCGCCTTCGCGGGCGCCGGCAGCATCGTCACTTCTTTATGGGATGTAGACGACGAGCAGACCAAGGAACTTATGCTTTTGTTTTACAAAGAGTTGCGCAAGGGATCGACCAAAAGTGAGGCGCTGCAAACGGCTAAACGCACCCTCGCCAAACAACCGGGCAGCCACCCCTTTTTCTGGGCCGCTTTCATCGGAATCGGCGATATGCGCCCCATCTGAAAGACCCAAAGGTGAGATTTATTGGGTTTGATCGTAACGCATTTCCGCAATCCTGTACTCAATGGTTGTCGGGGATGTCCCCGCAATACGATCATTCACATTTTTCACCAAAACGAAATTGTTATGAAAAGCAAATGTTTTGTCCTGTTCGCCACCTTGTGCGGTCTGATGATAACCGGCAACCTGTTTGCCCAACAAGACAAGCTTTACCTTAAAAACGGTACGATGATTGAAGGCGCCGTGGTCGAGACCAGCGACGAAATCGTGAAGATCAAGGTCAAACGCGACGGCAATGACGACCTCGTTCGGACGTTCAGCGTTGAGGAATTGGATCGGATCGAGTTCCGCGATGGCACATCTCAGACGTTCAGCCACGAACTGCAAGTGACCCCAGTGCTTGATATCACAGATATGAAACGGCAGGG
Source organism: Chitinophagales bacterium (assembly GCA_038323375.1). GTDB lineage: Bacteria > Bacteroidota > Bacteroidia > Chitinophagales > Saprospiraceae > JABWAJ01. Next base: position 44,445 of record JBBQGV010000025.1, read on the forward strand.
CATCAAGATCAACTTCTTCGGCTCACTGTACGGCCACACGGACATTACCTACGAGAACCACCTCAAACCCGGGCGCGCCTACGAGGTCACGCTGGGCATCATCGGGTTGGGTAAAAACCGCAACATTGAGTCCGAGTTGTTCAGCGACGGCAGCAAGCGCGATGCTTCAGGCGTGTTCGTTTCCGGCGGATTCAAGTTCCAGACCAAGCCAACCTACCGACAAAAGAACAAACGCTATACCCACCTCATGCAAGGGTGGTTCATCAAGCCGACTGTTACCGCAGGTGCTTATTCGCAAAACCGCATCAGCAGGGAAAGAATTGGCGAGGAGACCGTATTCGGCTTACCAGTCACGCTTTACGGAAATCCCGTTGTCGAGAAAGAGCGCATTACCTTTGGTGCCATTGAGATCAAAGCAGGTAAGCAATGGGTGTTCTCCAACATCTTTTACATGGGCTTTGATCTTGGCCTGGGTTATGTGTTCGACAACACAAAACCTTCGTCCAACAGCTTTGATTTTAGTGATGTTGTGCGCAGCCACTACGCCCTGCGCAAATTCGGCCCGGACAATACCAGTTTTGCAGCATCTCTGATGTTTCAGGTGGGGATTCTGTTTTAAGGGTTATGAATGCTCAAACGAGTATGCAATATTTAGTTGTTGATGCCTGGGGAAAAAACGCATGACTAAAAAACCTCCCCCATCGGCATTTCAACAGAATCCATGGATTTGTCGAAATCACCGTCCGGCATTTATTACCTTCAAATCAGGGTGTCCGGCCATACCCCTGTAAGCAGGCGATTGGTGTTGGCAAGATGATTTTTATACCAGCATTGTTGCGACCGCATACATTTCGTCGCAACAATGCTGTATTTTTACCACAAAAAAATGCCCGTCACCTGCCTTCTCTCCCCCACCGAATACTACCAAAAAGTGGTTGCCCTCTTCCAACAAAAAGGCGATCCCGACCGCGCGCAGGGGCAAATGTGGTACATGCGTTACCAGTTTGAGTATTTTGGGATCAAAGCGCCGGAATGGCTGGCTTTGGCGAAGACACTTTTCGATGAACACGGCATTCCCGAAGGAGCGGCTTTGTTGGAAACCGCGCGGCTTTGTTACGAAGACGACCACCGGGAAGCAAACTACTTTGCCATCGAAATGGTGCAAAAAGTGATGAAGCAGCAACCCGAAAACCTGATTGATTTCTTTGAAGAACTGATCATTACTAAATCCTGGTGGGATACGGTGGACTGGCTCGCGAAATTAGTGGGCATGCATTTTCTGCGCTTTCCGCACCTGACCAAACCCGTCACCGAACGCTGGATGGCTTCGGGCAATATCTGGCTCCAGCGCGCCGCGATCCTGTTCCAGTTGAAATTCAAGACCAAAACCGATACGGCTTTGCTGTTCGACTACATCCGGCGCATAGCGGATTCCAAAGAATTTTTCCTGCAAAAAGGCGCTGGCTGGGCGCTGCGCGAATATTCCAAAACCGACCCCGAGGCCGTGGCGAAGTTCATCCGCGAAACGGCGTTGTCGCCCTTGACGAAGCGGGAAGGGATGAAATGGATGGTAAAAAAAGGCGTTTAATGCGCCTGATTATCTGTGGATGTCCGGGCTTTTCAGTTCAAACAAACAAGTCATCCATCGTTACTTCATTTTGCACCAGCCCTGTAGCGTGCTCGTTGCGCGCTAGTCCGTAAGTTGTAATGAAAGTCAGGAAAAGCGCCTTTCTGGTGCGGGTTTCCTGCCGAAAAATGCCCATTTTATTGCGAAGTTGTTCGGTGTAGGATTTCGTAATGGTATAAGGATTGATGGAAAACTTGGCTTCACAAAGATTTACTACCTGGTCGCGGCGGTCAATCACGAGATCTATTTGGGTCTTGTGGTGGTCGTCTTTGCTTTCCCAAACGGAACTGCTTGTCAGGACGCCACTGATGCCCAATGCTTTTTTGATTTGTTCAATATGCGCCAGGCATACCTGCTCGAAAGCGAAACCCGCCCATGCTCTTTGTGCAGGATGATCGAGTGCATTTACCCAAACGCCAGGCTCATAATTGGTGTTATCTTTAATGAATTTGAAATAAAAAAGGCTGTAGAAATCGGAAAGGCGATAGAGAACCGTTTGTTTGGCTTTTCCAAACAAGCTGTATCGGGAAATGAATCCACTTTCTTCCAACTCGCTCAGGACTTTCGTCAACCCGCCTCCGGATGACAAGCTTGCTGCTTTGGCCAATTCGTTGCGGTTCATCCCTTTTGCTTTTGACGACAAGGCGAGCACAACGCGTTCATGTTTTTCAGCGTGCCTGAACAAGGAGGAATAGAGATTGTGAAATTCCTGAACCAGCAAGGAACCCTGGCGAAAACATAGCTCCTCAATATTTTGCGCTGCACTTTTCGCCGGCGAAATGGCATCCAAATAATAGGGAATGCCACCGGTAACCATATACAATTGAAGAATCTGATAGCGGTCGAGCACACTATTTTGAGTCTGCAACATTTGCTCTGTTTCGCGAAGGGTGAAAGGATGTATTTTTATCCGCTCTGTCACCCGGTTGTGCAAACCACCATGGTTGTTGATCAGTTCATTGATCACCCAGGAAGCAGCCGACCCACAAGCCAAAAGAATGACATCTTTCCGGTTGGTTGCCCAACTGTTCCAAAAATGTTCAAGGGCGATCATAAAATCAGATTTTGGGGTATCCAACCAGGGCAGCTCGTCTAAAAAAACGACCAATTTGCTCTCCTTTTGAATGCCCTCCAAATGATCCATCAGGTGCTGAAATGCCATGAACCAGGTTTGCGGAACTTGGTCGGGAGCAGATTTGGATTGTCGCAAAAGAGTAGTGTGAAAATTGACTAATTGCTGGTGGGTGGACGAGTTGGCCAAGCCAGTTAATTGAAAATCAAACTGGTATTCAAAATACTCACACACTAAATAGGTTTTTCCTACCCTTCGACGGCCATACAAAGCAACAAACTCGGATTTCCGGCTCGCCTTTACCTTGTCAAGTTGCAACATTTCTTTTTCCCTGCCAATCAATTCCATGGTTCTGTTTTTCGCCAAAATTGAATAAATATAAGTTGATTTGGCGAAAAATGCAAGTATAGTTCGCCAAAACCGATAAATTTAGATAAATTTTGGCAGAAAATAGAGGTGCAACAGGCGCTCAATGCGCCAGCAGCCAATCTATGTCGTCCATAAATTTCGTCACTTCTTCTGCTTTCGTACCATTGCAATACGCGCGGATATGGCGGTCTTTGTCAATCAGCAGTAACCAGCCGCTGTGGTCGAAACCGCCGGGAGCATCCGGGTTTTCGGTTGCAATGCTCATGTAATCATCGGCAAGCGCGTAAATCTTGTCTTTGTCGCCGGTGACGAAATGCCATTTATCGGAACTGACGCCCATACGGCCTGCAAAGTCGCGCAGTTTGCCCACGGTGTCCCGCTTCGGGTCAATGGTGTAAGACAAAAGCAGCAGGCGGTCATCGTTGCGGTACCTTTCGTACAGGCGCATCATCTGCTGTTTCACCTTGGGGCAAATGGTCGGGCAGGAAGTGAAGAAAAAATCGGCCACATAAGCCTTGCCGGCAAAAGTGGCGTTGGTGACCGCCACGCTGTCCTGGTTGAGGAACGAAAAATCGGGAATGGTATGGTAAATGGTGTCGCCCGTAGCCGGGTCAACGTCATGAAAACCATACATCGGCAGGTTTTTCGGAACTTCGGGCAGGTTGCAGGAAAAAACGAGGGCGGCAAGGAGGGCAATGAATAGATATTTCATGGTAGCGTAGTTTTGAAATCTACAACAAAGGTACGACGTTGAAGTTTGCAAGGAGTGAGGAAGTAGAAAGTAGGAAGTAGGGTTATGTATCTTCGATAATATTACGTCGTCCTACTTTAACCTTTCAACTTTAACCTTTCAACTTTAAGTTTGTTATCCACTTTAACCTTGACATTTTAACCTTGAACTTGTTGAGTTATTCATAGTCCATCATTCTTCTTAGCTTTGCCGCTCAAAATTGAAAGGACCGCGCATGAAGACGCATCGCATATCGAGCAACCTTACGTTATTTTTCAAATTTTTCTTGCCCATTTTTTGGGTTGTCTTTTTCGGTGCCTTCACTGTGGCGGTTTTTGCCTACAACTATGAGTACTATGGCAATATACCCGGCAAAGCCATGCGCTGGGGAACCTTCCTGTTTTACGCGGGTGGCGTTACGCTGATCATAATGACGTTGTGGCGCCTCAGGCGGGTTGAAACCGGGGAAGACTTTTTTTACATCACCGACTATTTTCGGCACCGGAAATACCCATTCACCGGGGTGGAGAAGCTCACCGAAACCAACTTATTTTTGATCAAAATTGTCACCATCCACTTCAAAACAGCCGGCACGTTTGGCAGGCGCATTTTTTTCATCGCCAGCGGCCAGAGCTACCGGAAGTTTTTGAATGACCATCCAGCGTTGGAGGCGGCGTGGTTGGATGAGGAAAGTTAGCAAATTGGCAAGTTTGCAAACTTGCCAATCTGCCCCTTCTATATCCCCTCCATTCCTTCCGACAACGCATTCCGCAGCACCCCACCGTTCATCCCGCCGCTTATTAGCACATATTCGACGTAAACCAATCGGATTTCGTAGGCTTGTTCAATTTCCCGGATCGTTTGCTTTTCGCGGGCAATTTGCAGTTGCAGGAGGTCGTCGCCGGTGAGTTGGTTGAGCAATTCGGGCTTGGCGAGCAGTTTCCGGATGGCGCTTTTTTGCCAACGCTCTTGATCAGCCTGGTATTGGTTGGCCAGTTTGCCAAGTTTACTGCGCAGGGCGGCACATTTTTGTTTTTGGTCTGCCAGTTCAGTCTGGTATTCATTTTTGTCCAATTCCCATTCCAGCGCCTGTTCGCGCGCTTTGGGTTTATCGCCGCCGGCAATGGGGATGTTCAGTCCGATGCGCGCCGAAAATTCGCTTTTGAAATCAAATGGCTCGGGGCGGTCGCGGTAATCCACCTGGACGAAATTGAGCACGTTAAATTTCCGGGAAAGGGTGAGCCGCCATTGTGCTTCAGACAACCGGCTTTCGATCATTTTCAGAGAAATTTCAGCGGTAGCTGGCGTTTCGGTTGTTTCGGCCAAACGTCGGACAATCGTTTCTACCCTGACCATGTTTTCAAAATCCGGTTGTACGATTGCTGTACTTCCGAGATATTGACGGATGCGTTCTTCCACTAAGGCGGCTTTGTCCTCCCATTGCCGCAATTCGCTGCGCGCATCCTGCCAGTCTTCTTCGGCCTCCACCAATTTTATGGCATCCACCGCAATTCCTTTTTCGATGAGGTAGCTGTAAATCTGGCTGCGATCGTCTTCCAACCCTTCCAGGCGGCGCAGTGTTCCAGCCATTTGCTGGCAAAACCGGGCGTCGGACAGGGCATTGTAGCGTTCAAACAGCCCTTCTTCCACCAGCAGGGCGGCTTCGGCGCTCAGGCGTTCCAGCTCGACTGCATTGACGGTGCGCTGGCGTTTAATTTCAGACAAGCCGTGGGTAGAAAACCGAAAAGCGATGCGCTGTTCATCGAAATAAAGGTCGTCGGGGCCGAGGCGAAACTCCAGCTCATCAAACACCGGCAAGTGCATCGGGTTTTCTACCAAATACCCCACAGCCCCCTGTTGCAGGCGCACACGCTCCTCCGTGCGGGCGGAAGCCAACACCATTTGCATGGAGACCCTGGCCGTATCGGCTTCGGGGGCAATTCCTGCGTTCAGGATGGAACAGAAACAAAATATGGTGCAATTCATCATGGTATATTTTCGGTGGGGTTGAAGATTTTCAACCCTTACCGGTGGGGTTGAAGATTTTCAACCCCACCGGCGGACGGGGCGGCATCCATCGTAATCATGATTTTTTCCCCGATGTAGAACGGATTATCGGGAGGCAGCCGGATGAAAATTTCGCGACCCCATGCTCTGATTTCCGGGAATTTCCGCAAGCGGGTGGGCAATTCGATCAGGTGCGGGCTGTTGCCCGTCAGCACCCCGCGCACCGAGTAACCGGGCCGCGCGCCGGAAGTGACCGTAACCGAGTCACCGAGGTGAAAAGTCAGGTCTACGGTTTCGTGAATAAACCCCCGAACCTTGTTCGGTTTCACGGGGTTGATGCTCACTAAAGTATTGTGCGCATCCACCGTTTCTCCTTCGAGGGCAGAAAGGTTGTCAATGAAACCATCAATTGGGGACAACAGTACCAAGCGGCCTTTTTCATTTTCCAGCGCAGCAATTTCACGCCGGAGTTGCTGAATTTGAGCCGCTTCCAAGGCGGAGTTGTCTTTTTTTTGACCTTCCAGCAAGCGAATTTCGCGGTACAGTGGTTCTTTCGACTGCCGAATGACTTCTTCCACCGCCGCCCGCTGGGCGCTTTGCAGGTTGTCTGGCTTTGCAGCGGTTGCGATGCCTTGCCTTTCGGCAACGATCTGGCGAAGTTCCTTTTGGATCAGCGCTTCGCTTTCTTCCACCACCACATCGGCGCGCAATTCACTGGCCTCAGCGGTTTGTTTGGCCTTCAGCAAGGCAATTTCGTTGTCCAACGTGTTGTTTTTGCCCGCTCGTTCGAGCTCAATTTGCCGGATGGCGTCGAGGCGCTCCGCAATTTCGAGGTCTAAGTCGGTGCGGTAAAGGCGCATCAGGGTATCGCCACGTTGTACCTGTTTACCGGGTTCGACATAGATATGGGTCACCCAAACCGGGTGGTCAAAACTCAGGTCGCGTTCGTCGGTCTCGGCAGCACCAAAAAAGGCATTCACATTCTGGTTTTCAAAGCTATTTTTGATCCAGAACAGGCCCAGCAGCGCCGCCGCCCAAAAAATATATAACACGTTAAATCTCATCAGGCGAAAGGATTGATGTCTGTTTGTTTGCTAAACCGGCGAATATGGGTTTTCGCATTGGCAAGGGCTTGCACGAGGGTTCTGCGTTCTTTTTCGTGGCGCATGATGACTACGTAGTCGTATTCGATCATTCCATTGCCGGTGGTTTCCGAAAGCGTCCGCATGCCGTGCTGGTTCCAATGTCGGCAGTATTGCGACAACAATTGTTCAAAAGCCTGGAGTTCGGCTTCGTCTTCCGGGATCCGCACCCGCAGTTCCCACAAGGTGTTGTTGCCCACGTGGTAGGGCGTGATGCGGAGGATGAATGCCGCCACGCAGAACCCCGTGGTGCCAATGATGGCGATGTAAAACCCGTAGACCCCGCAGGCAAGTCCGGCGCCGAGCGTCGCAAACATGAAGACGATGTCGCGCGGGTCGCGCAGGGTTGTCCGAAAGCGGATGATGGCCAATGCCCCCAGCATGCCCAGACCCGTTGCCACACTGTCGCCGATGGCTTGCATGATGGTAGAGGCTACCAAAGCGCTCAGAATCAGGGCCTGCATGAAATTCGGATTCCGGATGGTGTGCGGCGAAGTGCGTTCATAGGTGAACGCGATCAGGCCGGACAACAAAAAGGCCAGCAAGAAGGTGAACAAGACCATCTCGAGGGTAGGGTGCTCTATTTTAGAATAGAGCGATAAAAATTCCTGCATTGTCGCTTTATGTTTGGGTATTGGGTACTTGTTACCGGTTACTGATACAACCCCTGATGATCGCCAGAACGAAATCTCCTGTCTATCCCCCATTAACCCAATAAGCGAATAACCCGTAACCGGTAACTATTACCCAATAACGGCCAATGTTACCAAGTTTTTTTGAAAAAATCGGTATTGGGGGGAAATAATCGGAGAATGGATGGAGCGGTGACAAAATACAAGGGTGATTCCTTTTGCAGGGGTATCACTTTTTCGTTAAGATGCCGTATATTTATACAAAATGGTTTCAATGACACTCGATAATCAGTTGGCAACACAAATTCAGCTTTTGAATGTAAAAAGCCTTGAAGACCTTCGGCTTTTTGTAGCATTCCTATTGCAAAAGCAAAATGCTAAAAATAGTAATAATGAGCCAAATGGACAGCCACAGGTATCCTGGAATTGGGAGAAATTTCCTGAGGATTTATCTGCCTATACTGTGACGGAAAAAGACCTTGATGCTTTAGTAGCGATCTTTGAAGAGGAGCCTTCAGCGGAAGATCTTTGTAAAATACTGACTGCATAACTTTTACATAGCGATCAGTCACCAAAAAGTATTTTTTCGATGTTCCGCTCCACCGCCTCCACCGGCACTTGACCCGTCATCAAATAGGCACGATGAAAAGCAGGCAGCGAAAATGCTGTCGGGTGTTTCTTTTTCAACATGGCAATCATTTGTTCAATTTTCCAGGCACCCACCTTGTAGCTGAGGGCCTGTGCCGGCCAATTGGTACAACGCACTACCTCCCGTTCGGCAATGTCATCCTGGCCGGAGATGTATTTTTTCCAGCAGGCGATGGCCTGTTCTTTGGTCCAGCCGAAGTGGTGGATGCCCACGTCAATCAGGATGCGGGTAGAGCGAACAAGATCCCATTCCCATTTGCCGAGTTCTGGCCAGGCGTCGCGGTAAAGGCCAACGTCTTTCCCGAGGTATTCCACATACGCCGCCCAGCCCTCGAAATGGCCCGGGTAGTAAAAATGACGTTTAAAAGTGGGTTGTTCGGGCATTTGATCGCGCAACCACCACTGATAATGGTGCCCGGGGATAGCTTCGTGGATAAAAAGCCAATCCATGTCCCGGCGGTTGTGGCGGCCATCGTGGAAATTAAAGTGGAAAACCGGCAGGCCATAAGGATTATCCGTAGCGGGACTATAATACCCCGGTGGCGTGAAAGGCCCGGCGTTAGGCCATTCCATAAAAGCGATGTCGGAAACTTTCGTGTCGGCGAACAACTTGCCGAGGTTTTTGCGCACCGTGGCGTTCATTTCCTCATAGCGCCGCAGAATTTCTGCTTTATCCGTAAGATAAAAAGAATCGGATTGCAGGTGCTTGTAAAAACCGGCGCTGTCGGCAGCATAGCCCAACACCCCTTGCAGGCGTTTGATTTCGGTTTTCACCCTTGCTACTTCCTGCTCGCCAAAAGCAAAAAGCGCTTCCGGGGTGATGTTTACGCCCGTGTAGAAGCGAATGCGGTATTGGTAGCGCCCCGGCGGCAACTGACTGAGGCCGTCGCCGGGCAGTGGGTCGGGGCGTTGGGTGCGCCAGGCTTTTTCCCAAGCCAAACGCCCCAGATTCATGCGGATTTCAAAATCGAGGTGGTCGTAATGCAGGCGGTTTTGAGCCTTTAGCTTTGTGCGGTTCACCTGCCCCAGCCGGGTTTTCATGCTTTCAAAAAAAGCCAATTGTTTGTCTATATGAACCAGATCGCCAATGGCCTGGATTTCTGTTTTGAAGTCAAAATTTGGAGCCGGGACGTCGAGGGCTGCGTAACCCTGATCAAAATCGGTCATCAATTGTTCAAAAGCATCGGAAGGCGTACGCTTTTGGGCGGTGCCATGGAAACAAAGCAATAGCAACAATAAAGCAGGATATCGCTTTGTGATTATAGTCTTAATCATCACTTACCTGGTTTAACTTTCTCAACAATGATGGTTGTTTCCGGCTGAATTACCCGTCATCAAGATTCAAAATGTAAATTCCGAACGTGCGATCCATCTGCCGGTTGAACACTACCCGATTTCCAGAGGAAACATAACCCGCCCGTGCATCATACCGGGGAGATTCGGCAAAACTGATCTGCCGGATATTGCTGCCGTCTGCGTTCATTAAGGCAGTACTTGTTTTTTCAGCCAATCGGTGATCCCTTCTGCCACTTTTGGGTTGAAAGGCTCCAGGTTGTTGCGCGCTTCCGGGAAAGTAGCCGCGATGTGGATGCCGTGGTTGCTGTTGGGGATTTCAACAAAAGTGCCGTTGCCCGGGTTGTTGCCATTGACCGTTTCGGCAATCATTTCGTGTTCCCGGCGGGCAGAAATATAGTCCGTGCTGCCCCATGCCGCCAAAGTTTTCCCATCGTATGCCTGCCAGCCGGAATGTTCACGTCGTACAATTGCCCCCAGTATGCATCGCTTCGCAACAACAATACATCGTATACACCGCCGCAGACCTCGTCTATTTTTACCGCCGCTTCCCGGCTCAGCCGCGCGTTGAGGAGCATGGCGGCACAGGCAGATTCCCGCTTCACGTACAAATCCGCTTCGGCAGCATCCAATTCGAGCGCCTGAGCGATGGTGCGGCGGGTGTTTGATAAAATATTCCATAAAATTGACGCCAATGGTGCCATAAACGGCAATGCCTTTCACCGATGATCCTTTGCCACCAAAGGAGCCATGAGGCCACCCATGCTATGCCCGAAAATAAAACAATTAGCCGCATCCACATCCGGAGCTGCCCGGAGGACTGCAAAAGCCTGACGGTAACCTTCCAGTTCTGTAAAAAAGTCAATGGCTTCGCAAGGGGTGCCCCGGCTGTCGCCCAAACCAGATTTATCCACTCGCATGACGACAAAACCCTGCCGGGCGATGTAGTTGATCAGTTGTGTTTCCGTCCGAAGCGTATCAAAAGGCGTATCCATTGAATAACAGCCGATGCCCTGAATAAACAGCAGGGCAGGCAGGTTGCCGTACGGGCAGGTGGTCATTATTTCAATTTTTCGTTTTTTTGATGGCGCTCGGCATCCCGAAGCGTTTTTTTGGCTAAATTTTTTTCCATAGCCGTTGTGAGATCCACGCCGGTTTGATTGGCCAGACAAATGAGCACAAAAAATACATCGGCCATTTCGTCGGCGAGGTCTTCGTGGGCTGTTGCAGCGGCGGCTTCCGTCTTGAACGATTGTTCACCGTAGAGCCTGGACATCAGGCGGGCGACTTCGCCCACTTCCTCGGTCAGGATGGCCATATTGGTCAATTCGCTGTAATACCGGATGCCGATGGTGTTGATCCAGCGATCAACGGTTTGTTGCGCTTCAAGAATGGTCATGGTTTAGTAGTCTTTGTTTTTAGAATCTATCAGGATGGTCACGGGGCCGTCGTTGAGCAGGCTGACTTTCATGTCGGCACCAAACTCCCCCGTTTGTACGTCCAGACCAGAAGTTTCCCGCAAACACGCGACAAACTGTTCGTACCTTGGAATCGCCGTTTCGGGGCGCGCAGCCCTGATATAAGAAGGGCGATTGCCTTTTTTAGTGCTTGCGTGGAGCGTAAACTGGCTCACCACCAGCAGGGCACCGCCAATATCTGTAACAGAAAGGTTCATGACGCCGGCTTCGTCATTAAAAATCCGCAACTGGATGATTTTTTTGCAAAGCCATTCGATGTCTTCGTCGGTGTCGGCCTCTTCTATACCTGCTAAAAGGAGCAAACCGGAGCCGATCCGCGCCTTTTCTTTCTGATCAATGACCACCGAAGCTTCCGAAACCCGTTGGATAACGACACGCATAAGTCAGTGTAGTGAGTGAATAATGGGAAATATTACCGCAAAGGAACGCCGGAAATACATACTTCCATGCCTTAGCGAACCTTATAAAATATTTTGCTGCACAAAACTTTGTTAATCCGTTGACTTCTGTTTTACTTTGCACCATCATTTCGTAAACCTATAAAGCGGATTAGACCATGTCTAACATTGCAGAAAGAGTAAGTAAGATCATCGTTGACAAATTGGGCGTTGACGAATCGGAAGTAACTTCTGAAGCCAACTTCACCAATGACCTCGGCGCTGACTCGCTCGACACGGTAGAACTGATTATGGAATTTGAGAAAGAGTTCAATATTTCCATTCCCGACGAACAGGCTGAAAAGATCCAAACGGTCGGACAGGCCGTCAGCTACCTTAAGTCGCAGCTCCAGTAGCGGTCATGTTCATGCCCAACCGGCGGAGACCCCAGGGAATCCGTTGTTGCAAACCCACAAACTGTGAGATTCTGTTTCCGGTTTGTGGGTTTTTCCTCTTTTTTGAGAAGCCAAAAAATTACGCTCAATGAAAAGAGTTGTCGTAACGGGTTTAGGAGCGCTTACGCCCATTGGCAACAACCTTCAGGAATACCTGGAAGGCTTGCAAAATGGTGTAAGTGGCGCTAACCCGATCACTCATTTCGATGCCAGTCAATTCAAAACGCAGTTCGCCTGCGAAATAAAGAATTTAAAACCTGAGGAGTTTATTGATGCCCGCGAGGTACGCAGGCTCGATAAGTTTAGCATTTATGCACTGGTTTGTGCCGATGAAGCCATGATTGATTCCGGATTAGATATTTCTACGCTGGATGTTGATCGGGTAGGCGTCATCTGGGGCTCCGGCATTGGCGGTTTGCGTTCTTTGGAAAAGGAAATCGAAGAGTTTACCTTAGGCAATGGGGTGCCACGCTACAACCCGTTCATGATTCCGAAAATGATTTCTGACATTGCAGCGGGCCATATTTCCATAAAATATGGCTTCCGCGGGATCAACTACGCGACGGTCTCGGCCTGTGCCTCAGCCTCTCATGCGCTCATGAATGCATTCGATTCCATTCGTCTGGGGCGCAATGACATCATCGTTTCGGGCGGTTCCGAAGCTGCGGTGATGAAAGCTGGCGTTGGCGGGTTCAATGCTATGAAAGCGCTTTCTACCCGGAATGACGATTACAAAACGGCTTCCCGTCCGTTTGACCTTGACCGCGATGGTTTTGTATTGGGCGAAGGCGGCGGCGCGCTAATTCTGGAAGAACTGGAACACGCGCTGAAACGCGGTGCCAAGATTTATGCGGAAATGGTTGGCGCAGGGGCGACTGCCGATGCTTACCACATCACTGCTCCACATCCGGAAGGATTGGGTGCCACGAATGTGATGAGGATGGCCCTTCGGGATGCAAAAATGAATCTTGAAGAAATTGACTATATTAATGTGCATGGCACGTCTACCCCGCTTGGCGACATCGCTGAAACAAAAGCCATTCAAAAAGTCTTCGGGGAACATGCCTACCAGCTAAACATCAGCTCCACCAAATCCATGACCGGCCACTTGCTGGGCGCTGCGGGCGCGGTGGAGGCGATTGCCTGTATCCTGGCCATTGGGCACAATTTTATTCCGCCTACGATCAATCATTTTACGGACGACCCGGAATTAGACAACCGGTTGAATTTTACGTTCAGCCAGGCGCAGGAGCGCAAAGTCAGGGCTGTTTTGAGTAATACATTCGGATTCGGCGGACACAATTCGTCGGTCATTTTTAAACATTTTGAAGCCTAATATTTAACCGGAGAAGCCTTGCGATTCATATTCAGATTCTACAACTACTTCATATCTGAAGATAAGGAATTGGCCAAAAGGCTACGCTCCCTCATTGGTTTTACCCCCGCCAACCTGACCACCTTTAAACTGGCTTTTTCACACCGTTCTTCTGCATCTGACAAGGCTTATGCCATGCAGAACAACGAACGCCTCGAATACCTTGGCGATGCCGTGCTGGGCACCATCGTCGCAGAGTACCTGTTCAAAAAGTATCCCAACAGCGACGAAGGTTTTCTGACGAAAATGCGCTCCAAAATCGTGAAGCGCAACGCCCTCAACAAGATCGGCGATAAAATGGGCTTAGATATAATTCTGGCGGAGTACAACAATACCCGGCTGAGTCGCTCCATGCTGGGCAATGCCGTAGAAGCGCTGGTTGGCGCCATCTACCTGGAATGCGGTTACCACCTCACCAAGCAGTTTGTCGTCCGGAAGATTCTCCGCAAATACGTCAACGTGGAAGAATTGGAAAGCTTCGACGACAACTATAAAAGCCAGTTATTGGAATGGTGCCAGAAAAACGGGCACACCGTTGCCTACAAATTGATGGCTCGTTACAAATTTGAAAAACGCGACCGGTTTAAAGTGGCTGTGATGATCAACAATGAAAAGGTGGCTACGGCGGATGATTTCAACAAAAAAAGTGCGGAACAAAGCGCTTCAGAGCGTGCCATGGTCAAATTGGGCATTCTGAGCGAAGAAGATATTGAGGAAGACGACGAATCTTAAAAGCAAATTGTAAATGATTCAAATTGATTGAGTTAACTATTTAAGCGCCTAAAAAATTGATATTCTTGCAGATACATTAGTTTGATTTAAAGTAGCTATTTACAACACTTCTTGAGTTGGCTCAGTTTTGGCGTAAGTTTGTTTCAAGAGCGCAAAAACCGCTTCGGGCAAGTATGGAACAAGAACAAGACACCCAGGCAATTCCGGCAAACGGAAAAGGAAAATATCAGGTCATCAGGCGCAGCTTGGGGAAGATCGGGCGACGCCTCAGCATCAATCCTCAAAAAACAGATGCCAGTCTCACTGCGGTGACCGGTATCATTCTTCGCATACTGGCCTTGTTGCATTATTTAGCGAGGGAAGACGAAAAAGATTGGAATGTATCATTCTTCGCATACTGGCCTTGTTGCTGCTTATTTTTTCGCTTTTAGTCGTTTGGCGCTTGCTGCGCAATACGGCGTACGTACTGGAGCCGTTTTCAGTACCGCAAAAAGTAGCGGAAGAAAACGGGCTTACAGGCGCAGTTGTTGCAGCTCGTTTTCAGGATGCATTGAAAGCCCTGAAGGAGGAGATCGCTTCGGTCAAAGCGGATTCTTTAAACGTGGGTAGCAACGAGACCACCAACCTCAACCTTAGTCTCATGGGGGTGGATATTTCACTCAATTCGATTGCCTACCAGTTTGGCCAAATGTTGGGAAAAGAGGAAAAACGCATCACGGGAGAAGTGGTGCAATCCGGAGATTTGCTGTCGCTCAATTTTCGGATGAGCCGCTTCCCAACCGTACATTTTGAGGAAAAAATTGAAAATAATAACATCGAAGTTGCGACACAAAACCTGCTCAAAAAAGCGGCAGAAGTGGTGCTCAGAAGCACAGACCCTTACCGTTTAGCCATTCTTTACTACCGCCGCAAGGATTTCAATACCGCTACGGAAATCGTAAGAACCATTATCAAAGAACGTCCTCACGAGCGCACCTGGGCTTTTCATGCCTGGGGGAATATTCTTCGGGAGCAGGGCAGTTTAGAGGAGGCATGTCTTAAATTTCAAAAGGCGGTTGAACTGGATTCCAATTTTTCCATCTCCTGGTCGCAATGGGGTTTTACGTTGCTGGAATTGAATCGCCCGGAGGAAGGAGCAAAAAAACTTTGGCGGGCGGCACAGGGCGAACCTAAAAACCCCGAAGTGTTGATAATGCTGGGTTGGCTACACAACAACGCCAAGCAATATGCGCTTAGCGACAGTGCCTTTATGCTGGCCGTAAAAGCGGCAGCACCTTATAAAAAATCGGAAGTCGTTTATTTGTCCTGGGCGGATGCGAAGTTCATGCGGGACAGTGCTGATGCGGCATTGAAGCTGGTAAAATTGGCGGCAAGCACTGATTCAGAAAGTGCAGAGGGGTACGTTGCCAAAGCCACCGCGCTGCTGCTGCAAAAAGATACTGCGGCAGCATACCAGGCTGCCCTTCAAGGATTAGAACTGGATCCGGAGAACATGAGCGCGCTGAGTTTGGTTGTCAGAACCGAGTTTGGCATTCTGAAAAACTATGCCTCCGTCATCAACCGGGTGCAGGGAATCCGGTTCAAACACTCGAACCACGACCAACAGCTCATGATGCAAAATTTGCAGGCCATGTCCTATAATATGCTGGGCAAACACGACTCAGCTTTTGCAGTGATCCAGCGCACCATTGCCATCAGACCCAGAGCAGGCATCCCTTACACGACGCTGGCTGAAACCTACGCTTTTCAGGGCAATACGGAAGCTTTTTACAGCAGTCTTGAAAAAGCCCTGGAGCTCGGATTTCAAACCCGGTTTTTAGACCTAAAAGAAGAGCCTTACCGGCGTTTTGCCAATACGGCGCGTTTCAAAAAAATGATGGAGCAATATAAACTCAAGGGTTAGGGGCGCTGAATTAATAAGTGTCGCTTTCTCCTGGCAAGGCATTTTGATTCTAACCGAGGCGGGGGTTCCCGACCTTAGCCATAGCTAAGGGAGGCGGTTCCCCAACGAAGAGTAGGAGCAAAAGGCCTCCTCGAAAAGTGGACAGTTATTATTTCAGCGACCCTTAACTGTGCGTATCCATCAGAAGTCATCCACCGCCACGTACGCATCAATCACCGCCTGCTCCCCGGCTTTATCCGGTCTGGAATTGCCGTGTTCCATGCCCAGAACGCCCTTAAAGCCTTTGTGGTGGAGGTGTTTAAAAATATTTTTGTAGTTGATTTCGCCGGTTGTCGGTTCATTTCGGCCTGGGTTGTCGCCTACCTGAAAATAAGCGATTTCGGACCAGGCCAGGTCTATATTAGGAATCAGGTTACCTTCGGTGATTTGCTGGTGGTAAATGTCGAACAGGATTTTGCAGGCCGGGCTGTTGACGGCGCGGCAAATTTCGAAGGCCTGACCCGCTTTGGTGAGGAACAAGCCCGGATGGTCGCGAAAATTGAGCGGTTCGAGCACCATTATCAGGCCATGCGGCTCTAAAATAGCGCTGGCCTGCCGAAGGGATTCCACGACATTGGCGGTCTGAAAACCCATATCTAAGCGCAAATCCAGAAAGCCCGGCACAACCGTCATCCAGGTAGCATTGACGCGTTTGGCGACCTCTACTGATTCGCGGATATGTTGCAAAAATTCTTCCCGCCAATCTTTTTTCCCTGAAGCAAGATTGGGATCGTTCCAATAGATTTTATGCGCCACAAACACCCCCATTTGGATGCCAAGTTTGGCCATCGTTTCGCCCATGCGTTTTTGCAGGTCAACCCCGCGGCCTTTCATTCCATTGTCTTCAAATGCCGTAAAACCCTGATCTGCCATAAATTTAAGCTGATCAAGGGGGTCTTTGCCCGCGTGGTTTTCAAACATCCCCAGATGGGGAGCATATTGGAGTTTAAAGGTGTGTTTGCCTGTCAAAATACCGGGCGTAGTACCTGAAGGCGCAGCTTGCAGGCTTCCGGTGGCTGCCGCTGCAGTGGCTAAGATTCCGGATTGGACAAAGGTTCTTCGTTTCATAGATCTATTTAATTAGCGAGACCTGACAAAGATAATTGGACAAGTGAAAAAATTCCGGGTTTTTACCTTATTTAGAGCCGTGGAAACCCACAATCGCAAAAAAGACAAGCGGTCTATTGTCAAATTCATAAATCATCAGCATGTCAGCAGGAATACTTTTCACCTTCGTAATCGGTTATTTTGTTGTGCTCTTATTCGTAGCCTGGTACACTTCCCGCAATTCGAATAATGATACTTTTTTTATCGGCAACAAGAACAGCAACTGGATGCTGGTGGCATTTGGTATGATCGGTACCTCCCTATCCGGGGTTACCTTTGTGAGCGTGCCGGGTGGGGTGGGAGATGTGGCGGGCAATGCTTTCAAAGGGTTTGCCTACCTGCAAGTCACCATTGGTTATTTCTTTGGTTATTGCGTGATTGCATTTGTGTTGCTGCCGCTTTATTACCGGCTCAACCTCACTTCCATCTACAATTACCTGCAACAGCGCTTTGGCAATGTGGCCTACAAAACCGGTGCCTTGTTCTTCATTATCAGCCGCACGGTAGGCGCTACCGCAAGGCTTTATTTAGTGATCAATATCCTTCAGTTCTTTATTCTCGACCAGATGGGCGTTCCTTTTGTGGTCACCACATTTTTCATCTTATTGATGATCCTGCTCTACACTTTTGAAGGCGGCGTAAAAACCATTGTGTATACCGATACCCTGCAAACCTCGCTGATGGTGGCCGGACTGATTGTCTGTGTGATCTATATTTTGAATAACCTGGGTATCAGTGGCGGCGAGGCGTTCAGCCAAATGAACGACCGGGGTTATCTCAACATCTTCAACACTGAGGTAAACAGCAAGGGATTTTTCCTGAAACAGATCATTGGAGGGGCGTTTATTGCCATTGCCATGACGGGACTTGATCAGGAAATGATGCAGAAGAACATCAGCGTAAAACGGTTAGGCGATTCCCAAAAGAATGTAATGACCATGGCTATTATATTGATGGGGGTCTTGTTTCTATTCCTTATGCTGGGTGGTTTGCTTTACCTCTACGCCATTTCCAAAGGCGCGGTTTATACGGATGTGGAAATAGGCGGCAAAATGGTCAGGCAATTGTTGATTGCAGATCCTGCCAATGCGAGCCAAACCATCAATGTGATCGGCGACAAAATATTCCCCTCCGTGGCCATCAACTTTTTGCCGCCAGCCATCAGCATCATTTTCATCATTGCGCTGATTTCCGCGTTGTTCCCCAGCGCTGACGGCGCTTTGACGGCTCTGACTTCATCTTTCTGTATTGACCTGCTGAACCTGAGAGGGCGGACTGATCTGGACGAAAAAGCCAAACGCCGCACCCGGCTCACCGTGCATTTCACGTTTGCTTTTGTTTTCTTAGCCTGCATCATGGTTTTTTATGCGCTGAACAACAACAGCATCATTGATGTCATCCTCGATCTTGCAGGATATACCTACGGGCCATTGCTCGGATTGTTTGCTTTTGGCATCCTCACGAAAAGAAGAATTGACAATACGATCATCATTACCCTGATCTGCCTGGCAGCTCCGGTCGTTTCCTATTTGCTCGCTAAAAATGCGAAGGATATTTTTGGTGGCTATCAGATCGGAATCGAGCTATTGGTCATCAATGGATTGCTGACTTTTTTGGGTCTTTGGGCCATTTCGCATAAACCCGGGGTGCCGGATGCGCCGTAAACCCGGGTTTAGAGCTTGTTCGGAATTCCCGAATAAGCCCTTATGTATAGCATTCCTCGCGGTTTATCGAAATAAATGGCGCTGCTGGAGTAGGATGCCTACTTTTGTCATTCTGTTTGAACCATTAATGCCGCTGTCGTATGAACCTTCGGGAAAATATCAAAATCGCGTTGCGCTCGGTGCGCTCCAACTTGCTCCGTGCCATCCTGACGTTGTTCATCATTGCTATCGGCATCATGGCTTTGGTGGGTATTCTGACGGCCATTGACAGCGCCATTTATTCTCTGAGCAGCAACCTTTCCTATCTGGGTGCCAATACCTTCGATGTGGATCCGAAGGGTGAAGGCTCAAGCGGGCACCGCGGCGGCAGGCGCGAAAAAGAAGGTAACCCCATCAGTTATAAACAAGCAATTGCGTTTAAGGAACAATACAATTTCCCGGCGCGTTCGTCGGTCTCCATCAACTGTAGCGGAACTGCCGTCATCAAATACGGTGATGAAAAAACCAACCCCAATGTGCTCATCTTCGGCATTGATGAAAACTACTTAGAAGCCAAAGGTTTTGACATGGAACTTGGTCGGAATTTCACCTCCCGCGAAGCTCAGGGCGGGGGCAATATCACCATCATCGGCAAGGATGTCGTAAAAGACCTTTTCAAAGGAAAAGCGGACAAAGCGATGAACTCAGTAATTTCTGCGGGCAATATCAAGCTGCGGGTAATTGGCATTCTGAAAAGTAAAGGTTCCAGCATGAACCAGAGCGAAGACCGCCGCATCCTCATTCCGCTTCAAACCGGGAAGCGCTATTACGGCTCCCAGAACGAAAATTACAACCTCCTCGTGGCGGTCAACGACGCCAACCAGATAGACCAGGCGGTCGCGCAGGCTACTGTAGTGTTGCGCAACGTGCGGGGGTTGAAAGCATCCGAAGACAATGATTTTGAAATCTCCAAAAGCGACGGCCTCATCAGCATCATCAAAGACAACACCCAATATTTCCGCTGGGCGGCTGTCGGCATCGGCCTCATTACCTTAGTGGGTGCCGCCATCGGCCTGATGAACATCATGCTCGTTTCTGTCACCGAACGCACCCGCGAAGTCGGCATTTGCAAAGCCATTGGCGCCACGCGCCGCAGCATCATGATCCAGTTCCTGACCGAAGCTGTGGTTATCTGTCAGTTGGGCGGTATTCTCGGCATCGTACTCGGCGTGCTAATGGGCAATGTGGTGACCCTGCTCATGGGCGGCAGTTTCCTCTTTCCCTGGCTTTGGATCACGATTGCAGTGATTACCTGCACGGCGGTGGGGTTGATTTCGGGGTTGTATCCGGCACTAAAAGCGGCGCGGTTGGATCCGATTGAGTCGTTGCGGTATGAGTGATTGTTATTGGCTTGATCTTATTTCTTGTTTGATCACATACGGAAGGTGATTAAGTTTTCCGTAGTTGATAACCTTCTGTAGTTATCTTTTCGAGCGCATCCACCACGCCCTGGCTGAAAGTGTGGTGGATGGAGTAAAAATTTTCGGATTTCATCGCGATCGAATGATTGATACAGTACTAAAGAGACTGCTGTTAGGGTTTGTTCCATGTTGAGCAATGAGTGCTTTTATTTTAATAGGGGTTTGAACACCTTTTTACGGACATAAGCAAGATGATAAGTACTTCAACTACCTGAGTCCTTCCACCCTTGCCGCTTTCCAGACAAGGTTATCGTCTATTAAATCTTCTCCCTGCTGAAAAGGAACCAGACAATACCCGTGATTTTAGCCTGGTACAGCGCATCAGCCACTTTTTCGTTGACCATCCAGAGGAATGGCTGGCCAGCCAAAATAAAAAAATCCCAATTCACATTTTCTTTCATGTATAAGGCACGGGCAGCAACACCTTTTTTAGCTAAAACATCTTCGAAATTAGCGGCCTGGAAATCTTCATACAGATAAAGACCATCGCTTCTTATCCCACTAATTCTGGAAAAAACAGAGCGATCATAATCTGTTATGTCAAATTGTGGTGAATTTTGCATTAAAAAAGAGAAAGGATGGGTCATATTTTTTCTGTCAATCAATAATGTATTAAAAAGTTGGCATGGAGGCGATTTAAAATCAGATATGCACTCAATCATTTTTTTACTAATTAAACTATGCGTTGGAAAAACGACAAAAGCAGCACTCATCAAATCCGTCAACTTGGCACGAAATCTAAGCCTTAGGTTAGGAACTTCAAAGGAATCAGGAGCAGGCTTCCGTAAATAATCCCCAATAGTACTAATACTGAATTTGAAATCAGATAGGTTAGCCTCGGCTTGGGGAACCGCTGTTCCTTTTATTTTAAAGTTAGCGGTTGGGGTCAAAATAAACCATGTCATATAGGCAATTTTTGTATAGAAATAGGATTTAGGTAACTATCCAGCCGCCCCTAAATACTTATGATTCCCGACCTCGGAGAGGTCAAAGGTTTGTAGAAATGCATCGGGTTGACCTTAATTCCCGACCTCGGAGAGGTCGAACGATTGTTTCAACGCTATTTTCTGCAAACCTTCGACCTCTCCGAGGTCGGGAAAACATTGAAATGCTACATTTCTACAAACCTCTGACCTCTCCGAGGTCGTATGGCAAAAAGCATTTCAAAGCGGCTGGATAGTTATACAAATTTTAGTAAATTAGCGACGAGGTAAAACAAATTTTAGATAATGGCTAAAAATCACCCCCACGAGGGCAACCTGTACGATAAAATCTTCAAGGAAAATGCGGAAAGTATCTTCATTCCTTTAGTAGAAGCTCAACTCGGCATTAAGATCAAGAAATTCAGGCATTTGAAAGAAAAAATGCAGATTACCTGTCACCCAGCTATTAAACGCTCAGGTGCCGGAAGTTCTCCTCTTGGCTGTATTAGCCAATTACCCTGCTGAACAGGCGGAGTTAGTCTTACGTTTATTGGTTAGGAACCTGAAGGCTGCGTGCAAAAGTCCGGGTAAACTATCAAAACACCTGAAGCAGTTGATTATTTTGGCAAGATTGCGTAAATTAGGGGCGTTAACCATAAAAATTACAACAGAGATGCCGGTAAACTTAAACTATGACGTTGAAACAGATTTCCTTTTCCTGCAAGGGATCGAGAAAGGGATCGAAAAGGGGATCGAGAAAGGGATCGAAAAAGAGCGGGAAAAGCTCAATTAGAAAAAATTGAGACGGCAAAAAAAATGCTTTTACTTTTAGCAGGATTGACACAAGCCCAGGTTGCTGAGTTTCTGGAACTGCCGGCCAGTGCTGTAAAGACACTAAAGAAAAATCTTGACTAAGAGAATTAATATCTGGTTGTATGATTATAAATTTGCCCACCCGCGACCAACCTTCCGTGCCATCAACATTATAAGGAGCGCTGCGGTATGAGTGACCTCAATCGTCACTTTCCGGCATCGAAGCCTTGTGATTCAACACAATCATTAAGGGTCGGTAATAGGTTTCATTGCGGGAGTCTAAGATAATCCACAGTGGGTGA
>JBBQGV010000026.1:0-66156 GCA_038323375.1 Chitinophagales bacterium
AGGCTTACATGATTTTGAAAAATGTTTACAAAATTCACACATTCATTCGAAGGGAATGTGTAAATTATGTAATTTTTTCACAAAATTATATAACATTTTTCTTTGTAAAGCAAGCCATCTTTGTTTTACGTTTTTTTGTAAAAGAGGATATGTTAGCTAAAATCATACTGCGCGCGAGCGACACGCGTGCATACGCGAAGGGCGAGAGTCCAGAATGTGTTATCTTCTCGCATGAATTTAGACAAAATCCTTGACAATCCGATCCAACTTTTGGCTACCACCGGGCTGTATCGCTCAGAACTTGATGAGTTATTTAAGTCCTTTGAGCCAAGATGGCGACAGGCATTTAAGCATTTCGACACGCATGGAAAAAGAAGAAAATTACCCTTAACCAGCAAGCAGATTGCTAAGGACACCAAGGGTATTCATGGTCCGAAGATGAAATTATTTTTTATTCTAAATCATTTCAAGGTGAATAGTATTCAACATAACGAAGCGGTGATGTACGATATGGATCAACCCCGAGTTAGTCGATGGATAAAATTATTAATGCCGGTGTTGCAGCAAGCGATTGTCGATTTGCACCTTCACCCTGCTCGAACGAGTGATGAGATGATAAGGCTTTTTCGCAACCGCCAACATCCTGATAGTTTAGTCGATAAGCCAGCTACAGCTACGCTGAACGCGGATGCAACGGATCGCCCACTATCTCGCAACGTAGATCGTGAAACTCAAAAGCACGATTTTTCAGGTAAGCATAAAGTCCATACGATTAAAAACTCTGTTATCAGCGATGAGCTTCGGTTTATTCACTTTTTAGGATATACTTGGCGTGGTGCAATTCATGATAAATCAATGCTTGAGATTGAGTTTCCCGATTTCTCAAATGTAGCTTTCGCATTGCAATGGTTTTTAAAAGATACTGGATATCAAGGATACATTCCAGATGGAGTTAATTGCATTGAGCCGTACAAGAAAAAAGCAGGTCAAGAACTTCATAAGTGGCAAAAAGAATTTAATACTTGGATGAGTTCACTTCGAGTTGTTGTTGAGAATGCAATCGGTGGAGCGAAGCGGCTTCGCATACTGGTAGATAAAACCCGAGGATTTTATCTCAAAAAATTTGATCAAGCCATCGAAATAGCTGTGGGGTTACATAATTTCAGAGTGACAAGGCGGCAAACTACGTACGCGTGTGCCTTAGATCGCGTGCGCATGAATTTGAAAATCTGACTAACATATCCTCTAATTAAAAGAAAGTAAAATGGCAAAAAATAAAAATCACCAGCATAAACCAGTCAAGCAGCCGGATCAAAAAAAGCACGATGATTTTAGCAAAATATTTCCCAACCCGAATGATCCTGATTTTCAAAAACCCAACCCGAACAAGGATTTTCCAAGCATAGGAGATTTTCAAAATGAACATATAGACGACACGATCATTGGCAAAATTGACGGTCGGGACAACGATGAGCGTGAAGACGAACCTGCGAATAAAAAAAGCACGAACCTATGAAATTCCGATTCATATCAGCATGAAAATAAACGATAAAACATCCAAAGGTTTGTCCCGCCTTGAAAAAACCTCCACTGCTGTAACCAAAGCTTCGGGCAGTTCTATTGCCTTTATCGTTGCTTTTTCGATTATTCTTGTTTGGTTGGCAACAGGCCCGCTTTTTAACTATTCCGACACCTGGCAATTGGTGATCAATACCGGAACGACCATCATTACCTTTTTGATGGTATTTTTGATTCAACGTAGCCAAAATAAAGACTCCATTGCCATTCATATAAAATTAAATGAATTGGTAGTAGCCCATAAATACGCCAGCAACCGCCTTGTTTCTATTGAAGACATTAGCGAGCATGAATTAAAAATACTACAGAAATACTACAAACATCTTGCAGAAATCATCATGCAGGAATTGTCTATAGAGGAATCGCATTCCATTCTTGAAGCAAACAGGTTGCATGAAAGGAAAAAAGCAGAAAGAAGCAAAAAAGCAAAGGCGAACGCTGACGCCAGGTCATCCAATTCCTTTGATAGTATCCACCCCCGAGAGCGCTTGTAATACCATGAATTAATGGGATAAATCTTTCGAATATTCCCGCTTCCAATATATCGCTGATTTCCTTGAAAATCCTTAACTTCGTACTACTTTTGTCAACATGACGTTCCTAAACTTTTAAAGTTTAGTAAACGTTGCTCCGTTTGCCTCTGATTCTTGAAAATGTCCAGTAGTATGCTGTCAATCACGTAATTTTTATTTCAATGAAATTTCTGAAGAAGGTCGCTAACCGCCTCTTTTCCACTTCCGCCGCCGGATTGTACATTATTCTGTTTGCCGTAGCGATTGGTGTTGCCACGTTTATCGAAAATGACTTTGGCACCAGTTCGGCTCAAAAAGTTATTTTTAAATCAAAATGGTTTGAATTGCTCTTAGTTTTGTTCAGTATAACCCTAATTGTCAATATTTTCAGGTTCCGGATGATTCAGCAGAAAAAATGGGCCATTCTGACTTTCCATGCCTCCATAGTCATTATCCTCATTGGTGCGGGTGTGACCCGGTATTTCGGCAGCGAAGGCATGATGGGCATCCGGGAAGGCAGCGCGTCCAATTCATTTTTATCTGCCGAAACCTACCTTCTTTTTCAGGTCATGCACCAGGGCAAAAAATATGCGTTTGACGAGCCGGTACTATTTGCCACCCTCGGTAATAATTCATTCAAGCGGGAATACGTCGTTGGCAACCAACCCATGACGGTGGAAGTGACGGATTTTGTGCCCAATCCCACCGAAGTTATGGCGGACGACGAAAAAGGCGTCCCCATCCTCAAAGTGGTCATCGCCGGGATGAACGGGCGGGAAGAATACCCGATTAAATACGGCGACAAAGTCAATCTTTACGGAACCTTGTTCAATTTTGGCGTCCAGGAAGACCCGCGAGCATTCAACATAAAATACCAGAACGACAGCTTGTCGTTTATGGCCGGCCAAACCTACTCCCAAATGGTGATGGCTACGCAAACGAGCGATACCCTGGCACCGGGCATGTACCATCCACTCAAGCTGCGCAGCATGTACTCCGATGGGCAACGCGGTTTTGTTTTTGGCATGTTCACCCCGAACGGACGAACGGAAATTACCTCGTCTTCCCCCAAAATGGCCAGCACAGGTCTTGGCGGTCTACAGATGAAAATCGGTTTTGGCGGGGAAGAAAAAGAAGTTTTTGTGGTTGGCAGCCAAGGAGTTGAAGGTACGCCCCGAGTAGCGCCATTTGGTAATTCCAGCGTAGGCGTCGCGTATGGCGCAAAGCGGGTCGCACTGCCTTTTGCCATCCAACTCAACGATTTTATTATGGAACGCTACCCCGGCACCAATAGTGCATCGTCGTATGCCAGTGAAGTGACGCTGCTGGATAAACGGGAAAACCTCGTGCGCGATCAGCGGATTTTTATGAATAATATCCTGAATTACGGCGGCTACCGCTTTTTTCAATCTTCGTTCGATCAGGACGAATTAGGCACTTACCTCAGCGTAAACCACGATGCGCCGGGCACCCTGATTTCGTACTTCGGATACGCCTTGCTGACGTTGGGCATGATCTTGACCCTGTTCAGTAAAAATACCCGATTCGCTCAATTATCGAGAAATATTAAAGAAATGAGGCAAAAAGAAAAACTGCTGGCGGTTTTGATCATGGGCTTTTTTTGGTCCTTGTCAACACCGGTGCAGGCCAATATTCCCGGCATGCAGGCGATAGATAAAGACCATGCCGCCGAATTCGGGCACATCATGATGCAAGACAGCCGGGGCAGGATAAAACCCATGAATACGTTCTGTAGCGAAGTTTTGAGAAAACTATCGCGGAAAGAAAGTCTGCTGGGGCAAACTGCGGAGCAAATCATCCTGGGCATGGCCTCGAATCCCAAAGCCTGGTACGAGGTGCCGTTAGTTAAGATCGGCAAACACGAAGCCATCCGCAACATGTTTAACGGGAGCGGCGACCTGGTTTCGTACAGCGATTTTTTTGACCAAAACGGGGAATACAAACTGCGGGAACACGTCCGGAATGCCTACAATGCCGCACCGAGAGACCGCGGGGTATTTGAAAAAGAAATTGTGAAGCTGGATGAAAAAGTAAACATTTGCAGCATGATTTTTTCAGGCCGGTTTATGACGGTCTTTCCGATGCCGGGCGACGTCACCAATACCTGGCTTACCCCGGTTCCCGACGAAGGGCATCAACACAGCCCGGCTTTTGCGGGCACGATCGTTGATCAGTTTTATCCGGCCTATTTGCCTACGCTCAACAACCAGGACTGGAGTTTAGCCAACCGGATGATTGCCGAATTGATCAACTACCAGCAAAAATACGGCGGTAATATTTTGCCTTCGAAGAGCCAGCTTAACGCGGAAATCCTGCTCAATGCGCTCAACGTTTTCAGCCGTTTGGGGACATTGTACGGGTTGCTCGGATTAGCATTTCTGGCGTTGTTGTTTACGTCCGTTTTTAACCCAAAAATCAACCTAAAGTGGCCCGGAAAAATAGCCGTTGGGTTGTTGTTGTTTGGTTTCGCAATGCATACGCTGGGGTTGGGCTTGCGCTGGTATGTCTCTGAGCGCGCACCCTGGAGCAATGGCTACGAATCCATGATTTATATTGGCTGGACCACCGTTCTGGCAGGTCTGATTTTCGGAAGGAAAAACTACGGCGGCCTGGCCGCAACCTCTGTGCTTTCTTCCACCATTCTGATGGTCGCGGGCCTGAGTTGGCTTGACCCGGAAATTACGCCATTAGTGCCGGTTTTAAAATCCTATTGGCTTACCATCCACGTGTCTTTAGAAGCCGGGAGTTATGGATTTTTGGCCTTAGGTGCCATCATCGGCGTACTTAATTTAGTGTTTATGATTTTTGGAAATCAAAACAACGGAGAAAGGGTATACCGGATCGTCAAAGAAATGACTTATATTAGTGAAATGACGCTCATCGGCGGGTTGTTTATGATCAGCATCGGCACCTATCTCGGCGGCGTTTGGGCCAATGAATCCTGGGGCAGATACTGGGGCTGGGATGCCAAAGAAACCTGGGCATTAGTGACCATTTTGGTGTATTCTTTCATCCTGCACATGCGGTTTATTCCCGGATTTCGGGGCCTGTTTGCGTTCAATGTCGCCACCTTATTCGGTTGGGCTTCGGTGATGATGACCTATTTGGGGGTAAATTATTACCTCTCCGGTTTGCATTCTTATGCGGCGGGTGATCCGGTACCGATTCCAGCATGGGTTCCTTACACCGTGGCTTCGTTGGTCGCGTTGAGTTTGCTGTCGTTTTGGCGGCACCGGCTATATTTGAAAACTGCGAAAGTGTAAATTATTTCAATACCGCTCCTTCGATGAGGTAGTCGTACCGGTATCCCGCCCCAAAATCTTTGTTCAGTACGAAGGTTCCTTCCACAGTAACAATCGAGCCCAAGGGGATATTTTCAGCTGTAGTCACCGTCAGGTCGAGATTTTTGCCGGAGCCATCCTGGATATGGGCCCAATTTCTGCCCATGATCATGGAATTGACTTTGACGCATTTGCCGGTCACTTTCACCACCTTGCCGTCGTATTTGGCGAGGTTGGCCACTAAATCCGAAATTTTGATCGCGCCCGCAGCAGGCGTCACGCTGGTAGGGGGTTCAACAGCGGCAGCAGGCTGTGTGGATGCCACCGCTTCGCCGGCATTGCCCGTTTGATCCCGAAAATCTGATACCAAATAGATGGTTTCAAAAAGCCGGTTAAATTCCTGGCTCTGAAAGTTTTTCTTCAACAAACCACCGCGGTAGTAGTACGTGCCACCCACTTTCACATCCCGCTTTGAAATGGCGACCCAAAATTCCTCACCATTTTCCTTCACCCGCAAGTAGGAATACCGATCCGTGTTCATCACTTCTTTCACCACAACGGTATGCTCTTCCTGGGGGGTTGCTGCATCCGCCCCTTGCACCAACGGCGCTTCCTGAAAAATAGGCGCATTGCTATCTTCGCCGGCAGACTCTGCTTCAATCACTTTCGGCTTTGAATTGCAGGCGCTTAAAGCCAGCGCAAGCAGTGAAACGGTAAATATTTTTACAATTTTCATGTTTGTAGTTTTAAAAACCCGGGTAAATCAGCCCTGGCTTCAACAAAGTTAGAACCTCTGAATGATTTTAGTATTGATCCGGTGCAAGGTATCCGTTTTTTTGTCGAACGTGCCTTCATAATATACATGAAACGCCAATTTTCGGGTTAGATTTAACGAGACATCCACCCCGGCTATTTGCTGCTGAATCGTGTATTCGTAACTGTTGTACTGATAATCTACCATCCGGAAATACACATCGCTGGTTAATTTTCCGGGAATGATTTCTTTTGTAATCCGGACCCCATATATTTTGCTGTCCAAATAATTGGTCTGAAGCAAATTTGCCGTGACAGAAGCGGATGCATTAATCCAGGGTATCCGGCTGAAATTGAGGTAGGTATTCAGGTTTTTTGACGAATTAGCATTGTCTTTTTGAAAACGCCAGCTTGCATTCACGCCCCAGGTAATGGTTTTGAAAGGGCGGTAATTAAAATTAAACCGCAAGCCCTGCCGGGTTTCATCGTCAATGAGCTGGTCTATATAACTTTTGTACGACTCATAAAAAATGATGTTTTTTCGGTTGTCATAAGAAGCCGATATGCTGATGTTTTTTGACAATTTATACCGCAGGGACAGGTATAGATTTGTCAAACTCAGGGTATTGCTCACGGTTTCATGGATGTTTTGGTATAAGTCGGCTTCAAGGGTAACAAATACATTCAGGTCTTTTGCGAAAGCATTGGAATGTTGAAAATAAAGGAAGCGTCGGTCTGTTTTTGAAAGGTTTCTCTGCTCAATAAAAGCGACAGTGGTTTGTTGAACTTTATTGTCTTTAGTGGAAGTGTGGCCAAAGTACACCCCGAACTGCAGCAGGTTTAAATTTAAGCCATAATCTAAAAAATCCGGCCTCGAACCAGCAATGGCACCAATCAGCATATTGCCAAAGCCTTTCTCCGCCTGTATCCCGTCAATAGCACCCATACTGGAGATTCGCTGGTTAATTTTTCTGCCTACGGTAATGCTCGATTTTTTATCCAAATCGTATTTTACCGCAAGGGAATAAACCTTTAAAGCATCCTGAAAATTGGCTTGCACAGCGGCCCACTCGCCTATTGTATGCCGGAATGTGATGTAGTTTTCCGTCGAAAACCTCGAATTGCCGATGTTATTTCCCTGCAGGGTAAAAGCATAGCGCATTCGGTGGGTTGCCTCCGATCCGTAAAGGTTGCTGTAAGACGCCGCCGACACCCGCCCTTTTATTTTTTCCTTGTAGCTCGGCACCTCTTCTTTTTCCTGATCGGTTTGGATCGGTTCAGGGGAAGCCCTCACTAAGGAATCAAGGGGGGCGTTTACCACCACCGGTTCTTCCTTTTTGGGTTCTTTTTTACCAACGGTCCGGGCAAAAAACGCCTCTCCTGTTTTTGTTTTTTCTTTAAGCAGGGAGGTACAAACACAGGAAGTTGAGGATTTATCCTTGACGACCAAGCCTGGCAACAGGCGGGCATTTTTGCTGGAATACAGCGTGTCGCCCGTATTAATGCCTTCCGTGGAAGTGAATTTCACATAAACGTTTTGCGAAGAAACATAAGACACCACCCCTTTTACAAGCAAAGTATCTTTTTGCCCAAACACCGCGCCCGTGCAAAACAGAAAAAACAATATGGTTATCGCGTTTTTCATAATTAATTTTGTCTATCTGTCCATTTAGAGCTTGTTGGGTAATTCATCAATTGGCTACGAGTGGCAAATTTTATTTTATACTGCGTTGGATTTTTTCAAGATAGCTGCCGGCTATCTCTGCAAAATCCGCCTTGTCTAAAATAAAATTTCCTCACGCTCGCCCAAATCGAAGATTCGACGTAGTCAATCATGAAATCCCCAACAAGCGCTTAGTTTTCGCCGTCCGGGTGACAGGCATAACAAGCCTGGCTATTGTATTGATACCCCGAAACATCTTCATGAATATTGGCAAGTTCGCCCGGGTTGTCGTGTTCGTGGCATTGTATACAACTGAATAAAGTAAAATTACCAGGGGGCGTATGGCATTCGATGCATTGATCCCATTCGCCATCGTGTTTGCCACTGTAAATCGGGAAATATTGGTCGTCATGATCAAAAGTTGCAGGTTGCCAGGCATTTACGCTGTGACAGGCGATGCAATCCGTCGGGAATCCTGCCGCAATGTGGTTGGGGTTGTTGGCCGAGTTGTACTCCGCTAAGTGGCAACCTACGCAGGTGTTGGGTGTATTGGTGTAATTGCCGTTGTGGCAAGCCGCGCAATCGTTGGCAATGGCTGCATGCGCACCGTTCAGCACCCAATAGTTGTTGTGAATCGGGAAAGTTGCCGGATCCCAATCGGGGTTGGTCGTATGGCACATCGCACAATCCGTTGGAATGCCAAGGACGACGTGGTTGGGATTGGTACTGCTGTTAAAATCGGGCAGGTGACAGCCGATACAGGTATTTGGGGTATTGACGTAGTCGCCCTGATGGCAGGCGTTGCAGTCGTTGGCAATCGGGATATGTGCGCCAGTGAACGGATAAAACGCATTGTGGTTGAAGGTGGACGGAACCCACGTATTTTCTGAATGGCAGTCTGCACAGGTGATTGGGAACTGGGCGGCGGCGTGGTTGGGGTTGAGGGTCGCGTTGTAATCTGTCTGATGGCACCCTGCGCAAGTATTGGGTGTATTATTGTAATTGCCGTTGTGGCAAGCCGCGCAGTCATTAGAAATCGAAGCGTGCGCTCCATTCAAAGCATAAAAATTGTTGTGGATTGGGAACGTCGCCGGATCCCATCCGGGCGTAGTGGTATGGCACATTTCACAATCCGTGGGCAAGCCTAAGGTAACGTGGTTTGGGTTCGTACTGGTGTTGTATTCGGTCTGATGGCAACCTGCACAGGTATTTGGAGTATTGACAAAATCGCCGTTGTGGCAAGCGTTGCAGTCGGCAGCAATTGGGATATGCGCTCCGGTGAACGCATAGATGGCGCTGTGGTCAAACGTGGAAGGTGCCCAGGCGCTTTCGCTGTGACAACTCTCACAATTGGTTGGAAACTGGCTGGCAGCGTGATTGGGGTCAGTCGTTGCGGTATAATCGGCCTGATGGCAACCCACACAGGTATTGGGCGTATTGGCGAAATCACCGCCAAAATGGCATTTTGCACAATCCGCAATTTCGTGCCCTTTGGTCAGGGGAAAAAAATCGTGATTGACCTGATCGGTATGCCAGCCGGGGGTATGGAGGTCGTGGCATTCTAAGCAATCGGTAGAAAAACCAGCCTGGCTATGATTTGGATTGGTTGTGTTGTTGTAGTCATCGAGGTGGCAACTCCGGCAATCGTTCCCAATTCGGTCAAAACGCAGCGCCGATTCACTCACGTGGCAGGCATCGCAACTGACGATCGTATGCACGCCGGTTAGGGGGAAGCCATTCTCCTGGTGCAGTTCTGTGATGTTGTCCACCAGCCAGTTGTTGGGCGTATGACAGCGGGCGCAATCGTTACCGACGGTTTGCTGGTGAATGTCTGTATGGCAGGAAATGCAATCGGGATTAGCTTCTGAAAACACCAGGGTTTGGTGGCAGCTCCGGCAATCTACGGCGGTGTGACCGCCTTGCAGTGGAAAAATGGTTTTCCCATGGTGAAACCGCAGCGTGTCCACAGGCAGCGGCAGTCCGGTCGTTTTTGAAATTTGCGGTTTTCCCGGTTCGTAGTTTTTCCAATAATCACTTGCTATTTCCCACCCGGCAGGCGTGTGGCAGGCTGCGCAGTCGTATTTCAACGTTGCACCGTGCGGGTTCTGAGAGAGAAGCGTTACTGTCAGCCCAAGAAAAAATAATATGAATAAAAGTTTTTGCAAACAATGCTGTTTTTCTTAGTGCTTGTTGGGGAAAATCCGAATAAGCGCTTCGTTGCTCAATCCGGTTTTGACAAAACTATGACATTCCTTTCACGGTGCCATTGACTTCTTCCCACCAGCATAGCTTAATATGCTGAACGGGAAAAATAAGTAGCTGAACGGGTGTGTTATTACTCCCCTCTTGGGTGGCAGGAATAACAAGCCGAACTCGTATAACTATACCCCGAAACCTCATCGTGTTTATTGGCAAGATCACCGGGGTTATCGTGTTCATGGCATTCTATACAACTAAAAAGCGCGAAATTTCCGGGAGTGGTATGACAATCCGTGCATTCATTCCATTCTCCATCGTGTTTGCCGCTGAAAATGGGGAAATACAACTGGTCGTGTTGGGAAAAGTCGGTGGCATTCCAGCCAGGATCGGTCGAGTGGCAGACCTTGCAGTCGGTCGGAAAATTGCCCGCTTCGTGGTCAGGGCTGGTGGTGGCCTGAAAATCTGACTGGTGGCAGGCAAAACAATCGGTGGGCGTATTCATAAAATTTTCACCAACATGGCATTGGGCACAGTCGTTGATTTGATGCCCCCCGGTCAACGGAAAAAACAAGTGGTTGGCGCCGCCTCCCGACCAAAGCCAGCCCGATCCGGCAACGTCGTGGCAATCCTCACAATTGGTGGAATAGCCCGCCGCTGTGTGGTTGGGCATGGTAGTCGCCGTGTATTCTTCAAAGTGGCAATTGATGCAATCGTTCCCGATGCGGTCAAACCGTATGTCCGTTTCCGAAAGGTGGCATTGCCTGCAATCCACTACCGCATGCACGCCGAGCAGCGGGAAGCCGTTTTCCTGGTGCAGCGCGGTGATGTTGTCCACCAGCCAATGTTGCGTGGTATGGCATCGGGCGCAGTCGTCACCCACGGTCATTTGGTGTAAATCGGTATGGCAGGATATACAGGTTGTTTGCGCTTCCTCAAATACGAGCGTTTCGTGGCAGCTCCGGCAGTCCACGCCCTTGTGTCGCCCGGTTAAAGCAAAATCCGTCTGCTCGTGGCTGAAGCGCTTGGTTTTAACCGGAACACCTACCCGATCCTCCGGAATGACTAAGGTTTCCCGTTCCCATTCATCCGCCATGATTTCCCATCCGGCAGGAGAATGGCAGGCCGCGCAGTCGTATTTTAAGGCTGTGCCGTGCGGATTTTGCGAAAACAGGTTCGCGCAAAAGCCGAGGAGGAGTATGGATGTTAAATGGCGCATGGTTGATTGTGTAGGGGCGACCCTCGCGGTCGCCCTGTGTTTCATTGCGACCCTCGCAGTCGCCTTATGTTTCATTGCGACCCTCGCGGTCGCCCTGATGCCAAAAACCGTTCTGTTGGGCATTCAGACGCCCTCCGGGGGCGGCTGGATGCCAGGGCGACCGCGAGGGTCGCCCCTACTGGTGACAAACGATGCATTCAAAACTGTCGAATCGGTATTGTACGACCATGTTTCCATTGACTTCTTTCGTAAGGTGGCATTTTTCACAAGCCACTGTAGCGTGTTTTCCATCCAATTTGAACCGCGTTTTACTGTGGTCAAAATTGTTCATGATCCAGTCGTCGAAGCTGTGGCACCGCGCACAATCAGTCACGCCGCTTTTCTCAAACTGTCCGCTATGTTGATCCTGGTGGCAGGTATGACAGGTAGCGGGGAGCCCTGCAAATTTTCCATGTTGATGTTCGGTATCCGGAATGTGACAAGCCCGGCAATCTTGCCTG
The DNA here is from genome assembly GCA_038323375.1 of Chitinophagales bacterium. Lineage (GTDB taxonomy): Bacteria > Bacteroidota > Bacteroidia > Chitinophagales > Saprospiraceae > JABWAJ01. The sequence goes on from JBBQGV010000026.1 coordinate 11,724, forward strand.
ACGTGGGCACCTTGCAGCTTGAATCGGGTTTTAGCGTGGTCGAATCGGTTTTCACTGACCCAGCTTTCCGTGGAGTGGCAGTTTTCGCAAGTTTGGCTGGGGTACCATTTAACGTCAATTTCCCCCACGTGTACGTCTTTGTGGCAATCCACGCAGCGCTCGCCAATTTTCCGGAACTTCCATTGCTTTTCTTTCCAATGGCAGGCATTACAAGGCGTTGCAATATGCGCCCCGGTGAGCGCAAATGTGGTTTGGGCGTGTTTTTCAAGGGTAAATGTACTCCCCGCAAACCCATCCACCGTATGGCACTCCGCACAGTCCGGTGTTTTTACAGCGGTTTTAAACTGCCCCTCGTGGTAGTCTTTGTGGCAGGACGCACAGGTGTTGTGAGGTAACGGGTCTGTGAAATGCTCTGAAATGTGGCATTTCCGGCAATCCACCGCTACGTGCTTGCCTTTCAGTGCAAACTTTGTCAGGTTATGGTCGAAACCCTCCATGCGTCCGACTTTCCGGAAGGAGGTTTCGTTGTGACAATCCACGCAATTGCTTCCAAATTTGCCTTCGTGTACATCCTTATGGCAGGTGGCGCAAGCATTTGTTTTTACACCAAGTCTGTCCTGGAAAATGGTCAGCGGCGTCGCTTCCAGTTTGTGGCATCCTGCGCAGCCGGTTTGCTTGTGTTGCCCTTTCAGCGGGAATTTGGTCTTGCTGTGGTTGAATTTACTCAACCCGGCCAGCGAGGTAAAGGATTGTTCAGAATGGCACTCTTTGCAATTGGTTCCGAGGTGGTTGTTGTGGGCGTCTTTGTGGCAACTATTGCAGTTGGTGAATGGTACGTTTGCAAATCGTTGAAACGCCACCCCGTTTTTCGTTTCTTTCAGGTGGCATTCGATGCACGCCACTGTTTTGTGTTTTCCAACTAAGGCAAAATCGGCCTTATCGTGGTTGAACTTGCCCGCCGGTGCAAATGCATCCACTGAATGGCATTTGGCACAATCGTTTGGCAGCGTTTTCTGGTGGTAATCGGTATGGCATGAAAGGCAGGGCTGTTCAAGGCCCAAATACGTGTCTTTTTTCTTCTTTAAATTCACATCGCCCACATAATCGGGCTTGTGGCACTCCCGGCAGTCTATTTTTTTGTGTGCGCCCGTCAGTTCGTATCCCGCCAGAGAATGGTTGAAATTTTTCTCATCAAACCGCACCAGATCAAATTTCCGCCCGTGGTGGTCGCTGTGGCAACTTGCGCATTCTTTGCCTTTAACCTCCTTGGAAACGTGGTAACCTCTGCCCTTGCCTATTTTGGTTTTGATTTCTTTATGGCAAGCTAAGCACTTGTCGTTGGAAACTTTATCCCCCAAGACATGGCACTGCGTGCAATTGGATACGCCTTCCAACTTAGCGTGGGCATTCGACAAGTCGCCAGGCGATAACTGTGCCAAAGCCCTCCCGGAAAGAAGGGTAAGAAAAAGAAGGATATGGAAAATGTGCTTTTTCATTTGTGCTTCTTTACTGTATACCCAAACCGCTTCGAAATTTGTACGCCCGCTTTTTGCAAAAACTGGGTGGGCAACTCGCCCCCGGCAAAAATATATACCATATCGTTTTCTACCACAACAGGCTCTTGTTCAGCTTCGTAAGTCAACATGGCTTTTTCGGCTTCAATTTTCACCAAGTTGGTTTTTAGTTTAACTTCAACAGTCCCACGATTGACAGCGGTTTCCAGGTTTTGCCGGTTTTGAGGTTTGAGCCTGCTGAAGGCTTCACTCCGGTAGCTGATGATGACCTTGTTTTGATCTGCCAGGGAAAGTGCTGCCTCAACGGCAGAATCGCCGCCGCCAACAACGATCACCCGCTTGTTAATGATGTTTTCCGGTTCGAGTAGCCGGTAAGCTACTTTTTCGAGCGATTCGCCAGGGATGCCTAATTTTCGCGGGCTGCCCCGCCGGCCAATGGCTAAAAGTACATTTTTAGCCTGGAGCGTCTCGCCTTTGAGGGTGATCACATTAAAATGGTCGCCATCTATCTGAATCCCTTCAATTTTTGTGTTTTCCCGGATTTTGATGTCGTTTTTTGCCAGCACCAATTGCCACAAGCTGAGTAATTCCGTTTTGCTGGTGTTGTAGAGTTTTACTTTACCATAAAGCGGTAAATCCATTGGTGCCGTCATCACGATTTTGGATCGTGGGAAGTTAAAAACCGTGCCACCGAGCGAATCTTGCTCAACGGTCAAAAAATTCAGGTTGTGTTTTTTTGCAGTCAGCGAAGCCGAGATACCCGCCGGACCAGCACCAATGATGATTAGATCGTAGATGTCCTTGCCTCCACGTTTGAACCCGGATTTGACCATGCTTTCAACAGCGGCTTCTCCCTGCTCCACGCTGTTTTTGATCAGACCCATGCCGCCCAACTCCCCGGCAATATAAATGCCCCGAACGTTCGTCTCAAAATCCTGATTGACGTGCGGCAGGTCTACCCCCCTTTTTTCTGTCCCAATTACTAAGGTAATCGCTTCTACGGGGCAGGCATGAAAACAAGCGCCATGGCCAATGCACTGCGAGGCGTTCACTAAGGTTGCTCTGCCGTTCACAATGCCAATGATGTCCTTTTCAGGGCAGGCCTCAATGCAGGCCCCGCTTTTGATGCAGGTGCCCAAATCTATCACAGGATGTAGAGAAACCGGCTCGAAAGTACCATCTTGTATGGCCTTTTCAATTTTAGCTTCTACAACTTCGGAGGCTTTTTTCTGTCGCTTTAAGTAAAAATAAACGACGACAAAACAGAAAATCCCGACAATTCCATAGATAATCACTTGTTCGATTAACATAGCTAAAATATAGGACAACGTGAAACGACAAATTGACTATTTTAAAAAATCCACTTATAACCAAATGCCAAAGTAATTGCCACGTGGATAATCATAATAATCAACATAATCAGGGCAAACGGCAAATGCGCCACGTGCCAGTATTTGAACAACTCCTGCATAGTCACCAACCGCTCGATCCGGTTGTTCAATGAGATTTCGTTGCTGACCATTTTTGCTACTTTCCGGGTGTCGGGATTCGACAATCCGTTTTCACGAAGGGTGCTTCTAATCAGGCGGAGGGTCTTTTTGTCTTCAAAATATTTGCCAACGATCCGCGAGAAAAAATCCCCTTTCATCCGCTGACTGTTGATGCTCACCGCATCCAAAACGGTTTGGTAACTCCCGGCGTCTAAGTGATAAGAACCTTTCAGTATCTCCCCGAAGTCTCCTTTCATTTCCCGAACTTCGTTCAGACTCAATTCCCGGCCTTCAATCGTTCGGGGGATTTGTATGTAAATAAACCTGCCAATGATGCCACTGACGACCACCGCAATCATGCTCCAAAAACTGACGGACACGATCCCGCCGAACTTGAATGCGGTGTGGAACAGGATCATGACCGGCCCCAGGCTGCACAGGAAAATGTGGAACTCCAGCCAGTATTTCAACCGCCCAAGCGGGGCAAGTACTCGGAATCTTTTTTTGGCTTGGTAGCCAAATACGCCAATGATGATCAATAAGGTACCCACAATGCCCAAGCCGTGCCCAAAAACGCCGCTCGGTTTAAACCAGTTGTGGTCGGGATGGTAAAATCGTTCTTCGATGGAGGTGCTGTAATAAGAAAGCCCTTTGTAAGACAAAAACAAAAAAGTCAGGATTACAATGCTTGACAGTGTAATGATGTATATCTGATGTGCGAGTTTAGACATATTCAAGATAGTATAGACAATTGCCGATCCACAATTTACTCAATTAACCGGTTGATTGGTTAAAAAAAGCGCCATTCATTTACTGAACAAGAAAAAAAACTACCTGAATGGGAATTTCGGATGTTTTTATCTTCTATTTCAAATGATGGAGCAAAATTCTGCCTCTGCTTTCTGCTCAGATTCGGGGAAAAACAAAAAAAGGTTGCCTGTGGGAGGAGGTTTTTTTGACAGCCCGGTTTAAACAAAAGCGGTATAGTCAAAATCAGGGTCTAATAAACCCGCCACAAGAATGAAAAGCCCATACGGGTGGGTTATTCTGGCAGGGTATCCCTCTTTTTTCCATTTGCCTGCACATCCATTCGTAGAAAAATTGCCAGAAGCCTTTGTATACATAGACCCAATCGCCCGTAAGGAGCCCCTGGGTTTTTAAGTACTTCTGTTGCGGCATTGCTTTGGAAGGTGTATAATAATGCTGGTTGAGTGTTTTAGGAGCTACAAGAGGCGGTCTTTTCAATGGCAAGGTATTAGTTTGCAAGCGGTATTCAAAGGTTTTCCGATAATCTGCTCGCATTACGGAACCCTACTTGCCCGCACGCCCCCTTGCCTTTTGAGTTCCGGCGTAAAGCTCCGCCTTCCACTCTTTTCGGTCTGCCAGCTAACAGGCAAAAGCAGATGCCAAACCTAAAACTATTCGCAAGAAATTCGATGCGGAGGCCATTCGCTGCAATCGCAATAGGCGCAGCCTTCTGTGTCCACTATGGATCCTTCAGCGGTTTCTGGCTATGGTACAATCCAAAGCGGATGCACAAGATGAAGGAAAAAAAATGGAAAACGGGCAACGCCGTTTGAAATGCCAGGCACGAGACGGAGCGGCACTAAAAAAGTTGAAAACCAGATCTTATTTACCTGAATTCAATTCATTTTCTATCACCTGTAGGTAAATTTTATCCATCTGTTCCGTATAAGGGTCGTTCATAGATTTACCGGAGACATACAACTCCCGGGATTTCCGAATGCAGGCTAAATATTGGTCGTTGCTTTGGAGGGATTTGTAGGTTAAGCCCAGGTAGAATTGATTTTCCGCTAATTCGTAGTTGGCCGTTTGTTTAGCAAAGCAATCAATCGCCCGTTGCGGATTGCCCAATTCGAGGTACAACACGCCGAGGTGCATATAATCATAAACCCCGGCGGTGTAATCCGGTGTTGTTAATTGATTTTCAATAATTTCGACTGCTCTTTTTTTGTTTCCTAACGCTTTGTGACACAGTGCTTTTGCAATATTTAAATGGTATTCGCCCCCGGCAGAATAGCCCAGGTCGTAGCTGATCAGGCTATCCAACGTTTCAACGTCGTCAATCGCCCCTTGATAATCCCTAAAGAACTGGTAGCGGCACCATGCCCGATACCCTAAATTTTCTTTCGCATTGAGTGCAACGGCTTTGTCAATCAACTGTTTCCAGGTCAGAAAATCCCCGCTTTTTAAATATGCAGTTGATTTATGCAGGTAAGCATAGGAAAAATAGGGGCATTTTTCAATAGCCCGATCTAAGGCTTCCTGGTAGGCTTTACTGTATTGATAATGCCCTTCCCGCGCTTCTGCCAAAAGGCAGGCCTCGTATTGAAGCGTATCTTTTGCATACAAAAAAGCATTGCAATTTTGTGTCCATCCTTTTGCGCTTAAAAGCAGCAATACAAAAAATAAAGCAGGTGGTTTCATGGCATAATTTCGATTAACTGTCCCTCTTTAATTTTGAAAATCAGGTATTGGTAATAATCTTCCGGTTTTTCGGCATTCGGCAAAACTTTCCAGCCGGTAAGGCTTTGCGTGATGCGCAGCAGTTGTTTGGTAATGGGGGCATCAAACGCTTTGGGCTCATAGTTTTCGTTCATGCCCATGACCCTGAATCTCCCTGTTTCTCCTCTACAATTAACGATAAACCGGATTCTGATCAGGCCGCTTTCGCCTTTGATGATTTTCGACTGGTACGCTTGTTCAAAGGCGCGATCCAACTCATATTTTTCGCCTTTGTATTGAAAACCCAGGCTGAAATTATGGTATTGTTTCACCTCTTCCTCCTCACATACGACGAAGTTTTTATCATCTTCTTTGGGGTTGAACGCGATATCACCCACCCATCTTAAATATTTGCTTTCTTCGTACCCCTTGGTTCTCCGGCAGGAAAAGGGCAAAAGCAGGGTTGCAAGCAGCAAAAGGATAAGTGGTTTTGAATAGCCAGACATCGAGGCGGTAGTTTGTAAATATGCGAGCAAAGGTTTTGTCAAATTTATGGAAAATTGCGAATACAGTGCGAATACACAGGAAAACTAATTTGCTACACGCCACCTTGAAATCGAACAAGATCGAACAAGATCGAACAAGATCGAACAAAGTCAGACAAGATCGGACAAGTATGGAGGATAAGACGGAATCTTACGTTAGTCCATAAAACGCTCGCGCCGAGGCTCCGCCTCGCGTGTACTATTTGTCAGGTTCTGCCTGACTCTCTCGCGTGTACTATTTGTCAGGTTCTGCCTGACTCCATCAACAAAAAACTCAATCTCAACCCACATGAGTGTCCAATACAAAATTCGCAACCAACACGGCCTAAACTACCTGACCGGTGCTACGGTCGGCTGGGTAGATTTATTCACGCGCCAAGTCTACCGAGACATGGTAATAGACAGCTGGCGGTACTGCCAAAAACACAAAGGATTTCAGGTACACGCTTATACAATTATGTCCAACCACTGGCATTTGATCGCCAGTTGCCGGCCACCGTTCCTGCTGGTAGATGTGATGCGCGATTGGAAGGCTTTTACTGCCCGACAGATTATAGATTATTTGCTGGATGCCTCCAATATTGAAAGTCGCCGGGATTGGCTTCTACATTTGTTTGGTTATCATGCCTACAACAAAAAACACAAACAAACCTATCAGGTTTGGCAACACGACAACCACCCTGTTGAATTGTATACCGAACCCGTCATTGCGCAAAAAATGAATTACATCCATGACAATGCCGTGGAAGCGGGTTATGTTACCTTGGCGGAACATTGGTTGTACAGCAGCGCGGCGTATTATGCGGCCATAGCGGATGAAAAATTCTGCGATTATCAGCCGCTGATTGAAATATCGCCGATTTGGGAATGGTTTTTTGAGAAATAAAAACGGGCAAAGCCCTTGAAATAGTACACGCGAGGCGGAGCCTCGGCGCGAGCAAGCTGTTTGCTGGCGTCGAGGCTCCGCCTCGTGCCTGGTATTTTTTGGGCTTCGCCCAAAGGTTTTAAAAAAAATTAAAAGTTTTCGGCGGCGTGGGCGAGGCGGAAGCTTGTCGCTAGCCCTATCGGCATATCATTGCAAGCCGCCGCTTTATCCCCTCCGGAACTGCGCCTAATTTGGCGTGGACACCTATATATACGCTTGCTTTTCCCGATATATCCAAAAACTGGCAACACATAAGCGCTGCGCGTTGATATATACGCTATATATGCTGCGCTATATAGGCGATTACATCAGTTCGCCATTTTTATAGCGCAGACATTAAAAAACATGAGTCATCCCGAATTTTTGGGATGACTCATGCGCCCGCTTTCTTAGCGGCCTTAGCGAGACCTTAGCGCCCTTTGCGGGAAACAGTCTCCCGCAAAGGGCGCTAAGTACGCAAAGTGGGGGACGAAAATTCAAAAGCATTCGTTTTAATCACTTAAGTGCAGGGCAGGCTTTGCAATTCGTTCATTCCCAAATTTCTACCAATATGATGGTGCTGCACCTGAGCCGAATTTTCGGGATGTCTCATATTTCCATAAGAGAGTAAAAGGGTAAAAAAATTAAATGGCTATTTGGTCCTGGCTAAGCGAAAGCCAACGTAGTAGAAGCGGAAGCCGGGAGTGCCGAGACTGCGATACGCTACACGGCAATCCTGCGGGAAGTTGAACCACGACCCGCCGCGTAGGACGCGGTAGGAGCCTGAAGGAGGACCGACAGGGTTGGTTTGATCCCCCGATGGGTAGGTACCGTACCAGTCGGAGCACCATTCCCATACATTCCCGCTCATATCGTACAGGCCAAGTTCATTCGGCTTTTTCTGACCAACAGGGTGGGTCTTATTTTTGGCATTTTCAGTGTACCAGGCTACCGTTTCAAGGGTATTGCTGCCAGCGTATTCATATTCTTTGCTGTCTTGCCCGCCCCGCGCGGCATATTCCCACTCTGCTTCGGTAGGCAGGCGGTAATTTTTGCCGGTTTTTTCATTCAGCTTTTTTAAAAACTCCTGAATGTCATCCCAGGATACGTTCTCTACCGGGTTTTGTTCCGCTTCTTTAAAATGACTTGGGTTGTCGCCCATGACTGCCTTCCATTGGGCTTGGGTGACCGGGTATTTTCCAATATAAAAATCGGTAAGTTGCACTTTGTGAGCTGGAATTTCATGATCGTTTTTTGCACCGTCGCGTCCTTCGAGCCAGCCCATGAGGAAGGAGCCGCCGGGGATGAGGGTCGGCTCATCGCGCATCACCCCTATCCGCTCCCTCAAATCCTCATCCGCCCCTTCCTCAAATCCCTTCAGCACTTCCTCCAATTCCCCGTTCCGCGCTTCCGCCCACAGCCTCTCTTTCATCAATCCATCCGCAGCCTCCACCCACTCGTATTTCACAAACAACTGTTTCACCATCGGTGCCATGTCCAAAAGTACCGCCACGTCCGCTTCGGTGGGGCGCTGGCGAATGGCGGTGACAAGGCCTGCCAGCAACCCCTGGCTTGCGCGGGGGCCAAGCAGCGCGCGCTTATCGGAAACAAGGGAATTGATGACTTCTCCCAATTTTTGAGCTACTTGTCTTTTTTTAGTGACCCGTTCCCTTTTATCGGCAATATCTAAGGTATCGTATTCAAACACCAACGCGCGCAGCCCGGGATCAGGAACCAAACTGTAATCGGTGAACCGCTCGCCGCGCCAGCTGGTGGTGAGCCATGCGGCGCTTTTCAACTGGAAGGGAATGCCTGTGGGGGCATCGTCGGTTTCCATGGGGGCTGCCGACCGGTGTGCGCCGCCCGCTGATCCGGGAGCGGCCGTTAAAACTTCGCTAAAAGCTGAGGATAACGCATTTCCCTTCACCAACCACTTGCTATAAAAAGCCACTGCAAATTTAGTGGCGGCATCGTCGCTGACTTCCCCCTCGGTGCCAATGGCATTCCAGGCACCCAATTGAGTGGCCCAGGTGGCGCTATGGTTGCTGAAACAGGTGTTGAAAAACGCAAGGCGCAGGTTTTGCTGATAGGGCAGCCAGGCCGTAAAATCAAAAATGTTCAGCAGGCCGTCGGCGAGCAAAAAGCCATATTCGGCAGAGCCTTCCGGCTCGTTGCCTATGTTGGAAAAGCTGCCGATGTTCGACTGCTGCTGCTGCTGCATGGGGCGTGCCTTCTTCGTTGCCTTCTGAGAAAAAGAGGGCATTATCGGCTTGTTTTCTTTATCCAATCCCGAAAAATGAAACAAGTGCAACCGGTTCCGGTATTCCGGCGCTGTGAAATATTGTTGCACTTCCTGCAAATCAGGGTTTTCCAAAAAAACAGCTTCAACGGACGTATTTTGCAACTGTTCTTCCACCAGCGTTTTCAATTGCTCCTGCTCCTTTTGAACGGCGGGCAAATCCCCGTCTGCATCTGAAAAAACAAACAGGAATAGGGGCGTATCGGTCTTTTCTTTTTCGGCGAGGAAAGTGGTGAGCGCCGATTTCCATTGCTGTTTCGGTGCGGAATCGGGTAGCGCCAAAGACTTGCGCAACTCCGCCAACGACGCGCCGCTCAGCCGGATCATCCGTTTCAACTCGCGCGTTGGATCCAACGCCTGCAAAAATGGGCGATCCCCCCCAAGCGGTGTGGCATAGAACTGCGGGTGCTGCTTTTCGCTCAATTTGTCCTGCGCCATACCAGTGAGCGTATCCACGAAAAGTGCAGCATTGCCGGCATCCCCGCTGCCCTGTTCCAGCGCTTCGATGAAATATTTGGTAAAAAAGCCTTCTCCGGCACTGATTTCATAGCCATTTTCGGGCAGGCCGGTATTGGCAAAAACGACGTGCTTCGGATTCGTCGGGTCTAGCCAGTTCGGAGTGCCGGTAAACTCTGCATCCAGCACCACGGTAAGGTATGGCTGTTGCCGTACATTGGACAACACGAGGTTGCGAAAGCGCGATATGGTAAGCTTGGGCGTGTTGGGGAGCAGACTGTCGTAACAAATCAGGTCGGTTTCGTCCCCGGGATTTTCTACGCGCGCATGGCCGGCAAAATATATCAGCACCTGGTCTTCGGCGGTGACATTTTGCAAGATCTCCGCGCGTTTTTCTAAAATGGACAGGGTCGCTTGCTCGTCAAAAAGCGTTTCTACGGTAATTTCACGCCACGGCGAATCGGGCGATTGGTGCTTTTTTGTGACCCAGTTGGCCAATTTCCGGGCGTCGTTTTTGCAGCCACGCAACGCGGGAACCTTTGATTTCGGGTGGTACTCGTCTATCGCAATCAGCAGGGCGTGCAGCTTCCCTTTTTGGGGGAGCGACAAGCGGTTACTGACCGTCGTTTTCACTTCCCCCGGCAAGGGCAGCATCATACCAGCGTCGCCTTTTTGGATAACGCCTTTCAGTAAATTGGCTGCGTGGTAGGCGTCGCCCGTTTTGTGAAAAGCGGCCAACCCTTTGCTGTACTGGAGCAATGCCCCTGTTTGTTTAGGTTTTTGACGATCTTCGGCCAGCAACCCGGCCTCCCATTGCAGGTCAAAACGCTCCACTAAATTGCTGAGCCGCACTTGTTCGGCAGGAGATTGTTCTGCTTCCCGAAAGGCCTGGGTCAGGGTTTGCAGGGCTTTTTCCGGGTAGAGCCAAGCATCCACCACCAACTGCTGTGCGTTGCGGATGGCTTGCCCGATGGCGTCGGCGTCGCGGTAAGCCGCTTCAATGTAGTGTTTTAGAAAAGCAGCCAGTTCGCGGAGCCGCGCTTTGCCAAACCGGGAATCGTCTTGCAGAACGGCAAGCAAGGCATGCCGGATATTGGCCGGCATCTCGAAGCGCTGGTAGCCGGAAGGCTGGCACAGCGGCGACAACAACAGATCCGAAACGGCCACGTAAGGAATTTCGCAGCGCTCGCCATTTTCGCCAGGGTATTCCCGAAAATTCTGCCAGATTTTATACACCAGATCTGCCGTCAACACCATCGGGAACGCAGCGTGGCAGGCCAGCAACACGTGCCCTTCGCCACGATTTTTGGCAAAAGCTTCCAGCAACAGCCTTTCGCCGGAGGCGAGGGGGTGGCCCAATAATGTCGTTTGATCGTCTGGCATTTTTTATCAGTTTAAACAAACTTCCCCTTCAAAGTCTGAATCGCCTTATACAACCCAATCCGTTCCGTCTCAAACATCGGTACCCGGCGCGCGATGTATTCCGCAGACGTATCTTCCCAGCGCTTGCGGGGCATGGGGTTCACCCAGGCGATGCGTTGTACATGTTGCCTGGCTTCTTTTAAAAAAGTATGTGTCGCCTGGATGCGTTCAAAATCGGTTTGCCCCCTGGAAGCCCCGCCATCGCTGATGATCAGCATCATGGTGTGCCGGTGGCAGCGTCGCCACAAGGAGGACAATTGCACCGATTGCGTATGCCAGGGGTTGAGGTACAACTGCTCGCCCGGGGCATTGCTGAAATAAAAAACCTCTTCGTCCGTGACGAAAGGATCCTCTAAAGCGGCTTCCACCAAGCGTTGAGCCAGCGTTCCAAACGCAATCATAGAGGCGCTGTCGTCAATCAAAAACAGCAGGTGCGTGCGGTTGAGGGTTCTTTTTTGGAAAACCGGTTCCAGCAGAATGCCCCGCCGGGCAATGGAAGCCACGGTGCGCAACAAATCTATGTGCGGCGTAATGCCGCGTTCGAAATTATTTTGTAAAAAACGCCAGTGTTGTTGCATATCGCGGGGACTGACGGGCAGGTAACGCTCGTTGAGCAGGAAGCGGTGGGTGCTGATGCCCGCTTCGGAAAGGGGCGTTTCTTCTATGTCTTCTAATGTGAAGCTGCCGGATTGTTCCAAACCGATGGACAAGTCCCCTTCATCCGGGGCGGCTTCTGAATCGGGGATGCGTTCGAGGGCTTCGGCTTCGCTCAATTCGGGAGCCGGTTGCGGAGTTTCCGGTTTTTGCTCCGTTTCTGGAACGGGTTTTTTCTGAGCATCGCGGTCTGGCCGGGTATCTTTAGTCTCCTCAGCGTCGGCTTGCAGATTGCTGCCTGCTTCCTGCTTTTCGCGAAAAGCGGGGGCGATAATTGCGTCAAACAACTTCCTGAAAGCCCCAAATTGAGCCTGATCTTTCAGCCAGATCGTTTTGCAAAGCTGCATCACAGCAACTTCATCAGAAAGGGAAATACCTTTTTCCTGCGCTTCAAACAGCAGCTTGTATTCGCCTACTCCCAACTCGGTGTGCAGGTCGTGCCGCAGGCGGTGAAAAAACTGAAACAGCGCTGCGTTCAAACGATCGGGTAACACTTCAGGCATTGTTTTTCAAAATATGAATTTTAAAATCATTCAGCGATTTGACCAAAAGATAGGGATACAAGTCTTTTAAATCTTTGTTTTCCAAATCTGTGGCCAATTCCTTCGACAAATCGGGCAGCAACGCATCAACCTGCTGGCTCATTGGCCCGTCCAAAGGCAGTTTATCGTTTAAAGCGTTCAGGATTGCTTCAATTTCAGCGCGTTTTTCGGGCTGTTTTTCCAATAGCTTTCCCAATTCCGTTTTTACCTTTTCTTCAAAAAAATGGGAGATGGCGCGCATCCAGTCGAGCAACTCGCTGGTGGAGACTTCCTTTTCCGTGTTGGGATGTTTTTTCATTTCGATGCGCAAGCCGTAGAACCGTTCAACCGCGCTTTTGACCGCCTCGCTTTTCAAAAAAGGAAAATTGGCCTGTACGATGTTTTCCAAATCGCCTTTGCCTGGAAATTCGATGTAGTAAAACAAGCACCTGCGCAAAAAAGCGGGCGGCAGTTCTTTTTCTTCGTTGCTGGTAATGAAGATGATCGGCGGGTAGGTTGCGCGCTGCACCCGTTTCAATTCCGCTTTATGATCGGGGTCAATCTCCTCAATTTCGTAGCGGAGTTGATCTAATTCCAGCAGCAGGTCGTTGGGAAAGTCAATGTCTGCTTTGTCAATTTCGTCTATCAGCACAATGGCCGGCGTGGCTGCGGTTGAAACCTCGAAAGCCCGGCCCAACGGACCCTTCCGGACGTATTTCTCCGGGTGAAGGGCTTGTTTATCCTGTGCATCCCGCAGCCGCTCCAAATAGTCGAAGGTATAAAGGCCGTCTTTGGCTTTGGAGGTGGATTTGATGTTCCACTCAAAATAATAATCCCGGTAAGCGCTGCCGTAAAGTTCATACGCCACCGCTTTCGACAACCTCGTTTTTCCCGAACCCGGGGCGCCTTTAATGAGCAGCGGGCGTTTGAGGATGCGCATCAACTCCACCACGTGGATCAATTCAGCGAAGGGAATGTAGGGCGGAATGCTATCCGGTTGGAGCTTACCATCCTTATCCGTATAGGTAAAAGAGGCTGGCTCTTTCAGGGAGTTTCCTTCGTATCGTTTGTTTTGGACGTCCATATTTTTTCAGGTATAGCCTCTTTAGTTAATTGATTTTCAATGAATAATTGTTGGCGTTATCTCGCAGATTTCGCAAATTTTCCCAACAACATCGCCTACATACCCTTCTTCCAGCGGCATGATCTGATCCCGGTTCTGCCAGATTTTAGCCAATTGTGGGTCGTCGCTCCAGGCGTTTTTTTCAGCGAAAAGCCAGTGGATAAACTCGGGTTTTGTAATTTTTGCAATTTGCAAATGCAGGACGTCTCCGGACGAAAGCAAGGGGTCGCAGCAAAGCTGGTCGGCATTCCACTCCTTAGCTGCGTTGCGATCCACGACATAAAAGTGGAGCGGCTTTTTCCAGTAGTCTTTGTGCGGGCTCAGTTGTCGGAGCAATTCCGTCCAAAATGCCTGCACTTCTTTTAAATGATAACGTTCAACCGGATCGAAACGAATCACGATTTCCGTATCCCGGATCATGGCGTTTCGCAATTCCGAACAAACCAATGTGGCGTCAGGAATCGCCATGTTAAAGTTTTCGCCAACCATCGTCCAAAGCTGATCCAAAGACGAGCTATGTCCCGCACTGTCTAATTTGATGGAAATGACTTTGGGGTTTTTCGATTTGCTCTCCCCAAAAAGACGCTGGAGCAACAAGCTTTGGCTACTCTGCGGTTCGCCTTGCAGCAAGACGGCGTACACTTTTCGCTCATTGCTGGAATAGGCGATATAAGAAGGGATTTCTTTGGAAAAATTGAATCGCAGCAGGGCGTTTCGCAACAGAATTTCCCGGTGGGAATTGCTTTTTTGGGAAAGCACCTCCGTCGCCAATCGTTTCAGTTCCAGTTCGATGTGCAGATAGGCTTCGTCAGGATCGGGCCATTTGGAAAGAAATTTTTCCCCTTTGCCTGCTTTTGGCAATGCGGAAAAACCGATGATGTCTGTTCCGTCAATCTCAACCGGGCGCAGCAGAATCGGAACGATGCATAAGGCATCTTGCACTTTGCGTTTTAGAATGAAGGCGTGCCGGTTTTTACAATCGTCGTCTGAAAAATAATCAGAGCTAATCAGCAGCAGCACGATTTGTGCCTGCCCCAATTGTTGTTGGATCACGGCATCAATATCGTCGCCGGCTTCAATCAGTGCCGTATGCCAATAAGTGGCGATAACCTGTTTGTTACGCAGGATAATCAGCCGTTTTTCAATCTCTTTGAAAAATTCGGCGTCTTTTGAAGAGCTGTTATTGTAATGAATGAAAATGTTTACCATAAATTGCCGTTCCCGGATTCCATGGGCGCCATTTATAAGGACGCAGAATAACCAACGCTAATGTACAAAACTACGCACAAACTATCGTTATGCCGCTTTTCTTAAAAAAGAATGACCTGGGCACCACCATTGCCCTATGGCAAATCACCGAACCGGAAGCGTGGTTTTTGGCTGGTTTGGAGTTAACCGTCCGGGAAACGGAGCAATTGGCGGGCATCAAAGGCCGGAAGCGGGTGGAATGGTTGGCCGTACGCTATTTGACGCACGAATTGTCGGGCATGGCTTCGCGAAGCCCCATTTTGAAAGACGATAGCGGTAAACCCTACTTAGCGCACGAAGGACTCCACCTTTCCATCAGCCATTCGGGGGAAATAGCCGCCGCCATGCTGGCCCAATTGCCGGTGGGCATTGATATTCAGCGGCCTGTAGAAAAAATCGAACGGATTGCGCATAAATTTTTGCGCCCTGAAGAAGCTGCCAGCCTGAGCACGACCCACCGCCTGCTGCACCTGCACGTCTATTGGGGCGCCAAAGAAGTCCTGTACAAAGCATACGGACGCCGGGAATTGGATTTTCGGGCGCACATTGCTGTTAAACCCTTCCATTTTGAACCGGATGGAGGAGGGGTTACAGGAAAAGTGGAAAAGGAAGGATTTGTGGCGCAATACGATTTGCGCTATGAGTTGGTGGAAGGGTATGTTTTGGTGTATGGAGTGGAACGTTCTTTTTGAAATAGGCAAATTTGCAAACAGGCAAAAGGCAATGAGCGATTTAGCCCTTTGCCCCTTGCCAACTTGCCAACTTAAAATTTACTGCTCCACCACCTGCGGATTCCCTTTCACCCGGATGCGGCTGCTGTCGTCTTTTTTCTGCGTCAGTTTTTCGCGCACCATGACGTCGGCACGACTGCCGGTTGAAGCCGTGATCGTTGCTTCGCGCACCCCCGGCTTTTCGGCGTCCAGCCGGGCACCACCCTTGAGCGCTGCTTCGAGCAGGTCACAATTGCCGATCACATCAATTTTGTTATCGCCCTCCTGGGTCAAAAACAA
This sequence comes from Chitinophagales bacterium, assembly GCA_038323375.1. GTDB lineage: Bacteria > Bacteroidota > Bacteroidia > Chitinophagales > Saprospiraceae > JABWAJ01. The sequence goes on from JBBQGV010000026.1 coordinate 27,376, forward strand.
ATTACTGACATCGCCGTATATCTTTACCTCGTAGCCGCTGCCTTTGGCGTTCACCTGCAAAGGTGCAGTGAAGCCTTTGATTTGAACGTCGTCTGTAGCGTCGGTATTAATCGTTTTTAATTCAGGTACAGTAAGGAACAGTCGCACTGGCGAACCGGCAATTTCCGGACGGGCATTGATGGTCAAGCGGCCATCAGCTTCCTCCATCGTAACTTTTTCGCGGTTATTTTCTGCGCCCCGAAGTTCTACCTGATATTCATCGCCCTGTTCGATAATGACTTTAAGTTTGCCGCTGATGTCCACGGTGTGAAAATCATTAAAGGACAAATCAGATTCAACTGCTTTCGGGCAATCGGTACAAGCCAAACCGTCAGCACTCATTTTCCAGAGGCGGTTAGGGTGCTCCCAAAAATCAGTGTCGTCTGCCAACTCGATATCCCGCATCATAGACCACGGATTGTCTGTCGTAAACTTTACAAACTTGCCTTCGGGCACCTTCAGGATATACTTCACGCCCTGTACCCGCCATTTCTGCCCTTTCGTCAAGGAATAGTAAGGCGAGATGGTCAACTGATTTCCTTCTAAGCGTGCATCCGTAGTCACCGTAGTCGCTAATGCATTGGCTTCTCCATTGTTTTCTCCCCTGGAGTTGACCTCTTTGACCAATTCAAAGGTTGTGCCTTCCGCTTTAACGACGGAAAGGTGCACCTTGCGAACGATCAACTTGTCATCGGCAAGCATAACTTCGTTGTCAATATTGTACCAGGTATCAATCGGAGCAGTTTCTGCGGGCGCCGCTATAAACAGCGTATCTCCCTTGTAAGAACCTGCATTGGCGCTGAATTGTCCGCCGGAGCTGAATTGCTTCCCGAAAAGACTGCCCAGCAGGAAAAAGCTGGTAATGCTGATGCCCCACATGATGCTCAATCCCGTCCGCCAGGCTCCCGAAACCCGGGTGCCAAACAACAGTCTGGAAACGAGCAACACCAAAGAAATCAATGGAATTCCGATGATCAGGAACACATTCACTAAACTGAGTACAGCCAGCCCCGTTTTACCCGGGAACAGAAAATCTAAGAAAGGATAGACAAAAAATAAGCCGGTAGCCGACCCAATCCAGGCCATTGCAAAAAACAAGACAAGGACGAAGCCGACGATGAAAAGCACAGGTTTCCAGAGGTATTGGAGCGATTCACCTGCGCCGCGAAGGGCATTCCCTACGGCGTCCATGCCTTCTTTAAAAGAGTCTTTCCCATCCGTTCCGGTTTTTTTGTTTGCACCGCCCAGCTCTTCGCCAAACTCGGAAATTTTTCCCGACAGGCGTTCTACTTCTTCCTGGATAATGCGGCCAATATTGGAAAAATTGATGGGTTCACCGCGCATGGCCAACCAGTCGCTCGCTGATTTCGGCTTGGGCATAATGGCCCACAGTACGATGTACAGCGGCACCCCGAATCCGCCGGAAATAGCAACCACCACGAAGAAGAGGCGTACCCACAAGGGATCCTGAATACCGAAGTATGCAGCAATGCCGGAGCATACCCCGCCAATGACCTCTTCTTCGGGGTTGCGAAAGAGCCGTTTGCCTGTTTTGATGTTGAATTTTCCTTTCGGATTTTCGCTCAACGGCTCTGCGCCAAAGTCTTCCGGGGCGCCCATCACAGCCACCGTGTCTTTGACGTCTTTCATGGTAACAATCGGGCGATTTCCCAGGCTTGCCTGGAACAATTCTGCCAATCGGGTTTCTATGTCAGAGGTGATTTCTTCGTTTCCTTCAACCCCCCGAAAATGCCGGTGTATGGCGTCGAGGTATTGACGAAGGTATTCATACGCATCTTCGTCAATGGTAAAGGGATACCCCCCCAGGTTGATGCTGGATACTTTATTCATTGCCGGTATTGTTATTGTTTTTAATGGAGTGATTCACCGCCTGCACCAATTGGTTCCAGGTTTCTACCAGTTCTTGCAAAAAGGCTCGTCCTTTGTCCGTAATGTAATAGTACTTGCGGGGTGGCCCGGAACGGGATTCCCGCCATTCATAGTCCAGTAGTTCCGAGTTTTTCAGCCGGGTGAGCAAAGGGTATAGCGTGCCTTCTACAACGATCAGTTCCGCTCCCCTGAGCCTTTGGATGATGTCGGATGGATACGCTTCGCCTTCCGAGAGGATGGAGAGCGTACATAGCTCCAGCACCCCTCTTCGCATTTGCGTTCTTGTCGTTTCCAAATTCTCCGTTTTCATAACACAAATATAGGGTGTTATTAGGTACTATGCAATACCTAATACTAATTGATACCGGGTATTCTGGATGAACAACTACTTTTGCAAGACGAAAGTGGCAGAAAATGAGACAGAGCAGGTGGAATAGTTGGCAGTTGGCAGTTTTACAGTGGGCAGAGGGTGGGCGTACTTGGGATGAAAATATGGAATGCTGGGAATAGTTGACAGGATTGAGTTGGCAGTGGGCTGAGGTGGGGGCAAAAAAAAAGCCGCGCTTTTCGCGCGGCCTCGCTAATAACAAATCATAATCTCATGAAAAATAAGACGACCTAATTCTTTATCTTACAGATGAATCTGTTGCTTGTTGAGTGTTCCCACATTTTTGGAGGGGTTCCCTGCCCGTGAGGGCGAGGGAACCTCGAAATTTATGGGATTATGACTATTGCACCAGTATTTTCCCGCTGCCGAGGACGAGTCCTTCAGACTGAATGCGGTAGAGATACATACCGGGGGCTAAGCCGCCTCGGTGAAAGTCAAAATGGTTTGCATTAAACCGGTCGCTTCTGACAAGCTTGCCGGTGATGTCGTAGACTTTAAAGTTCAAAGTCTTTCCCGTGGCTGGTCCCTCTATCTTTATAGTAGCGACATTGGCGAACGGGTTTGGTTGTACCGTTATTTTCAGACCTGTAGGTTCGGGTGCCGGATCAATGCTCACGGTAATACAACCTTGTTGGAAAAGGTCAGTACAACCGATTACATGATGCACCGTATTGGTTACTACAGGCTCAACATAATCAAAATAGACGGCAGCGCGATTGTCAATAATAGTTCCCAGCGGAAGATCCAGTTTTTGGGCAATTCGGAAATTTAAGAATCCGCGGGCTTGTGCCTCTTGAGCGCTGCCGTTCGGTTGAAGTTGGATTTCTTCGAAGGTGATTTTCAGGATACCGTTGCCATAAAGTTGTACGTTGTAGGGATGACTGCTGGGCCCGAAGGTTAAACTTGTAAAGTCCAGATTAGTCGGCAAGGTATCTCTGATAACCACTCTCGAAACTGTATCGGTTCCGTCGTTACGGAAACTAATTGTGTACGTAATATCGGTATTGCGGGCTAAAATTGAATCCTGATAACCCGTGGGATGGCCTCTAAGTGCAATGGGCAACTCGGAACCAGATACTTCTTGAACATCAATGGCAATGAACGGATCCCCATCATTTTCGGGGAAATCACTTACATATCCTGTTGTGTATTCGCCTTGTGCGCAGCCTTCCACCGCAACCGTTGGGAAACTCATTCCCGGGTGACCACTGGATTGTTGCACAATGAGGCGATAAGTTGATCCTTCGTCGTTTACCGCCAAAGGAATCAGCGTCTCTTGTGTCGCAGGCAATTGGAACGGTTGGGTCAACATCACCACATCATCCTCTACTACAAAGGAGAGTTTTGTTTCAGTCATGTTGCCGTTGCCGACATTCCGGATAAAGAACTTGATCGAATCGTTTTCACAAAACCCTCCAACAATGATGCTCGCCATATCCCAATCGGGATCCGGTTCGAGGCAAAGCGTGTCGGGGTAAATATGGGCACTGACTAAAGTTGCCTGACCCTGGGCGATTCCGTCACAAGCCATCGCCGTGTTAATCTTAAAAAAGCCGAATTCCGTTGAATTTACATCGCCCAATTGGAAAGTGTAAACATTGCCATTGATGTTGGAAGGAGGGATTGTAGAGGAAACATACGTTAGTTCCTCATCCAATTCAACTTCCACATAAACACCGAAAGCGTTGATCGTACCATCGTTTGAATAAGCAATATAATACCCAACATCTTCACAAACTGCCAGAAAATCGGAAGCAACTCCAACGGACATTGCGACGCAACCAGTCTGTGCGGTTACCGGAAAATTAAAAGTTGCGTCCGTGTAACCTTCTGAAAAATCAACTTCAAAACCTGTTGTATCACATACCGACCAAGTTGGATTCAAAGGCAAAACGGTGACCGTATATAGCCCCGTATCGGCCAAAATATTGTAAAAACCTTGTTCGTCAGTAATGGTGAAGTATGAATTATCGCTACTTGTAGCGGTAACAGTCCACCGTGAAAGCGGCGTATCGCCAGCTTCAAACGCACCACATTCATTGTTGGAGCGGTAAACCCGACCCTGTATGGTATTGGTGAGCAAGTTGCCTAATGCGTCAACTTTTATCAGCGTAACATCATTGATAAAAAGTAGTGTTTGGGAATTGTGTCCGGAGACTACAAAACCACCGTCTACGGTAGCAGCGATGCTTTCGCCAGTATCTGTTTTGTCAACCGCGCCAATTTGCGTAGCCCAAACAACTTCGTCAGCCGTGTTGATTTTTGCAATCAAAACATTGACATCCGCATTGTCGGGAAGCGTATAACCGGTTGCTACGATGCTTCCGTCTTCGAGTTCAACTGCTGAATTGAAGGCGTTGCTAACTGCCCCTAAGTTGACCGATGCAAAACCGATCACGTTGCCGTCAAGGTCATACCGCCGAAGGTAAGCCAGACTTTCGCTTTGCACATGTCCTACCAAAACAAGCGTAGTGCCGTTGTTGGTGAGTAAAATGTCATTTGCGCTTTCGTCAAAATTGGGACTTCCAAAAGAATTGACCCAAACCATTTCACCATTTACATCTACCCGGTAGATGACCATGTCGTTGTCGAAACCGTCTTCGTCTTTTGTTGTACCAACAAAAGCAAAACCTCCGTCCGGAAGTGCAACTAATGCATTACCCCGGTTATCATACTCTGAACCATAATTCTTTTTCCAGAGAATATTGCCCGCATTGTCAATGCGAATCAGTTGGATGTCGTTATCGCCGCCAGGAGTTTCCCTGGTCAACCCGATGATGGCATAACCATCGCCGAATGCCTTTGCGATATCGTTTCCTTGTTCGCGAACATTGGGATTGCCATAAGTTTTGCTCCATTCAAACGCTCCTGTCTTGCTGATTTTTAGCAAATAAACATCAGTAGGTTGTCCAAAGCCATAATTTATGTCGCCAATGATCAGAAAACCTTTGTCTTCTGTTTCGATTACTTCGTATGCATGTTCAATCAAACCTTCGTCGTAAACATTCGACCAGAGTTCCGTGCCGTCCACATCTGTGCGGATGACATAAACATCAAGGTCATTGTCGGTACCGAAGGATTCGCTAAACCCTACAATCAGGTAGCCATGATCCGATGTTTGGATAATTGCCTGTCCCTGATCTTCGTTATCATCTCCGAATGTCAACTCCCAACCCTGCGCACTTGCAGTTGTTGTTATAAACAAACCCATGAGCAGCAGCAACGCTCCACGTAGGGAAACGTTCGATCTTTTGATCGGTCTGTCTGCGACAGGGTTGTTCATTAGCGCGTCGTTTAGGTCGTATGTGTTGTTTGTCTCTATTGACCTTACAAAGGTGCAACAGGATCTAAGAAAAGACAAAGACAAAAAAAACCGTTTGTTGAAAAAAAAATGCGTATTTTTGAAGACCATCTTTTGTTTTTTTTAATCTCATGATTTGTAAATCAGTAATTTGAATCAATAAAATTGTTTTTGATTTGTTGAAGAAATTCTTTTTCATTCATGCAAAATAGCCAGTTAATCACCATTTTTAGGTCGCTTTCGCCCAAAGAAATACGCAGTTTGCGCAAATGGTTGTTGTCGCCTGCGCACAATCAGCGCGAAGATGTGGTTCGGTTATTCGATTATCTGATCCATGTTGAACACCTGAATAACGATAAACAGCTCGCAAAAGAGAAATTATTCGCCAAAGTTTTTCCCAAACAAAAATTCGATGATGCCTTGTTGCGGCAAGTCATGCATTTCCTTTTGAAGACGGTAGAAGAATTCCTCGCTTTTCAGGATTGGTCGGAAGATCCTGCCCGATTGCGTTTGGCACTGGCAGGGGTGTACCGCAAGCGCAAATTAGATAAAGTTTTTCTAAAAACGATCAAGAGCATCGAAGTACTGCAACAGTCGCACCCTTATCGCGACGAGCATTATTTGCGCAACGAATACCTGTTGCTTCAGGAGCAATACGTCTACCTCGAAGGCAAAAAGCGCATCGTGCCCATGAACCTTCAGGAGATTTCAGATAAACTCGACCTGACTTATTGTGCGGATAAACTGCGCCAAAGTTGCCTGATGTTGTCACACCAAAAAGTGTACAAAGCAGAGTATAACGCCGGATTACTGCAGGAAGTCTTGCAGTATGTCGTTGAACAGAATTTACATGAAGTGCCAGCCATCGCTATTTATTACTATGTTTATCAATCGCTTACCGCAAAAGACAGCGAAGGCTATTTCTACAAGCTGAAAGAAAACATCGTCGCTCATTGGGCTTTGTTTCCAAAAGAAGAAATGCGCGACATGTACCTGATGGCCATCAACTACTGCATCGGGCGCATGAATGCAGGCTACGAAGCCTTCGTAAGGGAGGCATTCGACCTTTACCGCCAGGGTTTTCAAAGACAGCTATTGATCGAAAACCACCTGATTTCCAAATTCACCTTCCTGAACGTCATCCGCATCGGACTCAAACTAAAGGAATTTGCCTGGGTGAGCGATTTTATCAATTCTCACCAACAATTCATTGAAGAATCTTACCGCAACAGCATTGTTCGGTTCAGCCTTGCCCGACTCGACTTCGAAAAAGGGGATTACGACTCAGCGATGAAAATCCTGGTACAAGCCGATTTCGACGACGTGCTGGTTTATCTGAGCGCCAAAGCCATGCTGGTACGGATGTACTACGAACAAAGTGAATACGACGCCCTGGAATCTTTGCTGGAAAGCATGCGCACCTACCTGAACCGGAAAGACATGATCGGGGGCCAACAAAAAATCCTGTACGGCAACCTCGTTCGGTTTACTAAAAAAATGATCAAACTGAATCCTTATAATAAGGAGCCGCTTCAAAAATTAAAGGAAGAAGTGGCCAAAGTGAACGTGGCGGAAAAGGATTGGCTGCTGCAACAATTGGAAGAACTTTAAAAACACCGGCTCCGGCACAACCTTACCTATCATAAATGGTGTTATTTTCGCAGGGTATTTCATTCCGGGGTTGCCCCGGCTAAGACCATCGCTATGTTACGCAAACAGGAAGACACCATTAAAGAGGTTAAAAACATTTTTTCGGCGCACCTTGAAAAAAGCGGATTCCGCAAAACGCCGGAACGATACGCCATCCTCGAAGAAATTTACAAACGCACGGATCACTTCGATGCGGAGGCGCTTTATATTCACATGAAGACCCAGAATTACCGGGTGAGCCGCGCCACGGTATACAACACGCTGGAACTCTTAGTGAACTGCGACCTCATCAAGAAACATCAGTTTGGGAAAAACTTAGCCCAATACGAAAAATCCTACGGGTATAAGCAACACGACCACCTCATTTGTGTGGATTGTGGCAAAGTGCTGGAGTTTTGCGATCCGCGCATTCAGCAAATCAAAAACATGATGGGCGACTTGTTGCATTTCAACATCACCCACCACTCACTCAATCTTTACGGACAGTGCAATGGCGCTTGCCCGAATTCGAAGGCCGTTACAAAAGAAGAAGTGGAGGAAGCGGCTCACTAAATTGTGTCTGCCTATTTAGTGTCCGTCCATTTAGTCCCGTGTCTGAACTTTAGAGTTCGAGAGCAAGGCATGTTCTGCCCCAAAAACGGGAGTTTACTCGTGTAATTGACCGATTTTGGGGCAGAACATAACGCAGCTATCGGACTCTAAAGACAGACATTAAATATCTGAAATCTGCTGGAATGAAAATAGATGTAATCCTCGGCCTGCAATGGGGCGACGAAGGCAAAGGCAAAATTGTTGACTTTTTAGCGACCCGGTACGACATCGTTGCCCGGTTTCAGGGGGGGCCAAACGCAGGCCATACCCTCAAGTTTGACGGAAAAAAATACGTGTTGCATACGATCCCTTCCGGGATTTTCCGCGAATCGCTCATCAATCTTATCGGCAATGGTGTGGTCATTGACCCCATCACTTTAGTCCGGGAATTGAAAAGTGTGGAAGATGCCGGGGTTGTGTATCGCCACCGCCTGCTCATTTCGCGCAAAGCACACCTGATTCTGCCCACCCACCGCTACCTTGATCTGGCGTCGGAAAGTGCCAAAGGCAAAGAAAAAATTGGTTCCACGCTCAAAGGCATCGGGCCCACCTACATGGACAAAACCGGTAGAAATGGCCTGCGCTTCGGCGATATCCAAAGTCCGAATTTTCTTCAAAAATACGAAGCGTTAAAAGCCAAACACCTGACGCTGTTGAACCTGTATCCGGAAGTCGCTTTTGACTTGGAGCAGGAGGAAGCGCGCTGGATGGCCTGCGTCGAAAGCCTCCGCGAATTGGAGCAGGTGGATGGGGAATACTACCTCAATCAGGCTTTGGATGCTGGCAAACGCGTACTGGCTGAAGGTGCCCAGGGTGCCATGCTGGACATTGATTTTGGAACCTATCCTTATGTCACTTCTTCCAATACCGTCACCGCAGGGGTGTGCAGCGGATTGGGCGTGGCACCGCAACGGATAGGGGAGGTCATCGGCATCGCCAAAGCTTACTGCACCAGGGTAGGAGCGGGGCCTTTCCCGACAGAACAGGACAATGAAACGGGTGAATTCCTTCGCAAGGAAGGCGGCGAATTTGGTGCCACAACCGGCAGGCCGCGCCGCTGTGGCTGGTTGGATGTGCCGCAACTGCGCTACACCATTATGCTGAACGGGGTCACACAAATTGCCCTGACCAAAATTGATGTACTGAACAGCCTGACCGAGGTGCCTTATGCAGTGAATTACCGCGTTGATGGCGTGGAAACTTTACAGGTGCCTTACGATCTTTGCGATACCGACGTGGCACCTGCTTACCAAACCGCGCCCGGCTGGCAGCAATCGCTTGACGGAATTACCGATTACGAAAAAATGCCCGCTGAAGCCCGGCATTACATCGGCCTTCTGGAAACCGCGCTTGGAGTCCCGATTTCGATGATCTCAACCGGGCCGGAGCGGCAGGAACTGGTGCTGCGGTAGGTTTTAGGCGGTTTAGGTTAGGTGTCGGACACCTCCAAGGTGTACGACACCTAACCTAAACCGCCTAAAATCACCTAAAACGACAGAATATTTTCATAAAAGCCGGAATTTTGTTTGCTTCGTTAAAAATTAGGGATATTTTTGTAACAAATTACTAAACAGGGCTTTACCTGTCATGCTTTCTTTACACCTTTTGAGAGCAGCCAAATAGCTAAAGTCCGTTGACTATCAAGGTAATAGAGCAACATTGTGTCCACTTTGAGTGAAAACCGCTGTCTACTCCCAAGCCCATATCCTTTCTGGAAATCTTTTTGTACACATACATTTTACAAACGATGCACTTGATTTTTTCAACAAAGTCTTCATTTTCCTGCAACGGAATCGAAGATAATTTCGTAATTATATTCCATGAACTGATTTAAATCCTACCCTATGAAAAGAGGAATGACTTTGAATTTTGCAGGGATGGCCTTTTTGATGGCTGTCTTATTTTCTACCCCGGCGCTTGCACAAGACAAACCTGCCGTTGCATCCGGGACCAGCAGCAGCACACCGAAACCCAAAAGTATGTGGGAAGTTGGTTTGCATGCAGGAACCATGTTTGCCGGAGGCGACATCAACTCTAAATTTGGCGTGGCTGGCGGCGTTCACTTCCGTAAAGCGATTGACCACTTGTTTTCCATTCGTATAGATGCCCTGGGCGGTATGCTGTCCGGTGAGTCTTTCGACCCGGATCGCAACTACGAATCCACCTGGTTATCAGGAACTGCATTTGGGGTCTTGAGCCTGAACAGCTTCCGTTTCGACCGAACCGCAAGGAAAGTGAACTACTACGCCATGGTAGGCGGTGGTGGGAATAGCTTCGAAACTGCTTTTGAGCAGGAAGACCAGCCCCGCTTTGATACGATCGAGTATCAATTGGCGCCCCACATGGCTCTGGGAGCGGGTATTTCTTTCCGCCTCGGCAAACGGTTTAATATCGGCATCGAGCATCAGGTAATTTCACTTTTTGGTCGCCGCTCCGATTTGCTCGACGGTTTTGAAAAAGAAGGCGGCGTACGCACACCTTTCCGCGATTTGATCAATTACACCAACTTGCGCCTCAACTTTAATATCGGCAATGCATCCAGCCAGTCGGAGCCACTTTATTGGGTGAATCCGCTTGACAATGTGTTCAAAGATGTGGACGCCATCAAAAAACGCCAGGATGAATTATTGGCGGATTCTGATGGCGATGGTGTTATTGACGCCGTGGATGAAGATCCCAATACGCCGCCAGATGTGCCGGTGGATACCAAAGGCCGCGTACTCGACAGCGACAAGGACGGCATAGCCGATTACAAAGACAAAGAACCTTACTACCCACCCCGGGCCGGCGAAACGGTAAACTCCGATGGCGTGGTAACGAACCCCATCGGTGGTGCCGGTGTGACTGAAGCACGCGTGAAAGAACTCATTGATGAAGCGCTTGATCGCCGCGGTGTTGGCGCAGGTGGTGCTGGCGGAACTGGCGGCGGCGGTGGCGTCACAGAGATGTTCCTGCCGATGATTCACTTTGCCAGCGAAAGCAACCAGGTCAAATATTCGGATTACGGTACCTTAGCCGGCGTAGCCCGGGTGTTGAAAGGCAATCCCAATATTCGTTTGGTCGTGGCTGGCCATACCGACCAGACCGGCCCCGAAGCATTGAACGATTGGTTGTCTTACCAGCGCGCCAATTCCATCATCGAACACTTAGTGACTAACCACGGGATCGGTCGCGGACGCTTAGTGCTGCAATGGGAAGGTAAAAAGAATGCCCTGGTGCCTGTTACCAGCAGCTATATGAACCGCAGGGCGGAATTCCGCGTAGCAACGCAAGGCGATGTGGAAATGGATCCTCCGGCAAAACCTTCGGGTAAGGATGGTTATTGATACATGACCGTTACATTAGCAGAAAAATTTAAAAAGACAATAGGTCTTATCGTACAGGAGACATCCCAAATTTTTGGGATGTCTCCTGTCATTTATAGTGTTTTGAGCATTGCGTACCAGAATAATCCTTCTCTGCATCATAATCGTATAGATAGGAACGAAGCAGGAGTAATGAATGATAGATGAGATGAATGTTGATTTTTGATGTAGAAGGCTTACTCGTTCCTTGTTTGCGGGTTTTGTCCATCATCAATTGTCAATCATGTAATCATCAATCATCAATAAAAATCAGCGCTCAATGCGCTCATGGCATTGTCAATCACACTTTTACCCACTTTTTCGTACGCCGGCTATTGCCAAACTCCAGTACGACAAAATAAAGCCCGGGAGTTAAAGCCGAAACATCCATGGCGGTGATTATGCCGTCATCCGAACGGTTGGTGGTCAACGACAACACTTGCCCATAAGCATTCAGGAAATACAGCCGGTCCGGAGCGCCGATACGGGGGTCTATTTTAAGGTTGAGTTGGTCCCTTGCAGGATTGGGGTACAGCCCTATTAAAACATCTTCCGCCTGAATTTCTTCCGTATCCGTCAGCAGGCTGCATGTTTCCAGCCCATTTTTAAAATCCGTGTAGGATTCAGCGCTTAAGCCCGGACGGATCGGCCCCACGATGTTTCCGCCCGAATAGTGTAAAAAATACCGACCACAACCCAGCAGGTTGAAAACCGGATACGGAATGCCCTGTCCTGTGCCGCCGCCATCGTACAAGGCCAGCACCACCGTATCTCCAACTTCAAAATAGAATAAGGATTCGTTACAATTGAGGCCATCCTGTCCCGGAACACTGATGGTGTCCAGTGTTGGGTTTTCGGTTTTCAGCCACTCAATCACTTCAACATCCATCACCGGCCCTTGATTTTGACCAGCAATATACTTGTTGATGACCTTCCCAAAAGTAATTTGATGGTTGGCACCAAACAGGTTGCTTTCGCCTAAAGTGATACAAAAATAATCAGAGAGATAAATGCAGGAACACGCCAATGCAGTTTGCTTTGCCACGGATAAACAAAGCGTCAGGAGTAACACGGGGAACACTTTTTTCATAAGCTTTATTTTTAAGAAGTAAAGAAAAAACGACTGCGCCGGTCGCTGTGCACAGGGCAGTAGCGACAACTATAAGAAGGTAGACTGTGTTGAATGTACATAGGGTTGGGAAAACAGGCTCTGATCGTCAACATTCATCACTATTTTCTTCTTGGTGTAGTCATGGTGAGGTGTTTTTTTTGTTTTTCCCCTTTAGAAAAAATAATTTCGTTCTGGAAATGCAGTGGATGATAGAATAAAAGCAATCCAAGCTAAACGAGATTGCAATTAAAGTTGTAAACGAGCGCATGAGAACAAAGTTGACACATACCTTCCTGGGGTTGTTGATGGCCTCATTTTTGCTGGCTCAGCCTGCTGCTCCCGGCGGAGTAACGGCCACTGGATACGATAGTCATGTAGAATTGAGGTGGCAGCCCAACGCGGAAAGCAACATCAGTTACTACCGGATACATCGCGCCGATGGCGCAGGGCAACCTTTCTTATTTGTAAAAGACGTGCCTGCAAACCAACGCTGGTATATAGATTTTATAGGTTACTCACCTGCCGGTTCCCCGCAATCTTACCACATTACCGCATTCAATGCATCCTCACAGCAATCCGCACCCTCCGCTACCATGGATGCCCCCACGGCGCCCATGAGCGATGAGGAACTGATGGACATGGCACAGCGCTACACCTTTCGCTATTTCTGGGATTTTGGCCACCCGGTCAGCGGTATGGCTCGCGAGCGGAATACTTCGGGCGACATCGTTACGACTGGAGGCACGGGTTTTGGGGTCATGGCCATCTTAGTCGGAATTGAACGGGGCTACATCACCCGGGAACAAGGTTTACAGCGGTTGATCCAAATTGCTACTTTCCTCCAGTTGGTGGCCGATCGTTTTCATGGAGCTTTTCCCCATTGGATGAACGGGAATACTGGAGATGTCGTGCCTTTCAGCCAGTTTGACAATGGCGGCGACTTGGTTGAAACTGCTTTTTTGATCCAGGGTCTGTTGGCGGCAAGGCAATATTTTAACCAAAATGTGCCGCTTGAAAGCTCCCTTCGCAATGTGATTACTGATGTTTGGGAAAGCGTAGAGTGGGACTGGTACCGTAAAAATAACAGCAACGTGCTCTATTGGCACTGGTCGCCCAATCACAACTGGCAGATGAACTTCCCATTACGCGGCTTCAACGAGGTAATGATTACGTACCTGCTGGCAGTGGCTTCGCCAACCCACGGGGTTCCGGCCAGCTTGTACCAGAGCGGATGGACTGCACCGGGTTATGTGAATGGACAAACGTATTATGGTTACAAACTCGACGTCGGACCCTACAAAGGCGGGCCGCTGTTTTTTGCCCACTATTCCTTCCTCGGTTTTGACCCGCGCAACAAACGCGACGCATACACGAACTATTTCACCCGCAACCGGAATCATACCCTCATCAACAGGGCGTATTGTATAGAAAATCCTGAAAATCACGAAGGATACAGTGCAGACTCCTGGGGACTTACGGCCAGCGACAACCCCTGGGGGTATTCGGCGCACGAAGCAACCCTGAACAGCGATAATGGCACCATCTCGCCAACGGCGGCGTTGTCTTCCATGCCCTATACGCCGGGCGTTTCGATGGACGCGCTCCGCCATTTTTACCGCAACCTTGGAGACCGCCTTTGGGGGTACTATGGCTTTTACGACGCCTTTAACGAGGATCAGAACTGGTTTGCAAGTTCTTACCTCGCCATTGATCAGGGACCGATTATTTCTATGATCGAAAACCACCGCAGCGGCTTGTTGTGGGATTTGTTTATGGCAGATCCGGAAATGCAGCAGGCCGTAGCCGCTGTCGGTTTTGTAGAGGACGTTACCGCAACGGAGGAAGAAGCCACAAGCGCTTCACTCAACCTGAGTGTCTTCCCTAATCCCGCCACAACGCAGTTTACGCTCAGTTTTCAATTGACCGAACGCACGGCGATGGCTGCCACGCTCAAAGATTTGCACGGAAAAACAATTGCAGCGCTATTTGATCCTGAAGAAATGACGCCCGGAGATTATTCACTCCAATTCCCGCTACCTGTGTCCTCGGGTGTCTACATCCTTCACCTCCAGACAGGTGCCACACGCATCGCAAAAAAGATCTTGGTTTTGGAATAATAAACACATTCATATTTTAAATAAACACACAACTTTATGAAACGATTGCTACTATCAGCCCTATCTCTTCTCTTTTTGTCAACTATGGCAATTGGGCAGATTGTTTACGAAGATTTTGAAGGCGGCTCTGCCGACCTAAACTGGGTCGGTGCCGATGGAACCTACAACGGCCTCGTCGTGAACCCCGATCAGTCGGGTGTGAATGCGAGTGCCGCATGCGGTTCTTACACCAAATCCGGCGCTCATGCTTACAGCTTGTTCATTGCCGATCTGGGCGCACCGATGAACCTGACCACGAACAATCAGTTCAAAATTCAGGTCTATTCCACGGCTGCAACGCAGATTCTGCTCAAGCTGGAAGGAACCGGCCCGGCCATCGAAGGCATCAAGCCGATCACACAAGTGAACCAGTGGGTGGAATATACCTTCGATTTTAGCGCTGCAGCAGGTTATACCGGCCTGTCGAAAATCATTATTTTCTTCGATCCCGGTGTGGAAACCAGCGCGGACACCTACCTCTTCGACAACCTCCGGGCAACAGGCCCCGGTATTGTTTATGAAGATTTTGAAGGCGGCGTTGCCGACCTGAACTGGGTTGGCGCCGACGGAACCTACAATGGCGTGGTTGAAAATGAAGATTCTAACTCCGTTAACGGCAGCGAATTTGCCGGTTCTTACACCAAATCCGGCGCGCATGCTTACAGCTTGTTCATTACCGACCTCGGTGCGCCGATGGACTTGACAGTGAACAACCAGTTTAAAATTCAGATTTTCGCGACGGCAGCTACCCAGTTGTTGATGAAGCTGGAAGGTACTGGCGGCGCAATCGAAGCCATCAAAAACATTGCCGTCACAGGCGCGTGGCAGGAGTACACCTTCGACTTTAGCGCGGCGGCGAACAACACCGGCCTTTCCAAAATCATCCTCTTTTTTGATCCGGGTGAGGAAACCAGTACCGACACGTACCTGTTTGACAACTTAGTTGCCGTATCCGAAGGTGCCTGCGCTAATGCCACGCCTGATGCGGATATTATTGACGATTTTGAATGCAATCGCAATGCCACGTATGGAGCAGCCTGGGAGTTCCTGACTGTGGTTAACAATCCGAACGTTTCTGTGGTGAACCCCAGCGCCAAAGTAGGTCGTTTGGAAGATCCTCCCGGCCCGTGGTATGCATTGGTGATTGACTACCAGAATCCGATTGACCTAAGTACGAAGAACTTCATCAGTATAAAAGTATGGGCACCACGCACCGGAAACCTGTTGTTCAAATTAGAAGGTGGGATTTCTCCGGCTGCGGAAATATTTGTGCCCGTTACAGAAGTCAACCAGTGGGTAGAATACATAGTGGATTTTAGCGCGCAAGCCGCTGCCAATCACAAACGGATCGCCATTTTTGTGAACGCGGGCAACGGTGATTTTGATGGAGATATTTATTACTTAGACGACATCAAGCGCATCGCAGCGCCTATTCCCGGCCCGCTTGAAGATTTTGAAGACGGCCAGTTTGCTGGTGCAGACCTTTTCTGGCTGCCGTTGAATGGCGATAATGTGTTGCACGGAATTTACGGCGGCGTTGTGGCTAACCCGGCACCCAACGGGGTTAATGACAGCCCGAACATAGGCCGTTACACCAAAGGTTCGTCGCCGTTCAGCACCCTTTCGGGATTTTTGCCGGATGTTATTGACCTGTCTTCCAACTCGCAGATCAACCTCGATGTTTGGGCACCAGCAGGTTCTACCAGTGTGCGTATGCAATTGGTGAGCGCAACGCAGGGCAACAAAGAAGTAACCCGCGACCTTACGGCAACCGGCGAATGGGTAGAACTCAATTTCGATTTTTCTGCTTTTTCTGCCATTACCGACTTCCAGCAGGTGAACCTCCTGTTTGATCCGGGCGTAGCAGGCGCAGGAACGATTTATTACTACGACAACCTCCAGCAGGGCATCAGCACAGTTGATCCATGCGAAGGCGTAGAGCCGATTGCCAACATTGTAGACGATTTTGAATGCCAGCGCAACGTGCTTTATTCTACAGGTGAAAATAACCTTGAGGTAGTGAACAACCCATCTTTAGAAAGCACCAATCCAAGCTTGAAATCAGGCGAATACACCGATCCTCAGGATGAATGGTCTGCGTTGGTACTAGACTTCGGTCAGACGATTGACTTGTCGCTGTACAACCAGTTCACGATCTCCATCCGTTCGGCGGCGGTCGTTCCATTGCTGTTCAAATTGGAAGGCGGCACTTCTCCTGCAGTAGAAGTTTTTACCGAAGTAAGCGCCACGAACGCATGGGTGAAATATTCCATTGATTTCAGTGCCTTTTCAGGACAGGACCACAAAAAAGTAGCCATCTTCTTCAACGCCGGCCAGTTAGCAGGTGCCAACGATGTATACCATATTGACAACATTTCCTGGGCAAGAGCGCCTTATACCACTTGTGTGATGGATTTTGAATCGCCCGAGTTTTCGGTTACCAACTGGCGCTATTTTGCCAACGGTTCTTTAGAAGGTACGCCTTTTGAAATCGTGGACAACCCGGCTCCCGGAGGCACGAACAACAGCGATAATGTCGGTATTTTTGTGGAAGCAGCTGACGGTGCGGAGTTTGCAGGGATGTATGCTGACCTGGAAGCGCCAATCGTTTTTCCTGACTTGGCCAACAAGACCATTAGCATGAAAGTATTGTCGAACAACACCGGCATCATGACGATGAAACTCGAAGGTTCTGCAACAGGAGCGCCTTCTACGCCCGACAACAACGTGGATTACACAACGCCCGGTGTTTGGCAGACCCTGAGCTGGAATTTTGCCGCAGTACCGGATGACGCACAGTACAGGCGCGTTACCCTTATTCTGAATTTTGGCGTCATTCCCGGAGTAACTACGTTCCACTATTTTGACGACATCGCCATCGGCGCCGCTGTATGTACGCCGGTTGGTACAGATGAACTGGCCATTGAGCGCCTGAGCATCGCACCGAACCCGACTACCGGCGAAGTGCTGGTGCGCAACGCAGGCGACCTTCGCCACTTCGTGGTGTACGACCTGCTGGGCAAAGTTGTGCTACGCCAACAAACAACGGGCCAGGATGATGTAAGGCTGGATCTGTATAACTTTAGCGCGGGTATGTACACCATTGCCGCCTTCAATCAGGAAGGCTTGCTGGTGGCCAATACCAAGCTGATCAAGCACTAATTAGTGTCTGTCTTTAAAGTCCAATAACTGCGTTGTGTTTCGCTCCAAAATCGGTCATTTACGCGAGTAAACTCCCGTTTTTGGGGCGAAACACGCCTTGTTCTCGAACTCTAAAGAACAGACACCGACTCTAAAGAACAGACACCGACTCTAAAGACGGACACTAATTAGTGTCTGTTTTTAAAGTCCGATAACTGCGAGGGGCAAGTGAGGGCGTCACTCGGAGTGACACCCTCACTACTCACACAACTTCCAAGCACAGTTTAAATACTGCAACCATGAGTGCTCGATTGATTGCCTGTTTACTGCTGTTCGTTTTCAGTGCTTGCCAGCCGACCGGTCTCTCTCAGAATAAAACATCGGCAAAGGTTCCTTTTTCAATGGACGAACTCCAGCGGCGCTCCTTTCTCTACTTTTGGGAATTGCCGGAAAAAGCCGATGCCAACTGGCAGGTGCCAGATCGCTGGCCAACGCTTAATTTTTCCAGTATCGCCGCCACCGGGTTTGGTTTGACCGCCTATTTTATCGGCATAGAACGCGGGTACATCACCCGGGAACAAGGCGCTGACCGGGTTTTAAAAACACTGGAAGTGCTGATCAACTTGCCGCAAGGCGATGCGATGTCAGGCGTGAGCGGCCATAAAGGCTTTTTTTACCACTTTCTGAACCACAACGATGCCCGGCGATATAAAAATGTAGAATTATCCACCATTGATACCGGGCTGCTGATGGCCGGGGTATTGTCTGTCATGTCCTATTTTGATGGCAGCACCGAAGCAGAACGCAAGATTAGGGAAATCTCAGATAAATTGTTCCGCCGCGTGGAGTGGGACTGGGCACTGAACGACAAAGGGTATCTTTCCATGGGTTGGTTTCCCGACAAGGGTTTCCTCAAAAGCGAGTGGCATGGCTATAACGAAGCGATGATCCTCCTCATCATGGCCATGGGATCGCCTTCGCATCCCATTCCAGCAAACAGTTGGGAAAAATGGTGCGAACCTTATTTCTGGAACAGCTATTACGACCAGGAGTATATTAATTTTGCGCCGCTTTTCGGGCATCAGTACAGCCACATGTACGTTGACTTTCAGGGCATTTACGATCCGTATATGAAAGCGAAAGGCATTGATTATTTCGAAAATGCCCGCCGCGCTACGTACGCCAACCGTGCCTACTGCATGGAAAATCCCTCCGGATTCAAAGGCTACGGGAAAAACACCTGGGGACTCACTGCTTGCGATGGCCCCGGGGATTTTGAAAAAGAATGGAAAAAAGGCCATAAAACGAAATTTGTAGGCTACGGCGCAAGAGGTGCTTCGGGAGATTATGTATTAGACGATGGAACGATAGCGCCCACTGCGGCGGGCGGTTCCATGCCGTTTGCCCCTGAAATTTGTATGCCTGCCCTGAAACATATATGGGAAAAATACTACGATGGCTTGGTGGATCAATACGGTTTCCGCGATGCATTCAACCCTTCGTTGGGTTGGTATGATGTGGATTACCTCGGCATTGACCAGGGGCCTATTTTGATTCAAATGGAGAATCACCGCACCCGCTTGGTTTGGGAGGTCATGAAAAAAAATTCATACATCCGCGATGGCCTGAAGAAAGCTGGGTTCAAAGGCGGATGGCTTGAAAAGAACAGTTGACTTTAAGTTCAATATTCCGGGGGAACGGGAGCTTTTTGCTCCCGAGATCCCTTTTTTGATCCAACACTCACCGTTTATGAATGTAAAAAAATACCTGAAGCTGGCCGCCCTTCTGGGCGTTGCTTACCTGCTCAATGCATTTGCCCTGCAAAGTGGCTTATTTACAGATGCGCCACGCCCTGCAAAATTAAACGAGCGCATCGAAAGAAAAGTGGATTCCCTGCTTGCGCTGATGACCATGGAAGAAAAAGTGGGCCAGATGACCCTCTTTACCTCTGACTGGGATGTGACGGGGCCAACGCTTCGGGCTGGCTACAAAGACGACATCAAAAAGGGTAGGGTAGGGGCCATTTTTAATGCGCATACGGCTGCGTTCACCCGGGACTTGCAACGTATTGCCGTGGAAGAAACGCGCCTCGGCATTCCAATGCTCTTTGGCTACGATGTCATTCACGGCTACAAAACGATCTTTCCAATCCCGCTTGGCGAATCCGCCAGTTGGGATATGGCCGCAATCGAAGAAGGCGCCAGAATTGCCGGACTCGAAGCTGCCGTCTCCGGTTTGCACTGGACTTTTGCTCCGATGGTAGACGTTGCGCGCGACCCACGCTGGGGACGCGTATGCGAAGGCGCCGGCGAAGACACCTACCTTGGTTCCGCTATTGCCAAAGCACGGGTGAATGGTTTTCAGGGCAAAGGTTACGAAAACGCCGATGCCGTACTCGCCTGCGCCAAACACTACGCTGCTTACGGCGCTGCACAATCGGGCCGCGATTACCATACAGTGGATATGTCCGAACGGGTGTTGCGAGATGTGTACCTCCCGCCTTTCAAAGCGGCTGCTGATGCCGGTGCCTGGACTTTTATGACTTCGTTCAACGAATTGGACGGTGTGCCCGCAAGCGGCAATAAATTTTTGCTCACCGACATCCTTCGCAACGAATGGGGATTCCCTGGTTTTGTGGTCACTGATTATACCTCCATCAATGAAATGGTGCCGCACGGGGTTGTGGCCAATGAAAAAGAAGCCGGCGAATTGTCGGTGCTGGCAGGGGTGGATATGGATATGCAGGGCGCTGTTTTTTATAATCACTTAGCCAATTTGGTGAAAGAAGGCCGTGTACCGGAATCTATGGTAGACAATAGCGTTCGGCGCATTTTGCGCATCAAGTTTATGCTCGGTCTTTTTGATGATCCTTACCGCTTCAGCGATACCGATCGCGAAAAGCGCACCATTATGGCACCGGCGCACCTGGAAGCTGCCAGAGATGTTGCCCGCAAATCCATTGTGTTGTTAAAAAATGATAAAAACACGCTTCCGCTGTCCAAATCGGCGAAAAGTATTGCCCTCATTGGCCCGCTGGCGGATAACAAAAGCGAACTGATCGGTTCCTGGTCGGCAGCAGGCGATTCCAAACAATGCGTCAGCTTGCTGGAAGGCGTTCGTGCCAAACTCGGCAATGCAGCTAAAATCACGTTCTCAAAAGGCTGCGACATCAACAAGGCCGATAAAAGCGGCTTCAAAGCGGCGCTGGCTGTGGCCAAATCTGCTGACGTGATCGTTGTGGCGGTTGGGGAAGAAGCCGGTATGTCAGGCGAAGCGGCGAGCCGTTCCAACATTGGACTCCCCGGCGTTCAGGAAGACCTGATTCGCGAACTCGTGGCTACCGGAAAACCGGTTGTGGTGGTGCTCATGAACGGCAGGCCGCTGGCCATTCCCTGGATTGCGGACAATGCGCCCGCGATTCTGGAAACCTGGTTTCTGGGCACGCAGGCAGGCAATGCCATCGCCGATGTGTTGTTTGGCGATTACAACCCGTCGGGCAAATTGCCCATGACCTTCCCGCGAAATGTGGGACAGATTCCGATTTTTTACAACATGAAAAATACCGGCCGCCCTTTCGATGCCAATAACAAATACACAAGTAAGTACTTAGACGTGCCAAACACGCCGCAGTACCCGTTCGGCTACGGCTTGAGCTACACCACGTTCAGCTATTCCGGGCTAAAAACTTCCGCAGCGGAGTTCCGCTACGGCGAAACGCTGGAAGTGCGGGTGACCCTGAAAAACACGGGTAACCGCGACGGCGAAGAAGTCGCACAGTTGTATGTGCGCGACTTAGTCGGCAGCGTAACGCGACCGGTGCGCGAATTGAAAGGCTTCCAGAAAGTTTCCCTAAAAGCAGGCGAATCGAAAGAGTTGGTTTTTAAGTTGACTGCAAAAGACTTAGCTTTCTACAACCAGAAAATGCGTTTCCGGGCTGAAGCCGGCGATTTCGACTTTTTTGTAGGTGGCGATTCGGATGCGAAGCTTTCTGTACGGGTGAAATTAGTTGAATAAAGAGTTCTCCTTTCATAACTTTAAAAACATACCTAATGGGCTACCTTAACACATTCAAATCATCTTCCTGGCGCAAAGCGATGCTGATGGCGTTGTTGGCCTTGGGGTTGGTCGGTTTTGCCGATGCTCAGGTAAAAGTGAGGGGCAAAGTGACCGATAAAACCGGGAGCGAACCGCTGATCGGCGTGAATATTCTGGAAAAAAACACGGGTAATGGTACCATTACTGATCTGGATGGCAACTACGAAGTGACGGTGTCGGGGCCGGAAGCGGTGCTGGTTTTTTCCTACACCGGTTATGCTTCCATAGAAGAAACTTTAGGCAACCGAAGCGTCATTGACCTCGCACTTGACGAATCGGCGCAAATGCTGGAACAGATCGTCGTAGTGGGGTACGGCACGCAGCGCAAACAAGACCTCACCGGCGCGGTTTCGACCGTAAAAGGGGACGACTTAGCTAAGCTCCCGACCGCTTCGGTGCAGCAAGCCCTTCAGGGGAAAATGGCTGGCGTACAGGTGGTGACGGCTTCCGGGCGCCCCGGCGACGGCGCGGTCGTGCGCATCCGCGGGGTAGGAACCCTGAACGATGCCCGGCCACTTTACGTAGTGGACGGCTTGATTGTGGATGACATCAACTTCCTCAATTCCAACGACATCGAAAACATCAACGTATTGAAAGACGCTTCTGCAACGGCCATCTACGGCGCTCGCGGTGCCAACGGGGTCGTGCTGGTTTCCACCAAACGCGGAAAAATCGGACAGGCTTCACGGATTTCTTTTTCAACCTACCAGGGTTTTCAGGAAGTCGCCAAAACCATCGAACTGACCAACGCCACAGAATACGCTACCCTCACGAATGAAATCATTCAAAATGAGGTAGGCGGTGCGCCAACGTTTCCCGACCCGGCTTCGTTGGGCGAAGGCACCGACTGGCAAAAGGAAATTTATCAGGTTGCGCCCATTCAGAACTACAACATCGCGTTCAGCGGCGCTACCGAAAAGATGTCGTACAGCATCAGTGGCGATTATTTTGACCAAGAAGGAATCCTGGAAGGATCGCGCTACCGCCGTCTGACGGTGCGCGCCAACAACGAATACAATGTGAAATCAGCACTGAGAATTGGCCACAACATCGCGTTCATCAACACCAAAGAAACAACGGTGCCGGATGTAACGGGTAATACCTATCGCGCCGATCCCACGGTAGTTGGTTTTGTAGATGGGGTGTATGGCAACACCTCAATCCGTTCTTCGGTTGGCAACCCGCTGGCTCAGTTGTTTTATGAAAATGACAACCTGCGCAACGGGGTTCGCCTGCTGGGCAACGTTTACGCCGATCTGACCGTCCTGAAACATTTTACATTCCGGAGCAGCTTTGGCATCAACGTCTATCGGGAAGATTTTGAAAGCTTTTCGCCAACTTTTGTGGTTTCTGCTCAGCAGCAGCGCTTAGTCAACGGCCTCACGATTTCGAGGGCGGAATCTACCAACTGGCTCTGGGAAAACACCGTTACGTTCCAAAAGGAATGGGGCGATAACCTCAATCTGACCGTGTTGGGCGGGGTCACCTCCCAGAACGACGACAGTGATTTTTTTGGCGCTTCTGTACAGGGGTTGCAATACGAAAATGAGGCGTTGCGCTTCATCAATTTTTCAGAATTAGACAGCCGGAATGTGTTCAACGGCGCCAGCTCCTGGAGCATTTTGTCCTACCTGTTTCGGGTGAATACGACCCTGTTTCAGAAATACCTGCTCACGGCGTCGTTCCGTGCAGATGGCTCTTCGCGGTTTGGCAAAAACAACCGCTACGGCTATTTTCCATCGTTTTCGCTGGGCTGGCGCATTACGGAAGAAGCGTTCATGGAAAACCAGAACCTGTTCAGCACGCTGAAACTGCGCGCAGGCTGGGGCCAAACCGGCAATGACCGCATTGGCAACTACGAAAGCGCTGCTGTGATTGCCACCGGACTTTGGGGCGTATTCGGTACGGGTGAAAACCTGCAAACGGGCGCGTTGCCGCTGACCCTTTCCAACCCTGATCTTCAGTGGGAAAGCACCACGCAGTCGAATATCGGCCTTGAAATGGGCTTCTTCAAAAACAAGCTGACTGCAGAAATTGACTATTACAACCGAACCACGGAAGACATCCTGTGGCGGGTACCGATTCCATTGTACATCGGGCTGGAAGCGCCGCCACTCATCAACGCGGCCCAGGTGAGCAACAAGGGGATAGACCTGGCGCTCACCTGGCGCGATAATAAAGGCGCTTTTGGCTACCGCGCATCGCTGGTGGGGTCGTCCATTGACAATGAAGTCCTGCGCCTGAGTAACGGCGAAGAGCAGTTTTTTGCTGGCGGCCTTGGACTTGGCGGACAGTTAGGCACCATTACGCGGGCTGGTTTGCCGGTGGGGTCGTTCTACGGGTATGAAGTGATCGGCATTTTTCAGAACGAAGGCGATCTGGCAAATTTTGCCAAAGAAGGTTCGGAAAAGCCGGGTGACCTGATTTTTAAAGACCAGAACGACGATGGGATTATCACCGACAAAGACCGAATTGTATTGGGCAACTCCATCCCCGACTATACCTTTGGGTTTAGCGTTGGCGCAGATTGGAAGGGCTTCGACCTGTCCGTAGATTTTACCGGCCAGGCAGGCAACGAAATCATCAATTCCAAAAAAATGGCCCGATTCAATACGCCCAATTTCGAGCGCGGATACCTCGACCGCTGGATCGGCGAAGGCACGAGCAACACAGAACCACGGGTGACCAACAGCGGCCACAATTATCAGTTCTCTTCGCGTTTTGTGGAAGACGGTTCTTTTCTCGCCCTCCGCAACCTGCAACTGAGCTATAGCCTGCCGCAATCGGTGTTGCAAAAAATCCGCCTGACAAGCCTTCGGGTTTTTGTAGCGGGCACGAACCTGAAAATGTGGACGAAATACACGGGTTATACGCCGGAAATTGTAAACGAATCCGGGTTTGAATCCGGCATTGACCGGGCTGTATACCCGATTTCGAAGGTTTACACGTTTGGATTGAACGCATCATTTTGATTAGAGGTCAATTACTTTTTAAAAACAAAAGTCATGAAACAGTTTTTATCAAAAATAATTCTGAGTGGCATTTTGGTCGTTGCAGCAACAAGCTGTAATGAAGATTTTTTGCAAAAAGAGCCGCTGAATCTCCTGACCGACGAGGCGTTCTTCCAAACGCCTGAACAGGCCATTGAAGCGACCAATGCGGTTTACAACATGTTGCGCCGCTGGGAAGTACACGTATTTAGTTATGTGGGCATGACCGACATCGTCTCGGACGACTCCGACAAAGGCAGCACGCCGACGGATGCCAATTTTCTGCTCGAAATTGATAACCTCACCTACAGTGCAGGCAACCTGGCTATGGCAGCGGTCTGGAATGGCTACTACCGCGGCATTTACCGTGCGAACACAGCCATTGAACGCATTCCGGCTATTGAAATGGACGAAGCCCTCAAGGCCAGGTTGATTGGAGAATGCCAGTTTTTGCGCGCCTATTATTATTTCAACATGGTGCGCTGGTTCGGCGACCTGCCGCTGATTACCAAACCGCTGTTGCCCAGTGAATTTGAGCAACTCCGGAAGCCCCAGGCGGAGGTTTATGCACAAATCATCGCAGACCTTGAAGCCGCTGCCGCTGCCTTACCCGAGACCTATCCTGCCGCTGAAGTTGGTCGGGCCACCAAAGGCGCGGCCAATGGCCTATTGGCCAGGGTTTATTTGACTTTGGGCGATTCTCAAAAAACGGAACAATACGCCACAGCGGTCATCAATTCAGGGAAATATGCCCTGTATCCCAACTACGCCAAATTGTTTACGCCGGAAGGCGAAAACTCTGCCGAAACGGTTTTTGAAGTGCAAACCACTTCCGATCCCCAGGGGTTGGGTGGTTCTCAATACAATGAAGTACAGGGCGTGCGCGGTACGCCAAACCTCGGCTGGGGATTCAATCGCCCGTCGGATAATTTAGTTGCCGCTTTTGAAGGCACCGATCCGCGCCGCGAAGCGACCATCCTGTATGTGGGGGAAGTTTTGCCTGATGGCTCAGCCGTTGTTGAGGACTCTCCGGAAATCATCAACGAGCGCTTCAACCAGAAGGCCTGGGCGCCGCAACCCATCAACGGCAACAATGGCTGGGGGGGCGGTAATATTCGCATCCTGCGCTATGCCGATGTGTTGCTGATGGCAGCCGAGGCGATGAATGAAAACGGAAAACCACAGGATGCACTCACGTTGGTGAACCAGGTGCGTGCCCGCGCGCGCGGTGCCAATCCGTTTATTTTGCCGAATATAACGGTTACCGACAAGGATCTGCTGCGCCAGCGGATCTGGCAGGAACGCCGCGTAGAACTGGCTATGGAGCAACATCGTTGGTTTGATCTGAAGCGCCAGGGGCGTCTGGCACCAGTCATGCAGGCGGCCGGCAAAGCCTTCGTTGCCGGGAAACACGAATTGTTCCCGATTCCGCAGGAGGAAATAGATTTGAGCAATGGGTTGCTGACGCAGAATCCGTTGTATTGATTGGGGTTTGTTTTTAGAGTCTGATAACTGCGTTCGTTTCGACTTCGATTGGCAGTGGCAGAGCAACCGCATGCGGCTTAACCTGATCTATGTTTTTGTATGCCGCATGAGCGGATGATACGGAGTTTCACGAAGTAAAAAAAGAGTCTCGCGGAGTTAAGCCCTCTGTGAGACTCTTTTTTTACTTCGTGAAACTCTGTGTAATAAAGGAGTCCGCAAGGACTGTTCCCGGGCACTTCGCGCCTTCTTAGTGGGATTTTACATGGCTACTAAAGCCCGGACAATGAACTAAATGAATTTCATGCTTTTGCTTTTTATTGATGTCAGCATCCTGACTTTTGCTGAAAAAATATTTTTTATCTTCATTAGAAAGTTATAGTTTATGGACTCTAATGTATACCTGCCTCTTGTAATCGCCTGTTTTTGCTTTGAAACAGGCGGCTATATTTATTTTGAACAAACATAAATATCTGACCACGCACACAGCATTAGCGTCGGTTGTGCTTAGCTGCCCCACGGCGCGGCATGGACTTGATTTGTTCACATTATTAAATATTTTTACAATGACTTCAAAAATGTTCAAAGGGGATTATTTTAATTTGGTAATGTATTGTTATAGGGTGGAGGGGTAAATCCACTCCAAACAATACCAACGCTACTGCTGATGCTACTCGTTACCAGTCTGAACGCCGACACAATCATTGAAGACCTCACTTTCCTTCAGGAAGAAACCGCCACCGGCAACGTCGGCGATTATACAGAAACTTCTTTGGCCGACTGGGAAATGGAGTACGCCCTGATGCTGACTTTGCGGGACAACCCCGACCTGTTGGGAAACATCAATGCATTGAGTTTTTACAATACCAATGCGACCACGACTTCTGCTGGTGCTTTGTCCTACAGCCTGCACGGATTGAGGCAGGCCATGATGCCGGATTCAGGTGAGCAGGAAGACATAGACGAAATCCATGAAGATATGGGATTGCTGATAGACACCCTCCTTGTCTTGGAAAATGGCTATACGACGGCCTTGGACACGACGACAGGCAGCATTGATACGAACTTCCTCAATACCAAACAATCCTTATTCGAATCGCTGTACGATCTCATGGAAGAGGAACAGGGCTGGAAAGATGACTTAGCCACAGCGCGTATGGTTGATTTTCAGGATCTGAAAGATTTCAATGATACCATCACAGTGACGTACATCTACGAACAAAACTACAAAGCGCTCAATAATTACCTCATCAAGCTGGCTTTGGGAACGGCAACGACTATGGACTATGAAGACATGGTGGATATCGCTACCCTGCAATCGCCGGACACTTCGGGCAGCGCGGTGCTCCTTGCCCGTAATTTGTTGCCTCCTTGCGAGCGAACCGCCTACTTTACCGGTGAAGAAGTACCAAGCGAACACTTAGGAGTATTTCGTCCGGAAGTAGTGGAAGCAGCCGCAGATGAGTTTACTGCTTATCCGAATCCTGCGGATGGAAATTTGTTTATCCGCCTACCAAAAGGGGCTTTAGGAAACCTAAACATCCGCAACGCTGATGGCAAGACGATGTGTGCATTTGAAATAGGCGAACAAACCGGACAAACGCTGAATATTGATACCAAAAATTGGCCTGCGGGCTCCTATTTTTGTAGTATTTACAACAACAGCACCCACCTGCCGAATCGCAGATTTTCCCTTGTTGTAACCCATTAATTTTCTTTGCTAACCAGAACACTTTTCTGTTAGCGGCTTCAAGTTGGAGTCGTGCTACAGAAAGGTATTCTTTTAATATACTGCCATGTATTCATCGAAGCTATTATTAATACTTCTTCTGGTTTTTACCACACAAGTTTCAAATGCGCAAGAGGATAAATATGACTACATCTGGCCATTCGGATACGACCCCAATATCCCTGAAGATACCTTTGGAGGTTCGATATTGAATTTTCATTATCAACCAATTGATATCTCTTATGTTGAACTTCCTTTTGATTTTAACTTTACTCCTGTAAGCACCATATCTAACAAATTAGGTGAATTGATCTTTTATACCAATGGATGCGAAATCATCAACCGGGAACATGAAGTCATGCTAAATGGCGATACAATTAATCCTGGGTATGTTTATAATTCGTACTGTTCTACGGGTTATCCCTATGGTCAAGGCTTAATTGCACCTCCTATTCCCGGGAATGACTCTATTTATTACTTATTCCATCTACGCAGGAACGATCAACTCTACATTACTGATGTATTCCATCGTAAATGCTGCCGGGGACAATGGCTTAGGGGAAGTAACCGAAAAAAACACTTTGTTGTTTCAGGACAACTTTGTGCATCAACTGCAAGCGGTTCGGCACGGCAATGGCCGCGATTGGCGGGTTGTGGTGCTAAAAGTGAGCAGCAATAAACATTTTCTTTTTTTGCTGTCTCCTTATGGCATAGAAGGTCCTTTTGAACAGCAAACCGGGGTGGCCTGGAACGCCGGATACTGGAGCGGTCAGGCCATTTTTTCGCCCGACGGCAGCAAGTACATCCGGGTGAACCCGACCAATGGCATCCATATTTTCGACTTCGACCGCTGCACCGGGGAATTGTACAACCCCGTTGTAATGAGTTTTGTGGGGGATACGATTACCGCCACCACCGGCGCAGGCGTTTCTGTTTCACCCAACGGGCGCTATTTGTATGCATCTTTGAGTAAAAGGTTTTATCAATACGACCTCCAGGCGGGTAATATCGCAGCATCGCGCCAACTTATTGCCGTTTACGACGGTTTTCGTTCGCCTTTTGCCACAACCTTTTTTCAACACATGCTGGCGCCCGTCGGAAAAATTTACATTACTTCAACCAATGGGGTCAACCGCTTGCATGTCATCCACAACCCCAACCAACCGGGCACAGCCTGTAACCTGGAACAGCACGGCATCTGCCTGCCTACTTTTCATGTCTTTGCTGCGCCCAATTTCCCCCATTTTCGACTCTACGACCTGCCGGGCAGCCCATGCGATACGCTGGGCATTTCCACAGCGGATAAAGAACCGGAACGGCAGGATGAAAAGATCAAGGTCTTTCCAAATCCGGCGGATGGGGTGGCGTATATCCAGCTACCGCCGGGTATTGTTGGGAAACTCCAGGTGTGGAATGCGGAAGGCAAGGTGATGTTCGATGAGGAAATCCGGGAGCGTGCCGGGCAACGCCTGTCAATCAATACTACGCAGTGGCCCGCAGGGGTATATTTCTGTACGGTCTACGACAACAGAGGCCGGGATGAGCGTCGGGTTACTTTTGTGGTGTCGCATTAAACAAAAAAAAAGCGCAGACACGATGCTTTGGTCTGCGCACCACACTCAAAAACTGGTGGACTAGTCCTGGGCAAATTTGCGCCAGGATAACTGAGAAATGTAATATTTACTGGAGTTTAGTTAGTTGGGGTAGAAAATCTTCTACCCTAATCTTCTACCCTAATCTTCTACCCTAATAAAAAAATTCCGTGCCGGCTGGCTGCGTAAATGTGTTTGCGTTCATAGTTTTTGAATCTCTTCATTGTGGAGTATTCAAGTCCATACCGACACGGATTTATTTAATTTTTTACCGAAAACATGTCAACGCTATGGGCAGAATATTTTCTGCCCCAATGATGGCGAGAGCTGCGACCATTACTACCCCTTGCATTGTCGCAACCTCTCCATCATTGGGGCAGAAAATCTGCCGTATTCAATAAATGATGACACAAAGATCATCCCGTTGCATGAAATAGGGCAGCGTATAAAAACCCATTTTTAAAATCAGGTGTTATTGCCCCCCCGTCCGCGCAATTTTACGGAGTGACCTACCCCGTATTTTTACCTGTTTTTCTCATGAACAGGAAGGAGGCTTTGAAAGAGAAGCAGGAAGGCTTAAATTAGGGCGAAATAAAATACCTTCATGATGAAAAAGTTATTACCCTTCTTTGTTACGCTCCCTGTTCTCTTCCTGGGCGTGTTTGCATGCAACAATTCGGCCAACGAAACTGCTTTGGCCAAAACCGAATCTTCAACTGCTGCTGGCAGCGGTAAACTACCTGCTTTTCAGATTTCTGCCGACTCTGCCCAGACCTGGATGGTGCGCTGGGCAACCCAGCGGAATGAGATGGTGGAAGTGCTCCAAAACTCAGATATTGCTCAGGATACTGCCTTTTTGGTTTATGGTTTTCAGATCCCACGCCTGGAACTCGATTCGATGTTGAATTACTTAGGCCCTGATCCCAAGGTGTGGGCGATGCTGGCCATCAAGTACAATGCGACGACACAGACTTTTGTCCCCGAACTTGTTTTTGCTGGAGAACCAAACAGCGGAGGAAGCTGGAGTTATTACGATTTTACAGCGCCATGCCCGAATGCTTGCCCCGAAGACAATTTGGATAGATAAATATTAGACTTGGTGCAGAAAACGCAGGGATTCTATTCATAGTTTATCCATAGTGCAAAAAAACAAACATGTCTGATCACCAACGGCTGATGCTCGTGTCGGCTTTTCCGTTACTTTGCCTTGCGGTTTCCTGCGTTGTCTGGCTTTTAAAGCAAACAACTTTTTCCAGACCGCTTCAAATACTGGGTTACTTTTTGATCTTCAACCTGGCCATTGAATTAAGTGCGCGCACTGTTATTTATTACTTTAAAGGTGCCAACAACCTGCCATTGTTGCATGTTTATACCGTGGGAGAGTTCCTGTTGTTGTCCTTTTTTTATCGAAGTTTGCTGCCAACGCACTTCATTTTCCGGAAGTACTTTGCCGCTTTTTTAGTGATGGTGTCCCTGTTAATCCTGCTCAACACTGCTTTTTTGCAAAATATTTACATCTTCAACAGCTATGCCAAAACGCTGGTACAGGTCATTGTGATCATCTATGCCATTTTGTTCTTCTTTCAACTCCCCGAAGCGTCTAATTTTAAAACGCAGGAAGGCTGGTCGCTTCGGCTGATTAATTCTGCCGTATTAATTTATTATTGTGGAAGCCTCTTTATCTTCATGTTTAGCAATATTTTCATCGGGAATAGTTTAATTTACAGCAGCTTTTGGATTTTCAATGCCTTGTTAAATTTTCTCTTTCACGTTTTAGTATTGATTAGTTTATGGAGAGTGGCTTTCAGGCGTCCCAAATTATCTTTCTGATGAGTGTTGGAATCTTGATCATGGTTGCTCTGGCATTTGCTTTTGTGTGGTATTTCAACCGCGCACAGAAACAAATTTTGCGCCAGCAAATGCACAACCAGCAGATTGAATTGCAATACCAGCAGGAATTACTCCAAAAAAACCTGCTCGTTCAGGAAGAAGAACGCCGCCGGATTGCCTCTGACCTGCACGACGAGATCGGCTCCAAGCTCAATGTGCTGCACCTGAACATGCACCGGCTGCGCAAAATGGAACCCCAAACGAACGATTACGACCTGACGATAAAAGACATTAATTCGCTTATTGCCAATACGATAGACACAACGCGCCGCATTTCGCACGAACTGATGCCGCCCACGCTCGAAGATTTCGGGTTGATTGAGGCCGTTAAGGAACTGAGC
This sequence comes from Chitinophagales bacterium, assembly GCA_038323375.1. Lineage (GTDB taxonomy): Bacteria > Bacteroidota > Bacteroidia > Chitinophagales > Saprospiraceae > JABWAJ01. The sequence goes on from JBBQGV010000026.1 coordinate 59,106, forward strand.
CAGCACGTGAGCCAGTCGGGCGAGGCGCGGGTTGATTTCACCTGGGAAGTAACCCGGGAAGAAATTGGCGACGCCACGACGGAACTCAACCTGTTCCGAATCATTCAGGAATTAATCAGCAACTCCCTGCGCCATGGAAAAGCCACCGAAATTGAGATCCGGATTTTTCGCGCTGATCAGGGCATCGGATTGCAATATCGCGACAATGGAAAGGGGGTTGATGTGAACCAAATGGTAAAAAAAGGACTCGGCCTGCGCAACATTGAGAGCCGGGTGAGGATTATCGGGGCTTCATTCCAGGTGAATTCCAGTCTTGGCAACGGATTTGAATTTACCATGACTTCACCTAGGAGCGTGGCGTAAATAAGTTAGTTGAATTCGGCGAGGGGATTTTTCCATCAGGCAAGGCGCGAGAAAGGAGCATAGCCAAAGCTATGCGACTGACGAAGCAACGACGCATGATGGAAAAAGCCACCGCACAAACAGATAAGTTATTTACGACACACTCCTTATAATAAGTTTACAACATGAACGAATCTACCATACGGATTGCCCTAACGGATGACGAAGCGCTTTTCCGCAAAGGCATGAAGTTGATTCTGGAAGATTATTCCGACTTTCAGATTATGATCGAAGCGGAGCACGGACAGGATTTGTTAGACAAAATCCAATCGGCATCCGAATTGCCCGATGTTTTGCTGCTCGATTTAAAAATGCCGGTGCTCAATGGCATCGAAACGGCCAAAATCATTCGCGAGCGCTTTCCTTCCATTTCCATCATTGTGCTGTCGGCGCATGTGAGTAAAGCTTTTGTCATCAACATGATCGAAATCGGCGCGGGTTCTTATTTAGCCAAAAATTCCGACCCGGCAGAAGTTGCTGATACCATCCGGGCTGTGCATGCCAAAGGCTTTCACTACAATAACTTAGTACTCGAAGTCATTCGTGAAAACTTAGTGAACAAAAATGCCGTAAAACCCCGCAGCAGTTTTGACGTGGAACTCACTTCGAGGGAAAAGGAAGTCCTGCAGCTGATTTGTCAGCAATGCACCACCCCAGAAATAGCAGAGAAGCTGTTCATTAGCGCCCGTACCGTAGACGGCCATCGCAACAACCTGCTGTCAAAACTCGGTTGTCGCAATACTGCGGGGTTGGCCGTTTATGCGATACAGAACGGCTTGATTCAAATTGACCAGAATACTTTTTGGGATATTTAGTGTCAGACACGGGTAAGCCTTATCGTTTAAAACAAAGCTTCTCCACAAAAGTAGGACGGGTCTAAAAAATGTTCAAAAGGGCAAATTCGGAGGTGTTTGTTGTGTTTGTCATGTTGATTGACGGGGATAAACCAGAGGCGAAAACACCAGGTTTGGTTGTTTTTGAAGCAACAAACCTGAAACAAACGGTAGCTGAGAGTCGGGCATGCAAGCCAAGATCACCACATACTGTACTTACATGCCCGAATGGCTGGATTCACCGAGGTTAAGGCGTCTCCTACATTTTCTCTCCGCTATAAAAACTGTTTTCAAATGGATTTTCTTTAACAGAAATAAAGATACATAGGGTTGCAGGCTGAATAATAACCAGAATATTGAATTACGTATCATTGTTTCAAACATTTTTAAAGCGTGTTAAGGATGTTTTGTCAATAACTTAACAACTAAAATTAAGATTATTAGTTGCTTATATTTTTTATAAAATTTACATTCAAGTTTAATGATTTTGAACTCTCCTCCCTAAATAATACCTTTGATTTTACCCAAAAAAAACAGCAAACATGGATGGCACCAAACTGATGCAACAATTCAAGGCGCTGTCGGATCAAGATCTGGCTGCGTTTAGAAAATATTTGGCCATAAATGGCCATCAACAACTTCAATCACTTTTTGAATACCTGTTGAAGCATCGCACCGAACCAGCCAGCGTATTCGAAAAAAAGCGGGTCTTTGAGCACTTGTTTTCAAAAGAAAAAGCGGCCTACAACGATGTCCGTTTGCGCAATGTGATGGCGCGTCTAAGCCAACAAATTGAAGCTTTTTTGATCGAAACGGAATTGGCTGAAGACGAAGGGTTGAAGCGACAGTTGTTGATTCGGGCCTACCAAAAGCGCAATGCTTATTTGCAGTTTCGAACCGAAATTTTAGCCCGGCTGAGAAAACTGGAACAAAAAAAAGAACGCAGTATTGAATATTTCAGGGAGTGTGCCACGCTTCACCACCATTTATTTTTTCATCCGGATACAAAAGGGAATTTTAAACCAGGTGAAGAGCAGTACCAGCAATTGGTTCGAAGTTTTGAAAGTTGGTTTGCACTCGGCATGCTCTCCTATCAAAGCGACTTTTTAGTGCGGGAAATGGTCTTAAACGAAAAAAATCCTTCGCAATTCATTGAAATAGCGCTCAGTAAAATAAACCAGCTAATTGAGGTCAGGGACAATCCGGTGGCGGATGTATTGATTCATATTTGCAAACTGCCGGCTTCCGGACTTGTCTTCGAGGATATTGAAAAAGTATACGAACGCTACCAGCGGGCATCGCCGCACATGGGTACATTTGAGCGCAATGTCGCCTCCAAGGCGCTGATTTCCAAGATCAATATTCTGGTCGCCGCTACCGGGGATGTTCGCTTTTTTAGCTTGCTGTTCCATCTGTACAAAGACGGATTGCAGGCTGGTATGTACATGGAGCAGGGAAACATGAACGTTCATGTGTTTACGGGTATCGCGATTACCGGGGCTACAGTGGGCGACTTTAACTGGACGGAAACATTCATCGAGACCAACGGTCCAAACATTGAAGAGAAGGAACGGAAGGATGCTGTTTTACTTGCTCAAGCTTACTTGAACTATAATCTGGGAAAAAAAACAATCGAAAACAAGGCAGGCTCATACTTTCAAAAGGCCATGACTGCTTTGCTTAACATACAGCACGGGCAACCCGATTATGAACTGCGGGTGCGCTCATTGCAGTTGCGCATTTGTTATGAATACCACTTAATGATCGAAAAAGACGATCAGTTGCTGACTGATTTTTCAAAAAACTTTCGCCAATACCTGCACAGTAAGGACAACCGGCTGGCGCAATCCCGTATGCAAGCCTATCAGGATTTTATCCATTATACCCTGAAATTAGCCCGGCTGCGGGCACCAAATGTCAAAAATCCGCTTGAAAAACTCGAAAAAACCATCCTTGCCATGCAAAATAAATCGTCTCAAATGATGATGCGGCACTGGCTGATGGAAAAAGCGGAGGAGCTGAAAAAGCTCCTCCGATGACGCCAGAAGCGTTAAAAATCAATAATATCGTGTGAGCCACCGCTGTTGTCACCGCCTCCTTTGAGGGTCAACAATTGATCTTGAGCCAACTCGGCGGTTTGGAATGCAGACAGGTTGCTGCTTTGGCTTTTAATGGAGTTTTGCATGATTGAAATAGTTTTTAAAAAGGTTAATTGAATACCGGTGCGCGTCGGTACAAAGCACAGCTTTTGCCGCCCGGTGCAGCTAAAGGCGCTTGCCTCCGCAACCAGTAAAAAAATCGTCTAAATGTTCCTGGATGCAGTTTTCCGGGGTCGCTCGCAGGAGAAAAAATCGAAAAGCTTTTCTGAAGAACTTCTGAAGGTTTATGTAGAATCGAATACAGACGTTTACAGTTCCCGGGGTGTTTTTTTTATAGACTTATTGCGATGGGGGCAGCGTGGTGGGAAAAATGAGCTATTTTTTAGCCAATCAAAGGCTTTTTGAGGGAACATAGCCCGGCTACGTGACCGAAAAAAGGCGAAGAGTGGGTGAAAAAGAGCCATTTTACGCCCGCGATGATCCCGTCGCAACAAGTCTAATTTTTTTTACAAAAAAATAAGGCGCCGCCCCGTTTGTCACGGGGCAGCGCCCTCTTGATATCTGCCAGGGCAAAATCCCCCTGGCAACCGAACCTTAAAAACTTAATCCTACGCTAAAGACAGCCACTATCTCACTACGGTAAACTTCGAGCTTGCAACGCCCTGATCATTGCTTATTTTTACGAAATAAGCGCCCTGCGGCAAGCTGCGCACATCAATTTGTTCGAGCTGTTCCCCTTTCAGCGTGCTGATGCTGCGGGTTTCCACCAATTGTCCGGTGGCATTAAAAATGCTGAGGTTGGTTGCGTTGCCGCTTTCCGGTACGCTAAACCTGACCTGAAGCGATTCCTGCGCCGGATTGGGATAGAGCAACAAAGCGACCGGGCCGCTTTCGGGCAGCATTTCAGTCGTATCGCCTTCATCGAGGTTGTTGCAGACCGTACCATCATAAATTTTGATGTTCCGGTAGAAAGAGTTGCCGGTGTAAGGCGCAATATCCTGGTCGCTGGCGAAAAACAGGTAGTTGAAATTGCCGGTATAGAACTGCCCGATTGGAATGGTGTAGGTTTTCCAGACACTTCCGCCCGGGTAGTTGTCGTAGTTGTTGATGCCCCAAGTCTGGATGCCATGCACCTTGAACGTGCGGTTAAAGGAAATCAGGTTGTCTTCATCAAAACCGATGCCGTGAATTTCACCTTCGATCGTGGAGCCGAAGTCGAACTGGATAACCGTATTGGGCTTGACGTTGTAGGGCAGCGCAATGGCTTTCCAGGCATTGTTTTGGATGCGCAGCACCGTGCCGCTGTTCATCAGGGTATAGCTGCCGCCGTCCTGATTGCCACCAAAAGACAAAATCGGCGTCGTGGTGAAATTGTTGATGGAGATGCAATTGGCATTGCCGCCACCACCCGGTTGAACCGGCAGGCAAACGGCGGTGATCTGCTCACTCGCAAAACTGCCGCCCGACGCCAGCGTGTTGCCAGTTGCGTCTTTCAGCAAATAACTGCCCTGTCCAAAATTGCAGCAGATGCCGTCGCCATAGTTGTCCATGATGGCAAAATTGTAGCAACCATTGGGCAGGCAGAACGTATCCCGGATGACGGTTCCCGCAATGCCTTTGGGATAAGGCCCTCCTGAAAACAGGATGGTATCTACGCTGTTTTTTAGTTTCCAGCTCGTTTCCGGGCCGTAATCGTCTAACGTCAGCGTCAGGTAAACCGTATTCAGGGTGCAGGCTGGCGCGGGGGGATTGCCGCCACCACCACCGCCACCGGTGCTGCAAACCTGCGTGCAGGTTGACGCAGCTACGCGGTTGCGGATGACGGCACCCGGTTGCGGACCGAATCCTTTGGTCAGGTTAATGCCCGTGCTGGTCAAATGGCAGTACGACATGATTGTGCCCCCGCCTGAAGGGATGCCGGGGTTGGCACAACCACCTTCTGTCGCACCGGCACAGCCGTCTATTGCGGTGTTGTTGCCGTTCCAGACGCAGGCGTGGGTGTGGTGAGAACCCAGCAGATGCCCCAGTTCGTGCGCTACGACCATCACCGTCCAGGAATAGGTCGGTACTGTGCTGTACGTGGTGGCGATGCTCGCAAAACTCATGCGGGCATTCGAATAAGGATGGCAAAGTCCGTTGAGTACGGCGATCCCCCCACTGGCTTTGTAAGACAGCAGTTGTGCGAGGTTGCCGTTGAACGTAGTGCGAACCGACTGGAACTGGGTGAGCAGGTTATAACTGCTCGTGCCCTGGTAAGGGCTTACCGTTGTCCAGACGTAAATTTCGGAAATGACCAAGTTGACGCTTTCTGCCGCATAAAGGGCCGCAACCTGGTTGAACAGGCCGGTAACGTACGCAGTCGCCGCTGCCGTGCTCCCCTTTTGCAAGAAAATGTCGTTGTCCACCTCGAAATAAATCTTGACGCAATCGCCTGTGGCCCGGTTTTCGAGGTTGTCTGTCAACTCTTCCTGGGTATAGGCCGGGCCGTCGTCGGGGGTACCGCAAAGGAACTGTTGTCCCCGTTGACGCAGGGAAAAATCCCTGTAGAGCACATAAGGACCCAGCAAGTCTTTTTCGGCGCTTTCCACTTTGCCCAACACCAGATTCCCGGCGGAAGGCGAGGCCATAAGCCCCATAACTTCGTCGTCAAAAAAGCTGAGTGCAGCCACAGAACCTTCCACGCCGCGGATGACGCCCCGGTAATGTAGCCCTTCTTCCACGGTCGCTAAGGCATTCGTTCCGCTTTCCCTGACCATCGGGCCGTCGCTGAAGACGTTTACCCGGACGAGGTCAATCTTAGTCGGCTGCCCCTTTCCGGAAGGCAAAACAAAGGTGAAACCCGCAGGCGATTCAGCGACGAGTTGTTGCAGGACTTCGGCATTCAGATCAAATAGTTGATATTCGGTGAGTTCAGCATCGAGCAGGTCGGTTTGATCGCGTTTGGCCGTTGTGGCGCTGAGTAGGGAAAATTCGTTGAGCGGTTGTCCGCTGTTTCGGTAATCCAATACCAATTGGGATGGCTGGATAGTTGCAGGAGTGGTCTGGGCGGAGACTGTGCATAGCAGTCCCAGTACGCCCAGGAGGGTGGTTAAAAATCTCATGTACTTAAATCGGTTTTCGGTAAAAAAATATTAAACAAGAGTGCTTCCCATGCCATTGGGTTGTGCTACCAACCCGGTGTTTGTTGTAATCCGAAAAAGCGCTGATGCAGACAACCAGACTTACCTAAATGAAAACTTATATCAGAAAGATTTATCAACAAAAGCGTTATTGCCTAAAACGGCGCATTGTCTGTCATAGTTTGTTGATTTTTCATGCAATTAGGAAACGGTAGGGCAGGGCTCCCATTTGGGTAGGTATCAATTTGTAAGCGGTCGTTTTTTGAAGTTGGGGGTCTTGCAGCCGATTTTGGGGTGAAAATGGCAAGACGGAGCTACGTTATGCCTGTTTCGACCTAAAACATTATTGGTTTGTCATTCCCGCAGGGAATCTGCAACAGAAGAACGGCTTTTGAAACAGAATCCATGCGCATCATCCATGATGATGTTGTTTTTACCGATTGCAACTTCTCCAATAAGGAACATCGCAATAATAAGTTCGCGTTTTCGGCGTGGGGATTTTTCCAGCGGACAAGGCGCAAGAAGGGAGCGTAGCCAAAGCTACGTGACCGACGAAGGCAATTGCGCCGACTGAAAGCAATTGCGGGAAGTCCGGTGG